>JAADFL010000014.1 GCA_013152945.1 Deltaproteobacteria bacterium | reverse complement strand
TTTGCATGACAGGCTTGCACGCGTCATGCCATAGATACTTGTAATTACAAAAAAATCAGGCAGGAAGAAAATCAACGTGGGTGGGGACGGGCCCGGACGGGCCCGGGGGGGGCGGTTGGTTGGCAAGGGGAACTTGCTCGGGAAGGTTCCTTTGGGATACAAGAACAATGTAGAATCATGGTGTTTGATTCTAGGAGGGTTGACATGTCTATCTTCGAGGTAATTATTCCTGAAAACGAAGGGGTGGGCTCGGAAAGCAATGCAGTAAGGGTCGATGCATCATCCTGGGTAATGGCTTTCAAGCAGGCCCTGAGCCTCAAGGGAGAGGATTCGAGCACGGTCAAAAATATCATGGTCGAGAAGGGCCAAGACGGGAGCATGCGTGTAAGTCATCCGAAAAGTGGACGAATATTCATTGTCAGACAAATTGAAGCTGAAACTGGATCTTCGGTTTCCAAGGAAGCAGACGATCATATGCAACAGTCTGTATCAAAATACGAAAAAAGTTCACCTGGTTCCCTTTGCGAATCACGAAAAGAGACTAAAAGACAGGAAAAGCCTGCTCCCAAATCCAAAAGTTCTGTCGAAAAAACGAAACTGCCGCAACGAAAAAAGACCAGGGAGGAGATGCTAAAGCATTTCCAAGTTTTCATACCGGCAGGAGATAATTCCACTGCAGACTACACGATAACACTGATGGCTCCGAGCTGGATAGCTGCTGTTCGTTCCGGCCTGGGAAGAATCGGTGAGCCCCAGGATTCGGTAAAGAACATCATGGTGGAACGTAAAGATGATGGCTCTATGGTGATAAATCATCCAAAATCAAACAGGGTATTCAGGGTAAAGGAACTCACTGCCGCAGAGGCGGCAAAAAAGGATGCCCTATCCATTGCCCAACCTGCAACGCCGTCACCTGAACTAATGGAAGAACCTCCTCAATTGCCTGAGGTAGCAGCACATCTTCCAAGGGAAGAAGTCTTTGCGCATACACAGCAGCAGGAGGAAGTATCGGAACCAGGTCTCGAGTTTTTGGAGCCGGAGGAAATTCCTTCGGCAGAAGAATTGCTTGAATCCTTTTTCGAAGATGCCGCACTTTTGGGCGCAATGTCACTGCAGGATGCAATAGATTTCTGCCTTGATTTGGCTCTGGATAAGGTGGATTCAGAAGGTGGATCCATAATACTGGCGGATATCAATAATGATGACCTGTTCTATTCCACATCAAGGGGACCTTGGGCGGAAAAGTTGCTTGGACATAGATTGGAACAAGGTCAGGGTTTACTCGGCTTCACCATTGAAGAGGGCGTAGGCATGGTCCTTTCGGAAATGGATGATCCCACTATGGTGGCTGAAATCAGTGAGAGATTATCAACCGATGTGTTGAACGTGCTCTATGCGCCCTTGGAAGCCGATCGGCGTATTTTCGGTGCGATGGAGCTCGTAAACAGGATGGGGAGACAGAATTTCGGTCAGGAGGAGTTGAACGCAATTACTTTTCTGGGTACCAAGTTGGCTGAAAGGCTGTTGATCGATGAGGGAGCAAGGCTGTAGCCATGAAAACTGTCTTATTGATTCTGGCGGCCGGTAGTTCGACGAGAATGGGCCGGACCAAGGCGCTCCTTAAGATAGGAGGCAGGACATTCATTCAAAAAATCCTCGAAACAGGTGCCTGCGCAGGCTTGCTGGACATAGTGGTAACGGTTTCGTCATCGGACAGTGAATTGTTACCACTACTCGCGGAAAAAGCCAGGCTGCTGATAAATACCAGGCCTGAACTTGGTCCCGTAGGCGGGATAAAAGATGCTGTATCAAAAATGTTGGTACCGGATACCAATGATTATTTTTCCATGCTGATGTGGCCGGTTGATTGTCCGGTAGTATCAGAGGCTGTTATCAAAAGAATGCTGGAACATGCTTCGCATGACAACGTGGTAGTGCCGATCTACCATGGAAAATCGGGTCACCCGGTCCTTTTCGGGGGGGCCTTTGTCGGTGAATTCAAGTCAGACGAGGTACACTCGGCCCGGGACATTATTGCCTTGGCGGATAAAAAAGGCTCACTCTATCGACTAGTTGTTGACGATCCGGCTGTGCTGGACGATATTGACAGCCCCACAGACTATAATAGGCTGCTTGTACGCTTTCAAGCCGACGGGAGATGATGATTTGCCCAGGATACCGGTTGAAACAGGTTGGATCGAAGTAATATGCGGGAGCATGTTTTCCGGAAAGACCGAAGAACTCATAAGAAGGGTGAATAGGGCGGTCATAGCCAGACAAAGAGTACAGGTTTTCAAGCCTACCATGGACGACCGGTGGTCAAAGACTGAGATCGGCAGTCATTCCGGTGAAAGACTGGCATCTTTGACGATTGAGAGAGCGGAAGAAATTCTCTCAAAGGTCGATCCCAAGACCGAGGTGGTAGGCATAGATGAAGCCCAGTTCTTCGGCATGGAGTTGGTCGGGGTTTGCGAAACTTTGGCGAACCGGGGTGTGAGAGTGATTGTCGCCGGGTTGGACCAGGACTATACGGGAAAGCCTTTCGAACCCATTCCAAGTCTTCTCGCAGTAGCTGAATATATAGATAAAATGCTGGCAATCTGTGTCCGTTGTGGGAACCCGGCCAACCGATCACAGAGGATTCATGGCGGTGATTCGAGGGTAGAGATCGGTGCAGGAGACAGGTACGAGGCCAGGTGCAGGCGCTGCTTCGATCCAAAAGGCGCAGACGGACAGGAAGAGTTGTTCAACAAAAAATGAGAGTTGAATAACCAACGTGATGGGGAACCCGATATTGCCAGCGACTCTATCCTTGCATCAAGAGTCTTGGTCTGATAGGGAGCGATTCAAGGGTAATGAGGTCTCCTGCGCTCGAATTGCTGGAGACGGTCGGAGGATGAAATGACTGGAGCCCTTGTCAATAATATTTTCCGCCCCCCGTCGGCTCTCGAATCGACCGGCTGCGGCGCTCCTCCTCGAAATACCTGCAGGTATGACTTTGTTGTTACGCTTTGCCAATCACCCCGATCCTTCGGCAATATGATCGAAATGCTGAAAAAAACTATTGCCAACTGCTTCAGGTTAGTGTCTGTCCTTGTGTTTTTTTTAGCAGTATCCATGCCTGGTTTACTTCAGGCTTCGGATTTTGAAAATATTGAATCCGCGCCTATTGAAGGTTATCCTTTCGACCACCTGGTCGAACGGGCCAAGGCCGCAGGTACATTGCTTGCCGGTTCTGCAGCCGTGGATATCACACCAAGGTATCCAAAGGGGATGTACATGGCCGGATTCGGCCCGCAGCGAGAGGCCCGTGGCGTAGCTGACCCGATATTCGCCAGAGCATTGGTCCTTGCTGATCCCGAAAAGGCCGTTGCGCTGGTAACCTTGGATGTCATCGGCGTCCTTTCGGAAACGTCCGCAAGGATAGGCGCAATGGCCAGCGCCGAACACCCGGAGAACATCCTGGTGGTTGCGGTTCACAATCATGATGCCCCAGATACCATCGGTTATTGGGGCCCGGCGCTGTTTAAGCTTGTTCCTGTAAGGTGCGGCGTGGATCCCGATTATTTGAGGTTCGTAGAACGAATGGCCGCCCTGGCGGTGCATCGCGCGGCAAATTCAGCGGTTCCTGCCGAGTTGAAGGCTGCCCGCGTAAAGGCACCGGGCAGGATATGCAGGCGTTTGTATAAGATTCCGGCCGCGCAAGCAGCCCAACAAAAAGATACCATCTTTGTTATGTCCGCGGATGACAAGAACGGTGATGCGATTGCCACATGGATACACTACGACTGTCATGCTGAAACATTATGGGAAAGAAATCAACTCATCAGCGCGGATTGGCCGGGCGAGGTCTGCAAGTTCATAGAGTGGATACGGGGAGGCACTGGACTCGTGACAATGGGGCCGCTTGCAGGAAGAGAGCCTGAGCCGGTATACAGCGGTTCACTCAGGAACAGGTTTTGGCATAAACGTCAAACAGGGCGGGCCTTGGCAGAGACTGCTTTTCAGGGGCTTGTGGAAAAGGGAATCGAACTGGAGTCACCCAGATTACGCTTGCGGCTCGCCAGGGTGAAATTAAAGGTCGAAAGCAAGCTTTTACTGCTCGCTGGAAGGACGGGTGTAATATTCGGTCGAACTCCGAAGCAGTCCGCCGAGATGTCCACCAGGTTAGGTTTCCTGGAGATCGGCCCGGTAAAAATTGCCCTCGTTCCCGGCGAATTTTCGAGAGAGGCTGCTGAACCGGTAAAGGACTTACTGGGCGGCAAACTCAATGCTGTAGTAAACCTTTTCGATACGGAAATCGGATATGTTCTGACCGAGGATCAATTCTCTGAAAAAGATGACTGGTACATGCAATATCTTAAATCGGTTTCTTTTGGAAAAAGTGTTTTTGGGACGCTCTATTCACGTTTGGGCGAGCTTGCCACAAAAGCCGCGGCAGAGGAAAACCAACCGGGCGCAACAGGAGTTGAAAAAGAAGATCGCCAACCATCCAGACTCGGCCCCCCGGCTGATTTCGGTGATCACGGGCAAGATGACCGGGGAACGAATAGCGAGGATGGTAACAACACTGCCGGTGATGAAGATGAGAAAAATGGTGACTAAGCTCTTTGTACCTGAACAGCGTTATTATCACCATAGCAATTGGGGCGGGAGAACTTACTGATTATGAAAGATGAAGATGCAAGTGCATTGTTGAAAAAGGGATGGGAAAAGATCCTTGAAGGTGATTTCGAAAGTGCCAGAAGGACGGCCAAGGAGGTTCTTGCTTTTTTCCCAAGCGAGCCCGAAGCCCTGACGCTGTTGGGCAGGGCATTGAAGGAACTCGGCGCCCTTGATGAAGCACTGGCATTGTTCGAGAGGGCGGCCAAAATAGAGCCGGATTACTTCGAGGCCGCTTTGTCCGCAGTTGAAACCCACTTGGATTATTCGAGGGATTTCAAAGAAGCTGCGCGGATTGCATCTGGTATAATCGATTCACGGGTCAAGGGGAAAGAAGAGGTCGAGGCGGTTTCCCTGGCGAGAATAATGCGTGCCGACGCCATGCTGAACATGGGAAAGGCCGAAGAGGCCATGGAAGACCTGGATAGTATTTCGGGACCAATGCACCTGCGCTCCGATTACATGCAACTTCGATCAAGGGTTCTTTTTGAGACCGGAAGACTGGATGAGGCCTTCATAGAGTTGACGGACCTGATAGAACGGGAAGAAGGCAACCCGGAAAACCACTATGCCCTTGCACTTGTTCACCTTAAGCGGGGCGAGGAAGAAGAGGCTGTATGGGAATTTCAAAGGGTTTTAGAGTTGGAAAGTATGGCTCAATCTCCGAATAGTAGTAAATTGTCTGTCGAGGAATTCGAAAACCTTGCGGACAGGGTGATTGAGAGTCTGCCGGACGAATTGTCAAAAAAACTCGGAAACGTGGACATCGTGGTACAGGGACGGCCGACCCCGGAACTGGTGGAGGATGGCGTGGACCCGAGAGCCCCCGGATTTTTTGAGCAGCACGAGATTGAAGGCGGAGATGTTAAAGGAGAGGTAAGAGTCATATTGTTCAAAGACAACCTGGAATCATATTGCAGGAGCATTTCAGAGTTGGAAAGGGAGATTTGGAATACCATAGTCCGGGAAGCCGAATATTTTCTTGGCATTCAGGATGAACAACCAGAGCACGGGCATGATAGGCCGGGAATTGTTTGATTGTTTCGGCAGGTGGAAAGATTTAGCGGAGAAAATTAATGTCGTTGGGCTCGGATAATCCCGGATTTCCTTTTTCCGCTATTGTAAATCAAGAAACTTTGAAGAATGCTCTGCTATTGTGCCTGGTTCACCCCGGTTTAAAGGGCGTTGTCATTCGGGGAGAAAGAGGCACTGGGAAATCCACCGTTGCAAGGGCCCTTACCAAGCTGATGCCGGTACAACAGGCTATAAAGGGTTGTCCCTATGGTTGCGATCCGGATGATCCGGCCTCGGCATGTGAATCGTGCATCGGCCTTCTGAAATCAGGCCAAGACATCGAAATCGTCCAACGCCCGATGCCGTTTGTCAACCTGCCGGTAGGTTGCACGGAGGATCGGATTACAGGCGATATCGACCTGACATCGGCGATCAAGGAGGGAAAGAGAAGATATCGCCCCGGTCTCCTGGCTGAAGCCAACCGTGGTATATTGTACATCGACGAGGTAAACTTATTGCCCGACCACATTGTTGATTTGCTTTTGGACGTAGCAGCTTTTGGAACCAATATAGTAGAAAGAGAGGGTGTGCGTAATGCACACCCAAGCCGTTTGATTTTGATCGGCACGATGAACCCGGAAGAGGGTGACTTGAGGCCCCAACTCACAGATCGCTTTGATCTTTCGGTCGAGGTCAGCGCTGCTGATAGACATGACCAGAGAGTCGAGGTCCTGAGACGAATCCTTGACTTTGAAAGAGACCCTTCAAAGTTTTGTTCTTTGTGGACTGATCAGGAAAAGCGCCTGTCAGATTCAATCGTCATGGCAAGAAAAATGATTTCAGATATCAAACCGTCAAATGCCATCCTGGAAAAGGCTGCAAGACTTTCGGAAGAACTGGGTGTTGACGGACATCGTGCCGAGATTGCCGCTGTGAAGGCGGCCTGTGGTTTGGCTGCATTGGCAGGGCGTACCAAAGTTGAAGATGAGCATCTATTTGCCGCCGCTGAATTGGCCTATCCCCACAGGTTGAGGAAAAGTCCTTTCGACGATTCTCCTCAAGCCCTGGGCCAGGTACGACAAACCATTGAAAGGATGAAGCAAAGACCGGCCAGTGATCTGGAATCACCGGTTTCCTTTTCTGAAAAAAAAAAGTAATCGCTCATCCCAAGCTGGACATCAACGACCTCTCCATTGATGAACCAGATCATGCTTTCAAGATGAAATCCGGCCTTTCCTTCAGGCCCTTCACAGCAGGCGGTTCCTCGGCAACAGGCAGGAGGTTAAGAGCCGAAAGCTTGGATGCAAAGGGAACAATGACCGGTTCCAGAAGGCCGGCAACAAAAAAGGTAAGGGATCCGGCCTTGACTGCAACCATCATCGCGGCAGCACCATACCAGGTCCAAAGGAGCATGGCCCTTCAAGACAACATGACCGGAACCATGAAATTCGAAAACCAGGATTGGAGAGAGAAGATAAGAGAAAAGCGGATTGGAGCCTCAATAATGTTCGTAGTAGACGCCAGTGGATCGATGCGCAAGAATCAGCGCTTGAGAGAAGCAAAGGCTGCTGTTTTGTCAATCCTGACAGATGCCTACCGAAAGCGTGACAGGGTGGGATTAGTGACATTCCGGGGAGTTGAGGCAAAGTTGCTCCTGCCGCTGACAAACAGTGTGGATCAGGCGCGCCGGTACTTGAGCCGTTTGCCTGCCGGCGGAAAGACACCCCTGGCTGCTGGTATTGAAAAGGCTGTCGGTGAATTAAGGCGGGAGCGTACAAGGATGAAAGGATCGGTCCCGGTAATGGTGGTGATTTCAGACGGCAAGCCAAACTCGCCGATAAGATCCGGTGATGCGGTTCAAGAAGCCCGCTTGGCGGCGGCAGCAGTGGCAAAAGAGAAATTTCCCTTCATTTTTATGGACACGGATGCGACTTGGCAAGAACCCGGTATGGGCAGAGAGATTGCAAGATTGGCCGGGGGCATTTATACAACACTGGTCGATATGTCGGCCCAGGGAATCCTGGTTGCCCTGGCAAAGGCATTCAATCATTGAATTATATATATGAAATTACAGGCCCGAATTATCAAGGATTGCTTAAAATGGGCTTGAATTCCGAATCACCATATACCTCGAGATAGCCTGGCCATATACCGGTGCATGATGAATTCACTGAACACTTCGAGCACGTTGAAAGCTTTACCCATGTGCTTCTCCGCTTCGGTGGTACAAGGAGAATCATTGTTTCCCTCATGGACGGTTTGAGAATTCCATTTTTTTTGTCGGGATTTTGTATACAGGGAATACCGATATCCATGTTTTCAAGCAAATTCCTTGGTACGTCGGAAAACCTTGGAACACACGTCTTATATTTCGAAGCATCCTCTGTATCTGGAAAGGGCATGAGGTACGTGACGTTCAAACCGAACTCTTGTTTGGCAAACTTGCCGACCTCTTGCCATTGTGCCTTATTTTGGACAAGCAGCAATGTATGCAGATGAACTTGGAATCCATTGTTCAAAGCATTTCCTATTCCTTGTACCGTGTCTTTGAAACTTCCTTTGGAATAGGTGATCTTGTCATGTATTTCGCTTGTTGAACCATATATTGGAATGTGGAAACCCTTTATTTCAAGCGCTGCAAGTTTATTGATAATGTACATGGAGCTCAGCCGGCGGCCGGTTGTTTGTATCTCGATGCCCGAAAAACCGGTTGCTTTGAGCTCATGCAATAATGGGAACAGCCCGGGATGGATCAGGGGTTCAGTGCCTCCGATGAGCGGTTTCAGCTTTCGGGACGCATCGAACCGCCGAATGGCTTTCATTACCGGTTGAACCGGTTCAACCGCCTTGCCGCCAGAGTCTCCCTTGCAACAAAAGATGCAATGATTGTCACATGGACCGGACAGCGGGATGAAAACATACTTTAAACCGGTCAACGGAGTGATGTCCGCCGAATCCTGCTTTAGCAAGAGTCCATATCTGCCAGTGCCGCAATCCGCAAGCATGGCACACTTAACACATTTGTCTGATGGTGTTTCCATTCCATGGTATTTATGCAGGTCCAATGGATCGAAATCTTGTACGCATGATTCCAGGCCCCGGAGCATGCAAAAGGGCAAGCCCTTAACACCTGCGTATATTCCCCCCTTGTCCAGGGCCATTGCAATAGCCGGCCGTACAGCCTCGCCGCAATCCTTCAAACAAGGACCTGTTGAGCGTTTTGCAGAAAGTGAAAAGGATATTCCCAAACCTTCCTTGTTTGATACCAACCCGGCAATTGATTGGAGTTCTCGCGAAATCAAATTAGCCCTGGTCAATGAACACCTTATTTCCCATGCGGCCCCCAAACGGCCAACATTATTCAAGCCCTGCATTGTTTGGGCGAAACTGCTGCTCGTCCTGGTTATTTGGTCGTGGATTGCCTGGTCCATGGAATGCAGGGAAATGGAAAACAGTGAAACACCACATTGTGCCAGGTGTTCCGCATACCTCTCATAGGCGAGCATTCGGCCGTTGGTTTCCAGGGTAATTTTGCCTGTGTAAAGTTTCGAAAGGGCTGTTACCAGTTCGCATAGCCATGGCAACATGGTCATTTCCGACCCGGTTAACACGATCTCCGTGTCCTGTCCCAAGCTCGTGCACTCGACTTTTTCGATTAGGCACAACGGGGAATTACAGGAAAACACATCTCGATTTGCCAGATATTCTTCCTGGTTGCAGAATATACAGTTGTTGTTGCAGGATCCAAGGCGTGTGATCCATACCCGGTTCCGGTTAGCCGGTGCTGTTAAAATAAATCGATATTCGACATGTTCCTGCTGCATCAATACGATCTCTCATTCCGTATGTTCTCCATTAAATATCTTTCCACCGAAAAGAGTATTATTTCCTGTTTTCTATACCTCGGGCACGAACCTTTTTTCATAGAGGAAGCATGAATTTACTGACACTCGGTGTCAAGTGAAACATGGTGTCCATGTCGACTGTTATTGTACAAAATCAAGGGCCGCGGTTTTGCTCCGCGGCCCTGATAATAAGGGAATGTGGGGTAATAATGCCGTGCTATTTCCTTCTTCTCAAGAGGCCCAGCCCAAGGAGGAGAACAAGGCCGAGACCTGCACTGC
>JAADFL010000013.1 GCA_013152945.1 Deltaproteobacteria bacterium | reverse complement strand
GGGCTGATGCTATCCTGGTTTTTCCCGCACCTGTATTACTCGCTGAAATGAAAATACCTTTCATGTGACCATACTCCACTCGTTCTCCTGCAGTGACTTTGGGCCACTGTATTATTTTTTCTATTTACGAGCTCTTTGATCCGTTGGCAAGAGATTAGGTTTGCTTGCTGACTGAAGTGCTATGAAACTCAAGGGAACTCGAGGAGGCAACCCGATGGGGACCAACCCGATGGGCGCAACTTGATGGGGACGCAACTCGATGGGCCAACTCCGATGCGATGGCGCGATGCGATGGGGACGCGATGCGATGGGGACCGATGCGATGGGTGGATGGGGACGATGGGTGGATGGGTGGGTGGATGGGGA
Organism: Deltaproteobacteria bacterium; assembly: GCA_013152945.1. Lineage (GTDB taxonomy): Bacteria > Myxococcota_A > JAADFL01 > JAADFL01 > JAADFL01 > JAADFL01. The sequence continues at coordinate 18,205 of JAADFL010000013.1, read as the reverse complement.
CGGAGGCTGTTTTGTTCGCAATATCATTGGGCATTTTCAATCCGGGCAAGACCGGGACCGGTGAAAACAATACGGCTTTGACAAGGCATTGCCGCAGGGCTGTTTCGTTCTCTTAAATATTTTTTACGAAATTGAGAGCCCAAAAAATAATGCATGGTCCGGCGCCAGATATGTAATGCTGTCGTGATTTCCGTGGGATAGCTGCCTCCGTCCCCATCATTGCGGGCCCGACCAGCGGGTCAACCACGAGGTGCGCCGCATAGAGCACCTTGCTGACAAGGACAAAACAATGTTATGGAGTAAGCTGGCCCGGTAGAAAAGGGGCTGGTTGGGGCGTGTTGGCCCTGGTTTTCGCAGTTTTCGCAGTTGCAGGAGGAGGCGATGGTGCTGCACAGGCCACAAATGGTTTTGGCAATGACAATGGCTTTTGCATCCTGCCTCCTGGCACCATCCTCCTGCTCGCTGGTGCTCGACCCGGACTCGGCGGACATGGCCTGTGCAGATTCGCCGCCCGAGTGTCCTGATGGTTACACGTGCATCAACGGCACCTGCCACCGCAGCTCGGCTGACGCCGACACGGATACAGACACGGATACAGACACGGATGCAGACACGGATACAGACACGGATGCCGACATGGATACAGACACGGATACAGACACGGATACAGACACGGATACAGACACGGATACAGACATGGATGCAGACACGGATACAGACACGGATGCAGACACGGATGCAGACACGGATACAGACACGGATACTGGCGGCACGTGCGAGCCATACACAGGATCCATGCACCAGCATTCCTTCGATGTGACCGGCGTGGAAGTTGCCTGGGACAGTGGAGGCGACGGCGTGGTCAACCCGGGCGATACGGTCAGGCTCCTGGTAACCTTGAAAAATGCGGACAAGGACCCGGCAGTGGACGTGATCGGTGTCCTGGAGACATCCGAGCAGGGTGTCACGGTCACCAAGGGATGCGCTACCTTTGGGCCTTGCTGTCCGGCTCTTCCGGCAAGGGGCTGGGCCAGGGCTCGATGAGCGATTACTCGTACGAGATCAAGATCTCCGGCGAGGCCGAGGCACCTGCAACCCTCAAGCTCACACTGGACGTGACCGATTCCGGCCTAGGCCGCGATACCGTCACCTTTACATTGGACCTGCTCGAGGCTGGCCAGCAGGTCAAGTATTCCAAGAGCATGGTGAGTTTCGACGACAACCGCGACGGCGCGGTCAACAAGAACGAGACGGTGGGGCTGACGGTGTGGATCCGAAACGACGCACGCGGCGAGTGGATAGACAACGTCAAGGGCGTGTTCACCACCCAGGACGAAGCAGTGGAGATCAAGGTGGGCCAGGCAGACTTCGGCGGCAGGCTATACAGGGGAGAAGAGGCTTATGGGGATAGCACCGCCCACGGCGGAGGACCCAATTATTCCGTAAGCTTCCACGTGGGGGACGTGGAGCCCGGCCATATAATTGACTTCGAGCTGGAGTTGTTCTGGGACGGCGGGGGCCGAACAAAGACACGGTTCCAGGTGGAAGTGAAGGCCACGGGCGCCCACCTGGCGCTGGATCGCACCATAGTTATCAAGGACGACAATGACGACGAGACGATAAACACGGGCGAAGATGTATCCCTGCAGGTGTGGGTCAAGAACGATGGCACCGGCGACGCCAACGGCGTCACCGGCGACGTGTCCACCACTAGCGACGCAGTGGAGCAGATGATCTTCACCCACGCTGACTTCGGCGTCATCTCTGCAGGTGACACGGTCGAGGGTGCCTGCGATCACCCGGGCGAGAACGAGTGCACCGCCTCCTTCACCTTCAGGTTCAAGGTAAAGGAGAACACACCTGCCGGCACCAAGATCCCGTTCCAACTGGACCTTGCCGACGACCAGGGTAACCAGTGGGGCATCCCCTTCGAGAAGACGGTGGAGAAGCACAAAGGGGACCTGCGCTTCGAAAGGGCTGTCGTGTACAAGGACGACAACGACGACGAGCTTATAAGCCAGAACGAGACCATACAGCTCAATCTGGCCGTAAAGAACCACGGCACGTCCAGGGCCGACTCGGTGACGGCTGTCCTGTCCACACAGGACCAGGACGTGCAGAAGATAACCAAGCCCAACGCGGACTTCCACACCCTTGGAAGCAACGACATAGAGTACGGCGACAACACCGATCCGGGTGGCACCGCATCTTACTCATTCGAGTTCGTAGTAGCCGACGGCGTAGGCACCGGAGACACGCTTGACTTCCTCCTCACCATGCACGACGAGCACATGAACGAGTGGACCGACACCTTTTCCCTGGAGGCTGCTGATCACCCGGGTAACCCGATCATGGATCGCACCGAGTGCTACCAGACAGACGGTTGCTCCATGACGGGCCACATACCAAGGAACACGTCCTCGGTGAAGATCAGGGTGTGGCTCACCAATAGCTGCACGAACCCGTGTCGCCTGGACGGCTTGAGAGGCACGCTGACCTCCAGCAGCAGCCATGTGAACATACACGCCCGTCAGGCGGACTGGCCGACCATGGCTGGAGGGGATACCGAATACGGTAGATGTTACCATGTAGACCCTTCGTGCACGACTTCCGGGTTCAGCTTCATATTGAACGTGTTCGATACAGCCTCGTCAGGCGAGAGCATTCCATTCGACCTGGAGTTGATGGACGAGACCCGAAACAAGTGGACCATTCGATTCTACCTGGTCGTGGACTAGGATTCAAGATTACGCCCTCTTGGTGAACAAACAGGCAGGAGACTCGTGGGGGTCGAGGGGTCGAGGGGCGAAGGTCGAGGGGCGAAGGTCATCACCCATCATCATTGCCTATCATTGCCCCACAAGACAGTGCCTCTGCCGGGCGCACAAATCAGAGTAGCCCGGCCAGCTTCCTGGCGATCTTCTCCAGCAACCTCCTATCCTTCTCGGAAAAGGCCGCAGGGTCATGGGAGTCGATGTCTATCTCGCCCAGGACCTTCCCGTTCTTGATGATCGGCACCACGATCTCGGAGCTGACCTCCAGGCTGCAGGCCAGGTAGTTGTCCTCATGGGTCACATCGTCCACCACTATAGTACTGCCGCTCTCTACAGCGCTCCCGCACACGCCCTTGCCAAAGGGGATTGCGACATGCTCGGTGGGTTCACCTGCAAACGGCCCGAGCTCTAGCAGGCCCGGCGTTTCCCTGGACGTTAGGTAAAGGCCGACCCAGTGATAATGGGGCACCCGCTCCTTTAGCATCCTGCACATGGCTTGCATGGCCGTATGCCCACCTCCACCTGTCTCGAGCAGCTTTAGAGCTGACTCGGCCAATGCCTCGTATTCCAACACGCACATTCGTTACGACCTCCTCGTCACATGCGACAGAATAACATTGTATAACCATACGAGAGGCGTCTTTGCAATGCCTCCGCCGGCAGCTTACAAGCAGGTGCTCTGCCCTACTAAGCAGCATCTTGACGCCCCCGAGCTGCAATGGGATAAATAGCTTCCCGGGATATCGTACTGGCCGGCGAGATGGCCTGCGTGGAGATACTGGATGTCATTGGCTCTCGAATCATTGACCGCGGCAATGACCAAGGGCAAGATCGGGCCCAAAGAGGTGCTCGTTGAGCTGCTGCAAATGGGATACCCCCGGGAAGAGGCAGCCCGCGTGCTTCAAAATCTTATTTTCTCCGCGAAATACGAGCGGAAGGCCATAGCAAAGGCAGCAGCGGTAAAGATGAAGAAAGGTGGGATCCTTGCCTTGGTAGGCATGGTCCTGCTGATTGTGACAATGGCCCTCGGAGTCACGCCTTCGTTCATAATCGCCCTGGCGGGCGTGCCTACAGGTATTGGTCTGTCTGCGGTCGTGATCGGGTTCATGGAGAAAAGAAAGTACGGGAAGGAATCCCTGCCGGATGGTAACTTGTAATGAAGCTTAAAATAAGTTTCATCCGGCACCGGTCTGGACGCCCATTGATAAGCCGCCGTCCTCGGCCAGCTCGGCATCACCTGCCACCTCGGTTCACGGCTCTCACATATTTGAGCGTTTGAAAAAATAATGCGCGGTCCGGCGCCAGATATGTAATGCCGTTGTAATTTCCATGGGATAGCTGCCTCCGTCCCCATTGTGTGTGCGTCCCTATTGTGTGCCCATTGTGTGTCTCCATGGGATAGCTGCCTCCATCCCCTTTGTGTGTTCTTTAACCTTTACCCGTGCATCCATGTCTGATATCTAGTTGTTACCCGGAGGTCACATGAACGAGCAGGCACGTAAGCGTCTCTCCAGTCTGGCAGTCAACGAAAGCGGCTTTGCCTTCGACCCTGCAAGCGGCCATACGTTCACCCTCAATCGCACCGGGTTGGTGATCCTGCGCCTCGTTGGTCGAGGGGCTGGATGACAGGGAAATCGTCGAGAAGATCTGCTCCCGTTTCGACGTGGAGGAGGATACCGCCAAGCACGATCTCGCGGACTTCATGGACAGGCTGGCCGATCTCGGCCTCCTCGGTGAGTAGGCCATGAGCAGCAAGGACGGCAAGGGCAAGGTCACCATCGCGGTGAGTGGCCTCAACGCAACAGACAACCCGGGCCCCGGCGTTCCGGTCATCAGGGCACTTAGGCTCGCCATGGGAGAAAGCCTGGAGGTGGTCGGGCTTGCATATGACGTCATGGACCCCGGGATCTACATGGACGGCATTGCAGATCACGTGTTCATGGTGCCGTACCCGTCCCAGGGAGACGATATACTTTTCGAGCGGCTCTCCTACATCCACTCCCGCGTGCACCTCGATGCCATCGTTCCCACCCTGGACGCCGAGCTCTTTCCCTACGTGAGACTCGTGCCCAAGCTCGAAAAGCTCGGCATAGGCACGTTCCTTCCTACAGAAGAACAATTAAAGCTCAGGAGCAAGGTCGAGTTCGACAAGCTGGCCCAGCGCTTCGACATAGCCGTGCCTAGAAGCACGCCGATTACCGACCTGAACGAGCTCAACCGGCTCGTAGCATCCGGGGCCTACTCCTACCCGCTGATGGTAAAGGGCCAATTTTACGATGCGTACGTGGCCAGGACCCAGCCCGAGGCAGCCATGTACTTCAACAAGATCGCTGCAGCATGGGGATTGCCCGTCGTGGTGCAGGAGTTCCTGGTTGGTGAAGAGTACGACGTGGTTGCCCTCGGAGATGGCAATGGGGGCCTGGTGGGAGCCGTGCCCATGCGTAAAACCGTGCTCACGGAAAAGGGGAAGGCATGGGCCGGAATAACCGTGGGTGACCCAAAGCTCAAGGAGCTGACGGAGAAGGCCGTGCGTGCACTGTCTTGGCGCGGGCCATTGGAACTCGAGGTCATGAAGACGGCCCGCTCGGGCGACTACTTCCTCCTGGAGATCAACCCGAGGTTTCCCGCCTGGTGCTACCTTGCCGCGGGCGCGGGCGCCAATCTCCCCCATGCATGTGCCAGTCTGGCCCTTGGAGAAAACGTCGAGCCGTTCGATAGATATGACGTGGGAGTAATGTTCGTGCGTCATTCCCTGGATCTCGTCCGTCCCCTATATGACCTCGAGGCGTTGAGCACTGCCGGAGAGGTACACCGCGAATAGCCGTACGCTGTCGGAAGGAGATTGCTGAAGATGAGCCAAGACGGAAAAGACGAAGTCGAAGTCGAAGTCAAAGAAAGGTACGAGCGCCCCGAGATAGCACGCCACGTGACCGGGCTCATGAACAAGTTCGGAGCGCCCGCATCCAGGAAGCCCATGACGCACATAGCCGGCGTACCAGTCTCGGAGCTCGTGGCCGCCCACGGGTCACCACTGTTCGTGTTCAGCGAGGCGGACCTGGCGCGCAAGTACCGCGATGCCTCCAGGGCCTTCACCACGAGGCATCCACATGTTGAGCTGGCTTGGTCTTACAAGACGAACTACCTGGATGCAATATGCGCAATTCTCCACCGCGAAGGAGCCGCGGCAGAGGTCGTTTCCGAGTTGGAGTACGAGAAGGCCCGCCGGCTTGGAGTACCCGGTAACAAGATCTACTTTAACGGGCCGTACAAACCAGTCCCTGCACTGGAGCGTGCGGCCAGGGACGGGGCCAAAATACACGTGGATCACCTGGACGAGGTGCACGAGCTGGAAGGCATTGCGTCGCGTCTCGACAAGAAGCCCGAGATAGCTATCAGGATCAACCTGGACGCCGGGATACAGCCGCAATGGGGACGTTTCGGCTTCAACCTCGAAAGCGGCCAGGCCCTGGCCGCTGTCAGGCGCATAGTAGGGGGAGGCAAGCTAAACCTGGTGGGGCTCCATTGCCACATCGGCACGTTCATCCTGGAACCCGATGCGTACCGTGTCACCGCGCTAAAGCTCGGCTCCTTTGCCCTCCAGATAGAGAAGGAGTACGGTGTAAAGATCGAATACCTGGACATGGGAGGAGGCTTCACGTCCACGAACACCTTAAAGGGCCAGTACTTCACGGGAGAATCCGTGAACCCCGACTTCGACCGGTACGCAGAGGCGGTCTCCGTGGGCCTTGCGCAATCCGGCCTACCCGCGGAAGATCCACCCAGGCTGGTGCTGGAGACCGGCCGTGCGATCGTGGACGAGTCCGGCTATCTCGTCTCCACTGTAATTGCCAACAAGCGCCTGCCCAACGGGCTTAGGGCAATCATACTGGATGCAGGGGTAAACACCCTCTTTACGTCTTTCTGGTACAACCACCAAGTTATTCCTGCCCAGGAGCACGATCCGTTCAACGAGCCGGCGGCCGTGTACGGCCCCCTTTGCATGAACATAGACATCATACGCCCGGAGATTAATCTCCCTTCCCTGTCCACGGGTGACAGGGTGGTAATACGCCCCGTGGGCGCCTACAATGTCACGCAGTGGATGCAGTTCATCAGGTCGAGGCCGCCCGTAGTTCTAATCGGCCTGGGAGGCGAGGTGGAGCTGATACGGGAGGCCGAGGACCTTTCCGACATACTAAGGCGGGAAAAGCTGCCGCCAAGGTTGAGCCTCGAGGGTCAATACCATGGAGGGACCTAGCTGGACAGGCCACCCACGGCGCCCGGTGAACCAAGATGCCTGACAATGAATCGAGCATTCCAAGGGGCATGCCCGGTCTGTGGATCGAGGCATTGCTCCGCGCATATGCACAACCCTTGTTCGCACATAGCTCATGGGCGGGCGCCGTATTCGCCGCGGCAACCTTCGTCGAGCCAAGGCAAGGATTCATCGGGCTGACGGGCTGTATCGCCGCCACTGCCACGGCGCTTCTCCTGCAAGCCCCGCGGGATGCGATCCGGCGTGGAGAGTACGGCTTCAACGGCCTCCTGGTAGGCCTTGCCCTGGGATTGATGTACAAGCCCGACCTCCCGGCAATGGCAATCCTCGTGCTCGCCGCATCGGGCTCGACCCTGGTGGCATTTGCCTGCCGGGGGTTCCTGGGGGACCACCTGGGTCTCCCATTTCTCTCCGTTCCCTTTGTGCTCGTAACATTATCGGCACTTCTCGCGGCAAAGGGGTTCTCAAACCTCGAGATTACGCTCGGCCCGATGCTCGCCGCACGTTGGGCGGACTCCCTCCCGGTACCAGCTTACATCTCCACCTTTCTCCGGTCCCTTGGAGCGGTCTTCTTCCAGGTGAACCTGCTGTCCGGTATCATCGTGTTCCTGGGTCTCCTGTTTTACTCACCACTGACACTATTGCTCGCAATAGTGGGCTACTCGGCGGGTAACGGTCTGTACAGCCTGGTCGGCGGCCCCGTGACCGATATATCGAGATCCTACCTCGGCTTCAACTTCCTGCTCACATCTATAGCGCTAGGCGGCGTGTGGGTGGTAATGTCCTGGCGTTCGATAATATTCGCAGCCTTTGCAGCGGCCGGGGCAGCCCTCTTGACCGCAGCCTGCCGGGCATGTCTTTCGCCCCTGGACTTGCCCGTGCTGGCCGCACCGTTCAACATCGCAGTGCTCGTTTCTCTTTACAGCTTGAAGCTGAAAGGCGGCACCGGCGCTGTCAGGCCGGTGGACTTTGCTCCCGGCCGGGTCGAGGACAACCTGCGGGCCGTAAACGCCAGGACTGCCCGGGTACCTGCCGACGGCGTGCCCCGGATAGAGCTGCCCGTAAGGGGAACATGGACGGTTACACAGGGGTTTGACGGCAAGATCACCCACAAGGGCCAATGGCGTCACGGCCTGGACCTCGAGGTGATGGATGCATCGGGCAAGCCCTACTCGGGAAACGGCCTACACGTCGAGGACTACCATGCCTACAACCTGCCGATCCTCTCCCCGGTAGACGGCGTGGTATCAGCGGTCAAGGACGGTGTGCCTGACAACCCGGTCGGCGAGATAAACACGGAGCAGAACTGGGGCAACCTCGTAACCATATGGCTGTACGGGGACCTGCACGTAACACTCTGTCACCTCCGGGCAGGCTCTATCAAGGTCAAGCCCGGCGACCGGGTGAGACGCGGACAGGGCATTGCATCCTGCGGCAGTTCCGGCCGGTCTCCCCAACCCCACCTGCACGTGCAGGTACAGCACTCGGCAACAGCCGGGGGCACCACCACTTACTTCGAGGTGGCCGAATGGGTCAAGGTGACACCGGATGGGCCAGAGCTGATCCCGCGTGGGGTACCGGAAGAGGGCACCGCCCTGCGGCGAATCGATACGAACGACATTCTTAAAGGAGGGCTCGACCTGGCAACAGGACGAACGTTCAAGTTCAAGGTCAGGAGCGCCGGCAGTGAGACCGTGGAGGAATGGTGTGTCGAGACCGACCTGCTCGGCAGAACGTTCCTGGAGTCACGCCCCCTGGGGGACAGGCTTTACTTCTCCATCACGTCCGACTCGTTTTGGAGCCTCTCTTTCGAGGGAAGCAGGCACTCGGGCCTCTATGCCCTGTTCGTAGCAGCAACCAAGATCCCGCTGGACAGGGACCCGGCGCTTACGTGGAAGGATCGACCTGCCACTTCCCTGTTCCTCGGACCCATGGCCAGGATTTTCAGGGACATGGCCCTTCCATTCACAGACCCGTTTCGGGTCGAGGCACATGGATCTTTCGGTCCCCTGGAACGAATCGAGATCGCCGGCCTCTCGATGGACGTCATGCCGGTCCACGTGGAGGTCACGAGCAGGCTCCGGCTGGGAGGCCGTGGTAAAACCTGGAAGGCCGTGCTGCACCTGGACAAGACGCTCGGCCCGGCCAGGCTCTCCCTCGACAGTCCCTCCGGGCAAAAGACCATGGTAGAGCAAATCCTTACGGAGGAGCCCGAAAATTGACCAAGCCCCGCGGTACAGGGATATCCTTTCTCCTGGCGCTCGTTGCCGCCTGCCCTGCCGTCGCTGAATCGAGTACGGTGACGGCAGGAAGCGGTGGCCGTGTAACCGAAAAAACCGTGCCTCCAGGGGAACGGGGCGCCCCCGAAAGCCCGTTATCCATCGCCAACGCGCTGGAGTCCAAGGGTCGCCTCGAGGAAGCGCTCTCCGTGTTAAAACGTGCAGTCAGCCGTACCGGGCCAAGCTTCGATCTAATGCTCAAGACAGGCTGGTTGTACTATCGCCTTAAAGACAACGAATCAGCCGCCAGGGCATACCGTAAAGCCCTCGAGTTTCAGCCCGAATCCGAGAAAGCCAAGCTCGGCCTCACGCTCCCCTTGATAGGGGATGGCCGCTGGCATGAAGTGGAGAAGGTCTGCAATGAAGTAATCGAGGAAGACCCCCTTTCGTACTGGGCCTGGGTCAGGCTCGGACTGGCCCTTTACGAGCAAGGATCACTCGCCGCCGCCCTCTCTGCCTATAACAAGGCACTGGAACTCAGGCCGGGAGACCTAAACGCCCTGCTCGGCCTTGGTTGGACCAGTGTCATGCTGGGCGGGAACGAGAGCTTGGATGCAGCCGAGCATTACTTCCTTGCCGCCCGCGCTGTAGCCCCTAAAGATGCGAGGGTCACCAAGGGGCTCCAGGCAGTCGCGAAAGCACGTTCCACGCCGATGTTCTCCGGCCTTGCAGGTATCTATGGGACCTACCGCCGATTCCTCGGGCTTGACAACGACCGTGCATTCCTTTGGGCAACTACCGTGGTATGCCAGGGCGCGGTCAGCAAAATAGCCGAGCTCTACCTCTCATACAACATGGTGGAGATAACCTGGCATAACGATTATTCGGCAATGCAGCACGAAATCGAGGCTGCGTTTTCGTTACACCTGTGGCGAGGAGGTGAAGTGTTCGCCGGTTACGTGCACGTGTTCGGAGACCTCGATACAACGAATCACCTGCAAGTGGCCTTGCTGGAGACGAAACATGAGATAGGTCCTGTCTCCCTGGGCCTCGGGGGAGCGCTGTCTTTCTACCCGGACGGTCGCGTGTTACAAGTGGAACCCTCGATGACCTGGAGTCCATCCGAATCGCTTTCGATCAGAGGAACCTTGACAGTGCTGCACAACAGCGATCCACCCGCGCGCTCGGTCTGGTCATGGGAGCTGCTTCCCTCGCCCGCGCCATTGCCCGGGTATCCCCTGGATGATGCGGCGATTTGGCCTCGCGAGGCAAGGACCCTCTTTTCCGGCTCGCTGAACGCCACCTGGCTGCCATTAAGCGACTTGAAGCTGTCCTTGTCCGCCTGGGGAGGCGAACGCTACTACTACGTGGCTGACCGGGGCCACACCCTGTACAGCACAGACGACCTGCTGCTTTTCGGAGGAAAGATTCAACTGGGGTACGACGTTATCTCCCACCTTTCCTTCCTGGTCGAGCTAAGAGCGGATTACGGGCAGGTCGGCGAAGCCACGGCCGAGTTCACGCGGGATTCCTGTAGTATCGACAGCCGGCAGTGTAACTGGCGGCTCAACGGCAAAGAAACCTTCACGTTGATCGGTGGGATGTTCGGACTCGCCGGATGGTTCTAGGACCGGATACGAAGAAAAGGAGGACCGGGTAATGAATCGAATAAGATCGAGTGCCATCGTCGTTTTCACGTGCTTTTCACTTTTTCCCTTGGCCTCGCTCGGCGATGGCGGCGTGTCTGAGCACTTTCGCCAATCATTGGACTACGAGTCCTCGGGAGATTACTCGAAGGCATTGAAAGAGGTCATGCTCGTGCTGAGGAAGTCACCCGATGACTACATGGCCAACCTACGTGCCGGGTGGCTGTACTACCTCCTAGGGAAGCATACCGATTCGGCCATTCATTACAGGAGGGCGGTTCGCATGGCACCAAAGGCCATCGAGCCGCTCCTAGGCCTAAGCCTTCCGCTGGTGGCCTCGAAGAAATGGAAGGAAGCCGAGGACGTGTGCAAGGAGGCGCTTCGCCTCGACTCCAACAACTACACGGCCAAGAGCCGACTTGCATTCACCGAGTTCTCGATAGGAAAGTACGCGGAGGCGGCCCGGTTGTACAAGGACATACTAGCGCTGTACCCGGGGAACCTGGAGATGAAGCTCGGCCTTGCATGGACATACCTTCGCCAGGGCAGGAGCAAGGCCGCCAAGAAGTTATTCAAGGAGGTGCTTCGCATCAACCCAAGGAACCAGTCCGCCCTATCCGGTCTGGACGCCCATTGATAAGCCCATTCCTCCCCACCGGATTCCTCCCCACCGAGGTTGATTATATCGCCCCGGAAAAACCTCGTGCTTTCAAATAAATAAGTCACTCCAAAAAAAACACGGTATCCAAACACCGAAGTTGCAGGCCATGACCCGGTCCGCTTGGTGTTCAATCCACTGATTTTAATCACCGGCTTTTGAGTAGGCAGCAATTTTCTGACGCTGGTCAGCATTGATCGGTCATGGAGCACGATCCCCAATTGCATTGCACCCTTACTCTGGCTGAATTGTAACTTCCGGGTATCAATGCACTTTTCAATACCGGCGATTTCAACCTCGGTGGGTTGTGTGTGTGGATAAGCGCCTGGCAACGCTATCCGCGGTTTCTCCTGCGTAGTCCCGGCCCGACCAGTGCCAGCAATGTGATCAGCAGGGGCAGCGCTAGATCGCCGCCTCCTATCGCGGTACAACCAGAGGATGATGACGACCCGTCATCATCCCCGGAGCCGCACCCGTCCGGCGGCACGTCGCCGCACTCGCCGCACTCGTTCAGGCCCGGGTCCTGGCACTCCACCTCGTCTGTTCCCTTGCATATGTACTTGCCGCAGGTGCCGCAGGGCATGCCTGGATCGTGGTCCAGTCCGGTGCACCCGCCGCAGGTGTTGGCGCCTGGATCGTCGCACTTGACCGCGTCCACGCCGTCGCAGACATAGGTCCCACACTCACCACACTCGTCTCCAGGTGAGACTGCAAGGGTCTTGCACCCGCCACAGGCGTTTTTGCCCGGGTCGTCGCACTTGACCGCGTCCACGCCGTCACAGACATAGGTCCCGCACTCGCCGCACGAACCGCCGGGAGAGTGATCCAGGGTGCCGCAGCCGCCGCAACCGTTGATGGAACCCTCGTTGCACCTCAAGGCATCCTGGCCGTTGCACTCGTACTTACCGCAGGTGCCGCAGGCGTCACCCGGCGAGGCGCTCAATGCCTTGCACCCGCCGCAGGCGTTTTTGCCCGGGTCAACGCACTTGACCGCGTCCACGCCGTCGCAGACATAGGTCCCGCACTCACCGCACGAGCCGCCTGGAGAGTGATCCAGGGTGCCGCAGCCGCCGCAACCGTTGATGGGGCCTCCCCCGCAGGGGTCGTTGGTCACCTCTATGGTGCGCTTGATCTCCGGGCCGAACCATGCCACGCCGTCGTGCACCATCCTTGCTCCAAAGGTGTACGTGCCCTGGGTGTCGGGGGTCTGTAGCTTGAAGGTGAAGGTCACCTCCTGGCCCGGCGCAACCGAAGAGGCCAGGTACAGCCTCTGGTCACCCGGGTTGTTCCGGTATCCCCCGGCAGCTCCTGGTATCCAGACGAACTGGTTATCCGCAAGGCTGCCCAGGCGGGTGCCTCCCATGTGATCGGCAGGCTCGGTCCAGGTGGTCTCTCCCGAGTTCCGCATGGTCACGTTGACCTCGACCTCGCTGCGTGCGGATACCTTATCGGGTATGTCCGCGGAGACGAACTCTGCGTCCTCTGTCGGCTCGTCGCCTGGGTCCCTGAACGAGATATCCTCCTCCAGTGTGTACGTGCTGCCCTTGGGCAGTATATGCTGACTCACCGGTTCGACCTGGAAAGAGAGCTCCATGTTGTGCGTGTACGGGTGGTTTATAAACACTCCTTCCTTGATGTTGCCTCCGACTATCGTCCGCCTGACGGTCACCACGCTGCCGGAGATCTCGCCCCACCATCCAGGTCCTACCTTTGTTACCCTTGCTACACCCACTGCACCGTGGCCCGGTATTGTGCATGGCTGGGGAATGTCCGAAAAGGGACCGCCCGAGCCGCTTCTGGGCGACCAGGTGTTGGCGCATCCCACCAGGTAACCGCTCGAGCTTATCCTGAACCTGTCGAAGTACGCCATGGTTGGATCGAAGGGCACGCTCAAGGACCGGTAGTCCACCGGAAGGGGACCAACGGTTATCTTGGCGTGCACCGGGTTGTTTCCGGTGAGCTGTATGCTGAAGGGTGCACCAGGACATACTCCAGGGGCATGGAGCGTCTTGCCGTCGCTCCCCAGGGAGATGACATTCTGGTCCTCCGAGTCCGCTCCCGTGCACGAGCCGATGACATAGTAACCACCTACACCCTCCAGTATGTTTACTCCGTTCCATACGATGCTGTGTATGCCTGTACCGTCGTACTGGATGCTGTTCAGCGCCGCGCGCCTCGTGGACGACACGTCGGCGCCGGGTCCAGGGCCGCAGGCTGCGAACACGACCGAACAGACGGATGCAAACATGAAGGCGGTTCTCCTGGTCATCGGGACACCTCCTTAAGGTTTCGGACCGGCGCGATAGCATTCGAGATGGCATGCGGCCCTATCCATACGTGGCGGCAAGTGCGCATACAAGGCAGGAGTCCTTATCCTCCTGTTACACTCTTTCGCTGTCATCCGGTATCATCCGGGCTCATCACGACCTTCAACCTGCCCTTTGCATGCCGCCTGTCCATTTTGTTCAAAGTATATCCCCTGCCAAACAAAGGTCAAGCCGGACCGCGGCCGGGTCATTCGGTCTGTCGGCAAACCTGCTTGGAGACGGGGTGACATTGAAGGGGGCGTTCTACAAGCTACGAGCGAGCTGCGAGCATTGCGCTTTGCGCTTCAAGCTCCCGCAACGCCCGGCTATTACAAGAGGAAAAAATCAACCCAGGGAAAACGACCGTGGAAAATCCGGGAACGACCCCAACCGACCAAGTCCCGTCCTATTATTCACCGTCCAACACGTCTCGATCCAGGCCCTTCTCTATCCTGTCGATTTCCTCGTTGAACATCTTCATCATCCTGTCCACAAATTCCAACATGGCCTCTTGCTGGCTTATCAACTTATCCCGCAAGTGCAGGGCCACCTCCACACCGGCCAGATTGACGCCAAGCTCCTCACTCAAGGTGCATGCAACCTTTGCCCTTTCGACCTGTTCCAGGGGCAATACCAAGTCACCCCTCCTCCTCACAAAGTCCAAGAGTTCCCTTTCAATAAAAGTCTCGATCACATCCCGGCCAACGCCAAGTAATTCCGCAGCCTGATCCGGGGTATAATACTTCCTCTTTCTCAAGAAATACCTCGCCTTGGATTCTTTTTTTCGAACTTTGAAAGTTCCCTGACCATTTCACGTGCCCGGTCGTCGAGATCTTTCGGAACCAGGACCATGACCCGGATATATAGATCACCCTTGCCGCTACCCTTCAGCCTGGGTGCCCCTTTTCCCTTGAGCCTGAACTTTCTCCCGCTGTTCGTTCCTGCCGGCACCTTGAGCTGAACCGGACCGTACGGAGTCGGTACTTCCATCTTGGTACCAAGAACCGCCTCGGAAAAGGTAATGGGTATTTCGCAGTAAAGATCGTCCCCGTCCCTTTTGAACAATGGATCATCCCTTACAACGGTCTCGACGTACAAGTCACCAGGCTGCCCCCCGGCCCGTCCCGGCGCCCCTTTTCCCGCCACTCTCACCCTTGTTCCGGTCTTTACTCCGGGAGGTATCTTAACGGTCAGGTTTCTCGGCCTGCCCCGGCTCTCGATCCTCAATCTTACCTCGGTGCCTTTAAGCGCCTCCCTGAAGCCTATTTCCACCTTGGTCGAAAGGTCCTGCCCTTTCATAGGACCCTTGTGCCTGCCAAATACCGAGCCGAACAGGTCTCCGAGATTGTTGAAGTCAAAGCCTGCTCCGGGACCACCGGTCCGATACCGGAAAGCATCTCCGAAATCGAACGGGATACCGCCCCCACCACTTGCGGACCATTGCCTCCTCATCCTCTCGGCTGCCTCGGCATCAAACCCGGGTGACACGCCTTGGTGACCGAATTGGTCGTAAAGTTTTCGTTTCTTCTTGTCCGACAGGACATCATGGGCTTCCTGTATCTCCTTGAATTTCTCTTCGGCAGCCTTGTCCCCGGGATTTACGTCCGGATGGAATTTCCTTGCAAGTTTCCTGAAAGCGGATTTTATCTTCTTTTCATCCGCATTCCTTGGAATGCCCAAAACTTCGTAATAGTCTCGTTTTTTCATCCGGCACCTAGTCGGAGTCCCGATTTTTCGCCCTGCCGATCTTTACTTCCAGAACCCCATCGCTGTAATTCGCCTTTATGTTCTCCTGCGCCTCATCGGCCCAATCCGGAAGGGTGAAGGCCCGTCTGAAGGTCCCGTACCTTCCGTCAAGACGGAAGATGGCACCTTGCTTGGGCTTTGACTTGTGCAGCTTTCGATCACCGCGTATTACAACTTCACCGCCATCCAGCAGGACCTCGTAATCGCCCTCGGACAAGCCCGGAAGCTCGGCCTGTATCAGCAATCCCTCTTCTGTTTCCATGACATCACATGTAGGCGCCCATGTCCCGGCACCTGCACCTGTTGCAAGTTCCAGTTCCCGGGACAAACTCATGTCAAAGAGACGGTTCATCCTGTCTTTGAGCGCCATCAAGTCCTTGAACGGGTCCCATTTCGAACTGCTCATATTTCATCTCCTTTTATCATTATGAAAAGCTAATCGCCCATGCCCGTCATGTCAACAAGCAACATCAGAATGCAACCGTAAAACCAGGCAAATCTTTTTCCGGCTTCCGCCACTCGACTTCCACCTCATCCACCCTGGCAAGGGGCGGTCCGTTGCGACACCACTCAATCAATTTTTCGAGTTCAGGGCGATTTCCCTCTGCCACGGCTTCCACACGCCCATCAGGAAGATTGCGCACCCATCCTTTGAGCCCAAGCCGTATTGCCTGTTCTTTTGTGCTCTGCCTGAACCAGACTCCCTGGACCCTGCCTCTAATCAACAAGTGAACCCTGTCCATGCCAAAATAGTCCCTCCATTAAAAAACCGGGATAACACATCGTTTATTAGAATAGTTTAACCCACCCTTGTTTTACAAGGCACAAAACATCGAAATTGGAGAGAGAAAACCCTGGAAAGGACAATAGAGCCGTTGCCTATGACATCCCTGCAACCGGGCCGGAAAAATATGGTGTCGGAATAACATAGTAAATAATTCTTACGAGAGTTTGTCAGAACGGATGATTTTTAATCGATGGAGCCGGAGCCGTCACCCATTCAGGTGATGACCCGGTAAAATCACGAGCAGCCTACGGCAAGCAGAAAGAGTAATCCTTGGGTGATTGGCCGTTGGACAAATCGTAACATTGCCAATCCGAGCCAAGGGCCTGGCAGGCATTCTGATTATCACCGCATGGATACATGCAGTAGCCCTTCACGTTACCGCTCTGGTCCTTGAAAATCTGCTTGCACACAAAGCCCTTGTCCTTGGCCTGGCATGTGCCGCTGTTGGTGCAATCCTCGCTGCAGTACATCTTGTCGCCCCACTGCGAATTCGCATCCTTGGCAAGTGCAAAGCAAAGAAGTCCGGTCTTGCAGTTATTATCAATAGGATCGCAGATATCACCTGCATTCGCATTTCCCGGCGGAATACACGTGCCGCCGCCGTTCTGCAGTCCCACGCATTGGCCCTGATCCTGGCAAGTCGGGTTGTTTTTAGGATCACATGAATACCAGCACACGCCTTCTTTGTCGCCCTGGTGGACAGTAATACAAAGCATACCGGCTGCACACTGGCCCGTATCCGCTGTTCCACAGGATTGCTTGTACTGCCTATCCCCGGGCGGTACGCATACACCGCCGCCGCTCTGTAGAGCCGAGCAAGTACCATTATCTTGTTGGCACTGGTTCTGACCGTTCGGATCGCATGTGTACCAGCATTCACCCACTGTATCGCCCTGTTTTTGCAAGATGCAAGTCAAGTCCTTGGCGCAGTTGCCGTACCCCTGGCCGCACTTATCCTTGTACTGCTGGTCTCCAGCACAATATTGACTCGGCACGCATGCCTTGCTGTTGTCTTTCAGGTCTGAACAGCACCCGCCTGGAAATGCAGTGGTGCAATCGCCATCAGTGCTGCAGTTGAACGAGCAGAACCCCTCGGTTTGCGAGGTTGACAAGCAAAGCGGCGCCTCATTGCCTGAACATGGCTTTTGCTGGTTGCACGAATCACCGGGCTTTGAGTTTCCGCCTGTGCCGGTATCCGTACCGGTGTCGGTGCCGGTGTCGGTGCCGGTGTCGGTGCCGGTGTCAGTGCTGGTGCCGGTGTCGGTATCGGTATCGGTATCGGTATCGGTATCGATGTCCGTGTCAACATCCGTGTCTCCACCGGAAGGAGCACAAACATTGTATCCCTGGACATTCTGGCATGTCCATCCTGATACACTGTTGCAATCCGAGTTTCCCTTGCATTGCTTGGAGCACTTCTTTCCACTTGGTGTAGCAAGGCATACCTTGCCCTGGCAATCATTGCCATTCTGGCACGTATCTCCCATTTGACCGAGATTGTTGTTGGTGTCGGTGTCAGTATCGGTATCAGTGTCGACATCGGTGTCGGTATCAGTGTCTCCGCTTTTGGTGTCGTCACCCCCACAACCTGTAAAGGTGTAGATACCGGCCCCGATGGCGATGGCCAACGGAATCACCAGTGTTGAAATAAGACCTAACGTTCTCTTTTCCATGTCAATGCACCTCCAAAAGTTGTCGTACCTGGAAACCAATAAACAACGTCGAAACGTACGACTAAAAATTTAGTGCATATTTAAAACAGATGAGTTCTAAAAGGTCAAGCGGCTTTGCAA
>JAADFL010000012.1 GCA_013152945.1 Deltaproteobacteria bacterium | reverse complement strand
ACCGCCCCTACTTAAGGTATGTGGCATGAACCATTACCCCTACTGACATTTTCACTCGGCACTTTACTGACATATTGACTCGGCTTCGACATTTTATTACTTTTTATTACTCTGCTGTTTTCTCAGATGGGTATGTCTCACTTTTAACATTTCTCTTTCTCGTACATTTCAAAATTCTGCTCAACATGGGACTAATCGCAGGGAAATACAAAGGTGTGCTGATTAAACTATTTGCCCATTGGCTTGGGCCGGACTACATTGGGAAAAGCGAGGTGGTTCATGGTGAACCCGGCCGACATCGTGGGAGCAATCGTCTTGCTGGTTTTTGTCGTGTTGCTCGCTCGGTCACTGGTCATACGCGTCAAGGCGGGAAGGTTCTTCAATCAGGCAAATTTTGCGCCTTCCAGGTTGGTGGAAAGCAAGTTCGTTGCCATGGCAACCCTCCTGCTTTCGGTCTGGCTTTTTATTGACTGCTCTGTGTGTCGCATCACGGATAATACGTACGGCTTGTTCTTGAATATAGAGAATTTGTTCATGGAAGATGCGCCGAGGACGATTTTCACAGAGACCCTTTGGCTTGCGTTTACAACATTGCCGGTCTTTTTCATAGGGACTTATCTTGCAGGCGTACTCTCGGATTGGTTCGACCGCGGGATCCTTAAACCGCCCGGGAGCATGATCGGGGCCGCTGTTTTCGGCGCACTGGTGCCCATGTGTTCCTGTGGGGCGGCTCCCATTGCAAGCAGCCTTGCAGCAACGGGCAAAAAGCGCACGGCCCTGGTTTTTCTGCTTGTTGCACCCATATTAAGCCCGAGTGTCATGTTCATGTCTTATGGAGTCCTTGGTTGGCAATACCTGGTCGCACGGATAGCCGGGACCATGCTGCTTGCCTTTGCTCTCACCTTCATACTCGATCGGCTGTCAAGGGGACAGGAGGTATATTCTATAAGCCATGTGCCGGTTTCCTGTGGCGGGGGCTGTGTCGCCGCCCGAAGTGGGAACGAATCGAGATCAGGATTGTTGCGCGGGTTTCGCATGGCCCTGGAGCTCCATCCTTACATACTGGTCGGAATTATCATTGGAGCCGCTGTATCGGCCTACCTTCCAGAAGAATGGGTTACGAGTTACTTTTCCCATCCCCTTTTGGGGCTCTTTGCCGCAAGCGGGCTTGGTATCCCGGTGTACATGTGCACCGGCGAAGAGATTCCGCTCCTCCAGCCCCTTCTCGATATGGGCCTGCCGCTCGGCCATGCCATTGCATTCACCATAACCGGTAATGCCATATGTATAGCCAGCTACCTGATTCTCTTGCCCTTGTTCGGAAAGAAGGTGGCGATCGGCATGGTGGTCGGACTCTTTGTCGGGAGTTTCCTCATTGGAGCCGGCATCAACTTGCTGGTGCCGCTGATGTGAGCGTGGGCCGGGCTGTTCACATGGAAACAAAAAACAGGCTGGTCACTTGACATGTTTTAAAGCGACCGATAATAGTTGACATACTCGGTCGGTTTAACAAGCCAGAAGGGAGAGAGGCCATGAGTCCTGTGAAACCAAGCAACAAGGAAGAAGAATATTTCCTTAGAAAAGAAGCGGAAAAGCTCAAGGTTGCTGCTGAAAAAGCAAGAAAGGAAATGGAGGAGGCGGAAAAAAGGCATCTCAAGGACCTGCATTGGATGAGGTGCCCCAAGTGTGGCATGGCGATGAAGGAAATAACGTTCAGGGGAGTGCAGATAGACAAGTGCTTCTCGTGTGGAGGCATGTACCTTGACGATGGTGAATTCGAGCAATTGGCATCGTCTGAACAAAAAGGGAACTTTCTATCCAGCCTGAAGAGGATCTTCACGGGTCAGGAAGAGGAAATCCACTGATATCCAGCAAAGTATAATGAGCTTGGAACTGTTGCCGATAGTTTTTTCCACGGTGCAAAGGGCCGAGCAATTTATGGTGCCATCCTGCTGTTTATTCTGCGATTTTAGTCAAGTCACGCCACCAACCCCTTAGTCATCCCACGCATATTCCTGGTCACCCCACCCTGTATAGTCACCTATTCGCCCAGTCACCCCACCCAGGTTGATATTTGTGATTTTTGTTTTGGTTTGTCATTACGGGATGTTGCGGCGAACAGGAATATATGCCTTCGATACCAAAAGCCACGAACACGGCCCCTATTGCAATGGTGGGTTGGTGGGGTGGCAATCATTGGGTTCCTTATCGTGGCGGTTGATTGTGGTACTTGTTAGTTGGCCCAACAGGGCTTGCCAGAGTGCGTAGTGGGTACTCGCCCGGTTTTTGCCGTATTGAAACATCGCGTAATTACAAGATTTCCGAGGTGGTTTGAAAATCAACCTGGGTGAGGTGGTAGGTGGGTGAGGTGGCAGGTCGGGGTGAGGTGGTAGCTCGGGCATGAATTCGCAGGCTGGGGAAAAAGAAAATAAATGATATTATGAATCGAGAACCCTGGGAGTTCTTCATAGATTGACACTGCTGACAGGCCTGAGAAATACTATAGCGTCTTTCTAGCATGTTGGAGGTCTTTAATGCGTATCTTCGGTTCACTGAAACTAGGTGTAATCTTGTTGGTGTCCCTGATGGGTTGCGACTCCTCGATCTCACCAGAAAATCCTTACGATCCGGATTTGCCCAAGAGCCAGCAGGAGCCAGGAGCATTGGTAGGCGTCGTGGTTCCTGAAGCGACCATTGACATCACCGGGGCGAAGGTCCGGGTCCAGCCGGGCGGCAAGACCGGCATTCCCGATTCCAAGGGAAGATTTCGTATAGACGGCCTTGCGCCTGGCGTGCACGAAGTGAGCATAGAGGCTCCGCATCACTTGAAATGGCAGCGCGGCGGCATCTACGTGCCCACTGGCGAGGTCGTAAATCTCGGCGAGGTGAGGCTTGTGGGTGCAAGGGGCGGGCTGTCCGGCCACGTCGTGCTCGAGAAAAGGCCAAATCAGGTCCTGGACTCGCGCAGCGGTGTCACCATAAGTATAAAGCCGGTTGCACCGGGGCAGGATGCGTTACAGGCCGGTTACAATACCACCACGGAACGGAACGGTTCCTGGTCCATAGAAGGGCTACTAGAAGGAAGCTACGTGGTCCGGGCTGCATACTCGGGTTTCCTCGACTCCGATGCCGTGCGCGTGGACATAGTCGGCGGCGAGATAAGGGCGGTACAGGACCTGTTGCTCCGTTCCGTAACAGGCGTAATCGAGATAAACAAAGGCGACGATTTCGTAAACCAGGATAACGTCACCCTGCGGGTCCTGCTTGCCTCCAACAAGGACCAGATGCAGGTATCCAACCAGCCTGACTTGAGCGACGCAGAGTGGCAAGACTTCAAGGCGGAGATCGAGTGGAGCCTTTCAGGAGATGACGGCGAAAAAACGGTGTACGCGCGATTTCGAAACAGCGACGGGTATGTGACGCCTGTCGTGTACGACAGCATCGTGTTGGACCGAAAGCCTCCGACAGGGCCGGCCGTGACAATCGCCGATGGTGCCGAGTTCGTGCGCAATCCGCAGGTTTCGCTCCAGCTTGACGCAACAGACGATCTCTCGGGTGTTGCCGAGATGCGCTACAGCCTGGACAAAAACATAAGCGACGAGCCCTGGGTGGACTTCGAGCGCCAGAAGGTCATCGAGCTCAAGCTCAAGGAAGGCGAGACGCCTGACGGCATCAAAAAGACCGTGCAGGCCCAGTTTCGCGATAGGGCAGGGAATGAAAGCGAAGTGGTGGAGGACAGCGTTGTCCTGGACAGCGTTGCGCCCACTGACGCCGTGTTGCAGATCCAGAGCGGCGCAACCTTGACCTCTGACCGCAACGTTACCCTCACCCTGTCTGCAAAGGGCGCGACTAGAATGATGATCTCGGCCGACGCAGGCTTCATCGGCGCGGACTGGACACTGTTTGCGCCAAGCCTGGATTGGACCCTGGGCCGCGGCGACGGGGTTAAGACCTTGCACGCCAAGTTTGCAGACAATGCAGGCAACGAGACCTCTCCGATATCGGCAAACATAACCCTGGACACCACTGCGCCGGGCAGCCCTTCGATTACTGTCATGGGCGGCGATTATACGTCGGGTCCCACGGTTGACTTGAAGCTTTCCGCAACCGGTGACCCGGTGGAGATGGCCGTGTGGGAGACCTCGGCCACAGGCCCTGACCAGATGAAATGGCTGTCATACTCGACGAAGTTGACAGGCGTGTCCGTGTCGGCAGGAGATGGCCTTAAGACCTTTGCGGCTGTTTTCAAAGACTCAGCGGGAAACATAAGCGCAATGGCCCAGGACACGGTTATTCTGGATACGAATCCGCCCAGGGGGACCGTGTCCATTGCCGAGGGCAGGTTCGTGACCGTGCCCGAGATAACATTGGTCATAAATTCTGCTGACGCGGCCCGGGTGTGCATAGTGGACGGTGCGCCCGGACCCGGCGACTGCGTGCAGCAAGGGGACTGGCAGGACTATGCCGGGAGCATTGCGCACGTGCTGCCGGGCTCTGAGGGAGAGCACGCGGTCTTTGTGAAGCTCAAGGACCGGGCAGGCAACGAGTCCGATTACCTGGAGGCGTCTGCAGTGCTGGACCTCTCGCCGCCGTACAACGGCTCCATAGAGGTGACAGGCACGGTGTTCGACCTTGCAGGAAGCCCAGTGGACGACACCACACTCACGGCATTGAGCGAGGTGCAGCTCAAGATCGAGGCCAGTGATTCGGGCTCGGGCGTGGCCGAGGTCATGATCTCGAACGATCCGTCATTCTCTGGAGCGACATGGAGGCCGTACACGGAAACACCCATGGTCCTGGACGGCTGGTCGCTGGGCGCAGGCTCGATTAACGGCGAGGAGCGTACCGTGTACGCAAAGTTTCGTGACAAGGCGGGAAGGGAGAACTCTACTCCTGTAAGCTCCACCATCATCCTGGACAATGTCGCTCCGTCGTCGCCGAGCATTGTCGTGGAGGGCGGCGCTGATTACACCACTACCCGGACCGTCGAGGTACAGCTCAATGCAGTCGGCGCGACGTACGCAATGTACAGCGTAGATCCGGCCTTTGACGGCGCTGCGTGGATCGTGGCGCCCTGGTCTAACGATACGCTCGATCTTCCGATAGAAGAGGGAGAGCACCTGGTGTACGCAAAGTTCCGCGACGATGCGGGCAACGAGTCTGCGGTGGCCTCGGACACGGTGATACTGGATGCGAGCGATCCCCTGCCACCTACCGGCCTGGCAGCGCCGGGACGGCTGGATCCCGATGGAGACAATTACGTCGCAAACCTCACTCCCACCGTGTCCTGGACCCCCAGCGCGTCAAGCGACGTCGATCACTACGTGGTGGTTCTGGATTCGAAGGAATACAAGGCCGGGTCTGTTAGTTTTACTGCGCCGGCCCTTGAAGAGGGATCGCACACCTGGTCTGTAAGGGCCGTGGACAAGGCTGGCCGCGAGAGCGCGGCTGCAACCGGAAACGACTTCGTGGTGGACGTGACCCCTCCCACTACGCCGGGCTTCGAGAACGTGGCCCGGACAGTGGTGGGCCTCGGCTTTCCTAACCGCTTCCCCGAGTCGGGGACGCTGAATCTCGCGGTGATCAGCACGGACCACAACCTGGCCGGGTACCAGATACGGGGCGGCCACGACGGCGTGGGCGTTCCGCTCACCGATTGGAATGACCAGGGCATGAACACGGGCTATGTTTTCTACCTGCTCGACGATGCGATGAACACGCTCATGGTGCGGGCCGTGGACAAGGCAGGCAACGTGTCGGGCAGCGACTTTGTAAACATATACGAGGACTCGACGCCGCCGCTTCCGCCCAGGAACATCTATGTTACCCAAGGCCAGGGCCAGGTCAAGGTGGAATGGGACAAGAGCCCTTCCGATGACGTGGCAGGTTACAACCTTTACTACGGCACAACCCCGGGCCTGCCGAACGGCGACTTCGCGGACCAGGGCGGCTCGCCAGTGTTCGTGGGCAACACTGTCCAAGCCGGCTTGACAGGCCTGCCGAATGCAACGCCCATGTACATTTCGCTCTCGGCGGTCGACCGCATCGGCCAGGAGAGCGCCCGCACACTGGAGGTCGCGGCTGTTCCCAACGTGGTGACGCCCGAGACAGATGGTGTGGTGGGCGGCACGGCAAGGGATCTTGGAATCTTTGGCAACATAGGCCTCTTGGCGACAGGGCTCGGGCTGCGGCTGGTGGACCTGAGCGACATTTCGAACCTGCAGACCCTCTCCGAAGTCCTGCTCCCCGGAGGTGCGTTCCAGGCTGTGCCGTACACGAATGCGGGTCGAAGCTACGCAGTGGTGGCAGGCGGAGAGGCGGGCCTGCAGATAGTGGACATAACGGATCCTGGTAATCCGTTCCGCGTGTCTGCTTCACCGGTGCGTGCGAGCGCCGAGGAACTGCTGGTAATAGATGATTATGCGTACGTCAGGGACAGCAACATCGATATAACCATCTTCGATATCTCGGATCCGCTCGATCCTGTGCAGGTAGGTGTGTACTTCTTCGATGCAGGCGAGTCGGCCGGACCCATGGCGTACAAGGAGCCGGTCCTGTTCGTTGGAGACACGGCTCTCGACCTGTCCACGCCGGACAACCCGATTTCCCTTGGAACAGCCGGTGGTGTTAACCAGGGCCCGCGTGCACTTCGAAACAATAACGAGCTGTTCGTTGCGAACAAGGGCGGGCTCCAGCTCGAAAAATGGGATGTCACGGATCCGCTCAACCCTGTCAAGGTTGCATCGCGGTCCCTCAACGCGGTTCCCCAGGACGTGATGGTCAGCGGAAGCCTGGTGGTAATAGCCCGAGGCGACCTCGGTTTAAAAGTATTCGACCCGGACCACGACCTGGCCGCCATTGGCGGCATGGTTACCAGCGGCTTTGCAGCAGGCCTGACCGGAAATCAGGGCAAGGCCTTCCTGGTGGATCGCAGCGCAGGCCTGATGCCCCTGGACTTAAGCGATCCGGACAGCTTTGTCGATATTGCCGGCAACGGCCTGGAAGAATTCGTGGGCGTTGCAGGTGTTCCCGGCCAATCCAGGCTGGCGGTGCTCAATCCCGGTGGCGGATTGAAGCTGTATGACACGACAACAGGAAATCTGGCCGACGATTATGGCGCTTGGGCCGGCACAGGCATTTTGGCCACAGGCCTGGCCGTAGGAGAAAACTGCATAGCAGGGAATATGCAAAACGAGCTGGTTGCTGCGCCTGTTTCAGAACCCAGCAAAAGAGCATTCACCGCATTGGCACCGTTTGCCGAGGCAAGAGATGGCATAGCTGTAACGCATGCAATAGATGCGAGCAATTCGAACTCGTACGAGTTCGTAGCGCTCCGCCGCTCGGGCGGAGTATACGCCGTCATACTCAACTCAGGTGATTGTACAATATGGCCGGGCAGCCATGCAACGGCGGTAGGCGGTGTTGAAGCAGGTAATAAGGGTGTGAGCATTATCAGGGCGGTTGGTTTGGATGCTTCCGGGTGGGGTATGCCGGTAGTGTACCTGGCTTACACGGGACTTGGGAATGACTACGTATCAATCAGGGTGGTATCTGTTCAAAATGGTGTGGTTGGCGTTAGGAGCTTTAGGGCGATTACCCCTTTACCGGGAGTCACAGACTTCAAGTTCTTCAAGTGGTCGGGATGTGTCAGGAATTCCCAGCACCTGTGCTTGGCGATCTCACACTTGTACGGGTACAATATTTATGATTTCGATGACTTTGGTGTTCCCTTCAGCCTGGCCCAAAAGAGCCTTCCGGCTGTCCACTCCATTCACGTCGACGCCGATGCAGAAAAAGTGTACTTGGGTTGCGACAACTCGATCGAGGTGCGCAATCTCTCAACAGGTAACCTGTTGAAGAGCGCGCCAAGCGTCATGGGCGAGCACTCATTCGGTGACGGCTCGAATGTTGTCCTGGTAAGCGAGGCACCGTACCAATTCATGACCTTTGGAGGAAAGCTGAACGGTGGGCCCGGCTTTGCAGGATCAGGTATCGGCTTCGACTTGTACGTCAAGGCCGAGTACGATAACGGGTTGCTGTACCTGCTGGACGAGCTGCGGGGCCTGCGCATCGTGGACGTGAGCGATCCGGCGAATCCGAAAGAGTTGGGCGGCATAGACCTGGGCGAAGATCACCGTGGGCTTGACGTTGCAGGGCCATGGGCCGCAGTGCTCGTGGATAGGGAGCTGAAGCTCGTGGACGTGAGTACACCGACCTCTCCTGCCGAGACAGACTTACGTTACAATTATGCGTTCAACACAGCAAAAGATGTGAAGATCCATTCAGGATGGGTTTACGTGGCATCGCCTTCGTACGGGCGGGTCTATGCGCACAAGATAGGCGCGAACGGAAAGTTGGGCTCTACCAAGGACACCGACTACAACTACTTCGTTACAGGAGGGGATACGTACAGCCTTGACCTGTTCGGCAACAACATGCTCGTTGCAAGGGGAAACGGAGATCTGGAACTGTGGGATGTATCGGACCCACTTACTCCTGCCTCCTTGGACACCGAGTCAATACCAGGCTTGAATGATCCCTTGGCGTTGCCGCAGTCCGTGTCCCTCGATCGGATAAGGTACTTCGTAGCCGGAGACGATGCAGGCCTGACCTGCGGGCAGTGGACCTCCCTGGATCTGGGCAACCCGGCGCAGCGCAGCTCTTTCGGAAAAGTGAAGGACGTGCTTGCAATCGGTGACCAGATGCTCGTAGCCGAGGCAGAGCGCGGTCTTCGTGTCTGGGACTCGAGCGGGCTTAATACGATTTCGGGCGACACCGTGACCTTGGGCGAACTCGGGTACAAGGATACGCCGGGCGTGGCCACGGCGGTCTCGCAGGAAGGAACCAGCGCTTTCCTGGTGGATGGAGAGGGAGGAGTGCGTATAATGCAATTGGCTGACGTTACGACGCCCAGAAAGTTATTGAGCAAGGAGCGCTGCGCCTTCGATCTCGAAGTGGACAAAGCCACACTGTACACTCTTGGGTGCGACAAACTGGAGCAGTTCATGTTGTACAACTTCGGTATAACAAACTCCGTGGGTTGGCCGCACAACAACCCTGCAGGGCTGGCAGTGCGCGACGGGTTCGGATATATCGGCGATGGAACCCATGCACTCACCTCGTTCTCGTATGCGGATTTGTTACAGGTGAACGAGTGCAGCGATTGCGTACCTGCTGCAGGACCGGTCGAGACCTGGGGAGACTACGCGGTGACCGTTGCAGGTGGAGATACGCTTGAGATCGTAGACACCGCCGACCCGGCGGCTCTCGCCTCGGCAGGGACCGCGTCCCTTTCTGTGTCTTCCCCAAAGAACGCGCTCGCAATCGCGGGAGGTCGTGCGGTCGTGGTCAATGACCCCATGGGCCTGCAGGTATTCGACTTGACGAGGAGCGGGCCGGTGGCCCGTGGCACGGTCGTGCTCGACGGGACGCCGTCAGGCGTTTCCATGACACCAGGTTATGCGTACGTGGCATCCGGCTGGGCCGGCCTGACCGTGGTCGACATAATGGACCCGTACAAACCGTCAGTGGCCCAAACTGTGGCGACACAGGGCTTTGCTAGGTCAGTAGAGGTACATGGCAGGTACGCGTTCGTAGCCCAGGGAACGAGTATGAGTATATTCGATGTGTCCGACCCGGCCTTGCCGGCGCCCATAAGCTCATTTGATGCAGGCACAGAGGTCTACTCCCTCACGGTCCAGGGTACGTATGTTTACCTTGCGCTTGGAGAGGCTGGAATAGAAGTTGTGGACCTGCGATAGGAATGAAAAAGAAATTGGTGAATAATAAGACATGCAATTAAGGGTGCAATAAAGGGGGAAGGACGATCGTTTTCAGTGATTTCGATCATCGGAGGTCCAGATCATTGCAGTTGATTATTGATACCCGCT
>JAADFL010000011.1 GCA_013152945.1 Deltaproteobacteria bacterium | reverse complement strand
CCATGACGTGTGAAGCCTGATTGGGGCTAATATCTTTTTCAGTCATATTCGGTCATCGGGCAACAGGCAAGAAATGTGCTTGTAATGGGCCGGCACATATACAGCCGAATAATAATTATGGCGTGTTGTATCTTTCCAGGTTAAAAGCCGCCTGCCTGTAGCTTGTACCCCAATTCCGAAATCCGAAATCCCGGATCCCAAATCCAAAAGGGCCGGCGTTGCAGTGGTGGGCGAGGAGGGGCCTCCGTCCCCCTTGGTTGCTGTCGTGTGGTCGTCGTGTAGGGCCTCCGTCCCCCTTGGTGGTGTAGGGCCTCCGTCCCCCTTGGTCGGCTTGGGCCTCCGTCCCCCTTGGTCCGTCCCCCTTGGTTGGTCCCCTTGGTTGGGCTGCCCTTGGTTGCTGGCCCTTGGTTGCTGGCCCTTGGTTGCCAAATACTTGTGTGCTTCAAAAAGCGGAATCCAATTTCAATACGATTTGAAAAGCTTTCCCCACTTGGTCTTCATGAAACGATCCACCCTGTGTTTTCCTATGACATTATACCAATACACGTCATGATAGAGCCTTGATGCCAGGTAAGACCATGGCACAAGCGGGCTACGAAGCAGCAAACCTTCCAGGGGCCTTAGCGGGCCCCAGTAAATGGCCTTTTGGCCGCGGCTAGCAAATGTATCTGCATTATTCGTAAAATTCCATCGCTCGGATGCAGCTTCTTCATCCCCTGTTATTTTAATCATGGACGGATCTGCATTGCCGAGCCCCTTTTCATGGGCAAGTGCGAGGAACTTCAATTTCATTGGGTCGAAGCCCATCATCCTTGCTGCAACCGAATCGATTGCGACCGGATCACTCGAGGCCAGTATTACATTCTTTACCTTCCAATCCATGCATCTTGGGCCGGGGCCATCTCCGGCAATCGTTCCGTCAGTGACTGCAAAAACACCCTCGTGGATCTCCTTTTGTATGGTTAACAAGTCAACCAGGACCTCGTGAATGTCTGAATGAGCCCAATGCCTGTTCTCGTTCAGGAGTCCGCCAAAGGCATTTTTCATTGCACCTGTCATTGTAGTGAAAACATGTGTCTTTACTGTCGGCAAATGCAGAATGCCCGTGCCTGGAAAACGCTTGGGAATCATTATGCCGTCCGGGAAAATACGATCCAGTGCGAGCAGGTCTGACTTTGGACTGTAATAGAACCAATCTTCTTCGGGCTCGTACAAATGGATGTTACGCACCTTGTGCCTGTCGAGAACCGGTTTATGCTTGTTGTTGACCTCGCCGATCTTGGCATCAACTACCACCGTGCGATTGTGGGCGCCTGTCAGGCTCTCCCTTGAATATCCGAGTTCGAGCAATCCCTCTATTACACCGTCCAGTTGCCACGGAGTAGTGGAGCAAGCAGGATAAAATTTCTGCCACGAAATATTTATCTTGAGCAAGAGTTCCGGGCCTTTTGGCAGGGCTTGCTCCACGCCTGCCAACTCTAGCAGCATCTTATAATCTTTAATCACGTTTCCCGGATTGGTTCTTAGGACCGCTACTTCGGATTTTTTCTTTACACCTTTTTTCGGTGGGGTCATGCCGTTTTCTCCTATCTCAAATAAATCAAGGCTATTACAAGGATGGCGTACAGCAGAACATCCAACAGTAATGCCGTATCCGTTAGTAATGTCTTGTCCGGTTCGCCGCCTTTTCTTTTTGCATGTACCAGGTACATGTACCTGAAGAGTCCATACAGAACCATGGGCACTGTATAAAAGAGCCCCTGCCCGCCAAAACGCTTAACAGTATCCGGGTCAAGCGTGTAGAGCGCATAAGCGATCACAGTGGCCGGGGCGACAACCCCCACCATCTGATCCAAGAGGCTTCGATCATACTGGACAAGGCTTTTTCTGTGATCCTCCGCCATATCGCCTAGCAGGAGGATCTCATGCCTGCGTTTTGCAAGGCTCAAAAATAGTGAAAGAAGTAAAGTACACAATATGAGCCATGCAGATGCAGGAACATGTATTGCTACGGCTCCTCCAACGACTCGAACCACGTACCCGGCTGAAACCGTGAAAACATCGATGATTATCACTCCCTTCAGCCCAAAACTGTAAGCAGTCTGGACCAGGATGTACACGACAATCCAGGTTGAAAAATCAAGGCCCAAAAAATAGTAAGATGTTGCCAATCCTGTAAGTGTAAGAGCTATTGCCGCTGGGAACACAGACCATGGCCCAAGCAGTCCCGCAGCAATGGGCCTGTTTTTTTTTACAGGGTGAAGGCGATCTTTTTCCCTGTCCTTCAGATCGTTGAGCAAGTACGTGGCGGATGCCACCAGGCAAAAGACCAAAAAGGCGATAACCGCCTTTGTAAACAAATCCCGATCCATGAGCTTGTGAGCAAATACAAGAGGTGCCAAAACAACGATGTTCTTCATCCATTGAAGCGGTCTTGCACTCTTGACCAGGAGAAACACCCTATTTGCATTGCTGTTCATGGCTTTGCTTCCGTTTGTTCCCGGCTTAGGGTTTCACCCTGCTTGACTATGACTTGGCTCAATTTTGTGAATCCCGGGATTTCACATATCCTCTTCAGGATATCTGTCTTGAGATATTGAAGCTCGTGCATCCAAACCGAGCCGAAGGCTGCAATTACCAATTTCTTATCAGTGACATCAACAGGCTCGCAGCGCTTTGCAAGTTGTTCCCCCATTACTATCGGCCAAGCCCGCCTCAACTTGTAGAGACGGGCTGCCTTGCGAATCAACCTGTCATTGCTTGGACTATCCAAAATACCGGAAATAAAAGAAGGTGTTTCCATGCGGCGGCGCATCTTTTTTTTTCCGGCTTTACCCCGGGCGGCCGGTTTTTTCCCGTCCTTTGCCATGGCCGCTATATTCAGGAGCTTTGGGCCATATGTCAAGCATGCAACCCTGCGCCGATAAAACAACGGGCCGGTCTTGCCATCGAGCTGCTACGGTTTTAGAGTCGTAAATCATGAAGTCCGATCTCAAGGATAAGCTGTTGCACCTACTGACCAGGAGGTTAGCGCCGCTCCTGGTTCTGGCAGGGGCTGCGGGATTTATTCTCCTGGAGTTGCAGGGAACCAGGAAGGTGGACATGATTTTCGATTTAGGAACCATTTTGGAAAAATGCGGCCACCGGCCGGGACAAGGAAATAAAAAAGAAAATATAGCCCTGACCATAACAGCTTCCAGTCAGGGAAAATTGGTTCAGCGCCTGGATGTTGCCGACCTGGCAAGGAGTTCAAAAAGTGAAGCCCGGAAGGGCAGGTACAAGTTGCGTTTGAATCTACCTGAAGATCCCGTTGAGATGGAGGTCATGATAAAGGGCGTTTTCGGCAACCTGGCTGTTAAAGGCATGGTCGATCCCGGAAAAAGGAATGGGATCTTGCTCGTGGATTTTTCAAAAAGCAAAATGAATTACGTAGAGGTACCCGATGGTTATATGTAAGAGCATATTGATCAGCTCATACGATTGCCGCCGGCCATTTTAATTAAAGGAGGCTGCATGAGGCCCACGAATACCGCCCTTTTTGAGAAAATCGAATCTTGGCCCCTGGTTTTGTTACTTTCTGCTCTATGTTTCCCGGCACTGATTTCGTCTTGCCAAAAAAACAAGAGTGAGATCCCAAAAATCGGGCCGCCTCCGGGTTTCGAATGGATTAGCTTGAACATGGGCCTTGATGAGTTGAAATCCAAGGTGCCATCGCTCAAACAACCCAAGAGAGGCCTGCCGATGTTCGAGCAGAGGCATGGATTGCCGGAGTTATACAACATGGCGACATACCTGTTCGATGGAGGGCGGCTCGTGCGGGCATTGATATTCGTCGATCCAAAGAAATCATCCGTATCAAGATTCGAAGAACTGTCTGCGGAGCTTAAAAAAAGATTTCACAGGGAAGCCGACAAGCAAGGTAAAAAGGGCGGCAGCATTGCCGACACATGGTGCGATAAGAATGCGTGCCTGGGAGTTTACATGCTTCCGGTCCCAATAAGGGGAATACAACATGATCACGTCTACCTTGTATACGAGACGGCAGAACGGTTTGCCCACCGCATCGGCAAGATCAAGATTTTCGACCTGACCGGAAAGATTCCTCCTCCTCCGCAAAGACAATCGACACAAAATAATTAACGCAGATCCAAACATCGAGCACTTGTCGGTGTAAAAAACTGCAATCTTAATTAAAAAACGTCATACTTTTCCAGAGTCATCGGCGTTGGTTTTTTCTCTTCCTCCCAATCGCGATTACAACGAAAAGCAGGAAACCGACAGACCAAGATGGCCCTGTACCCATGTTTGCAGGTCCAGTTCCGCAACCACAACCCTGGACCCCGGATTGAACGGGCCCAACCACCAGTTCGGCCTTTGCAGTCCTGCCTTCCGAATCCGTCACATTCAGAAGTCCACGGCCCACGCCTCCGGCAACCAGTTCCATACCGCTTACAGAAGCCAGGTTCGAAGGAGACACAGTCATGGTATAGGGAGGGACCCCGCCCTTCACATTAAAAGTAAACCGTTCTCCCTTTTCGAGTTCCAATCTGGACGGCACTACAACCAGAGGCTCGGCAACCGACACTGTTGCAACCGCTTTCAAGCCATTGTCATCTACTGCGGCAATACTGCCCCTGCCCAGGCCCTGGGCCGAAACCATGCCATCCGAATCCACTATCACCACGGATGACGGCGAAGCCGTGAAGCGGACAGGCTCTACCGAGTCTTTTACCACGGCTTGGACTCGCTGTCCCAGAGAGAGAGCCAGGAAGGCCGGATCCAGGTAAGGTTTGTACGGATCCAGCACAAGAGGAGATGTTCCGGCCAAGTATTCGGCACTGTTGTCCATTAAATCATTATCCGGGTTCAAGGATGAATCGTCCTTTCCGACAACCAACCCGTTTGCTGTCTCGAAACGATCCGGCAGTCCATCCTGGTCCTTGTCGGCCAGATCAGCATTATCCACGGACGGCGGAGTGCCGTCCATCAGTTCAATGAAATTCGACAAACCGTCGTTGTCGTCATCTCCATCCTGTCCACCGTCGATATTATAGGCCTGCTCGAAGACATCCGGAAGATTGTCAGAATCTACATCCGTTTCATCCTCAAGGGGCCTTAAAGGCGAGGTCCCCGTATATTGTTCCTCGGCATTGGTAATGGAATCATTGTCCTGGTCCGATGAGGCGTCTTTTGGATCTTCAGGGTCCAATCGAAAGGCAACTTCGTACGTATCCGGCATGGAATCCCGATCCCTGTCCACGGAGGCGGACCTTGGAACTACCGGTGAAGTTGCCGAGTAGTACTCCACAAGGTCCGGAATGGTATCAGAATCCGTATCCAGAAAGCCGATTCTAAGCAACCCGTATGCCTCCTGGTAACTGTCCGGCAGACCGTCTCCCTCCTTGTCATCGAGCTTGGTATTAGGTACATCAGGGGGAGTTCCTGCCAGATACTCCGCCATGTTGCAAAGTCTGTCTCCATCAGGGTCCTGCCATGGCAGATTCGATTTTGAGAAAGAATATGCAAGAAGGAATCGTGATGGCAATTCAGAGACATTCCAGATTTCATTATTTGCGTTTCTTGGTGGCGTCCCATCCAAGTACTCGACAAGGTCCGGCAGGCCGTCCTGGTCCCAGTCACGGATACCGGTGGCCCTTTGCCTGGGTCTGTCGAGGCCGAAGGCGTGCTCAAAAATGTCCGGAATGAGATCGCCGTCCTTGTCCGCCATCCCGTTGTTGGGCGTGTGTGGAGATGTCACACTGAAGTATTCGTGAATATTGGTGAGACCGTCATTGTCCGGATCTTCAAGCGAGTCGTCACGGGTCGTATCCAGGTTGTTTGCCTTCTCCCAGACATCAGGCATGTGATCCAGGTCCCTGTCCTCCAATTTCCTGTTGTCGATCTTTGGCGGTGTCGATAGCATATACTCGGCAAGGTTCGGGAACCAGTCGTTGTCCGGGTCATCCATTGAATCGTCACGAGTTGTATCGAGGCCGTTTGCTCTTTCCCAGGCATCGGGCATGCCGTCCTTGTCCTTGTCCAGTCCCGGTTGTGTGTCGGTATCGGTATCTGTATCCGTATCGGTATCGGTATCCGTGTCCGTATCTGTGTCCGTGTCGGCATCGACATCCGTATCGACATCCGTATCGACATCCGTGTCCGTATCTGTATCACCGGAACAGCCTTCGTCTTTCACGTCGTCACAATCGTTGTCCAATCCATCACACTTTTCAACAGCGCCTGGAAATACATCACTGTTCGTATCATCACAGTCATCACCTCCGCACCCTTCAGCCAGGTGCCCGTCCCGGTCATAATCCGGTTCTGAGTGGAACACACACCCTATCGCCGGTTCACACACGTCGGCAGTACAAGGATCATTGTCGTTACAAAACTCGTTTCGCGGCACGTTTTTGCAAGACTTGTCCTTCTCGACACATTCATCCCTGGTGCAGTCGATGTTATCCGAACAGTCGACCGGGGTCCCTGCAACACATCCCTTTCCGGCTTGGCAAACCTCTACACCGTTACACCATTTGCCGTCGTCACAACCCTGGTTCATGGGCACATGCAAACACATGTCCTGTGACTCACTGCATGTATCTGCAGTACAAGGTATTCCATCATCGCAATCAGGGGGCTGTCCCACAACACAAACTCCATCCACACAAACGTCAGTGCCGTTGCACCAAAGGTGGTCGTCACAAGAAATACCGTTTATTACCGGCGTATTGATACATCCCCTGCCCGCTTCACACGTATCCGATGTACACGGGTTTTCGTCCGAGCAATCCAGCATTTCGCCTGGTATGCACTTGCCTTCAACGCATTTCTCAGCGCCATTGCACACATCAAGATCATCACAATCCGAATCCTTCATGCAGCCGGAACATCCACTGTCGCTGGTATCGACGAGCCCGTCACAATCATTGTCCTTGCCGTCTGCACACGCCTCACTCCCAAAAGGTCCCTCGAAAACAGACGGGTTGACAGCCTTATCATGATCGTTGCAATCCCGCCCGCCGCATGATTCCGGAACATAGCCGTCCTGATCAAAATCCACCGGTTGTCCTACACAGACACCCCCCGAGCACCGATCGTTGGCGGTACAGTCATCACCGTCATTGCAAGGCTCGGTATTCGGCTCGTTAACGCAGCCTTCCCCCGCCCTGCAAGAATCGCTTGTACACGGGTTTGAGTCATCACAATTTTTTGGCGTTCCCCCGGTACATAACCCGTTATTGCACACGTCATTTACGGTACATGGATTGTTGTCGTCACAAGCACGGGTGTTGGGAGTAAACACACACCCTGTTACCTTGTCGCAAGAATCATCGGTACACGGGTTGTCATCGTTGCACGACAAGCCGGGAGAACCAACGCATCTGCCTGACTCGCATTTCTCCACGCCGTTGCACAGATTACCATCATCACACTGCTGATCGTTCGTGCAGGTGCCGCACCCCTGGTCATCGGAATCCACAGACCCGTCACAATCATTGTCCAACCCGTCGAAGCAGGAGGCATCTCCCATGGGGCCCTCGAACATGCCGGGGTTAACATCATGCCTCTGGTCGTCACAATCAATTCCACCGCAAGCCACGGGCACATAACCGTCGTTATCCTCATCTTTCAGGTTCCCCTGGCACAAACCGCCGGAGCACCTGTCCCCCACCGTGCAGACATTATTGTCGTCGCAAACCTCGGTGTTGTTGATGTTAAGGCAACCCATGGACGGGCTGCACGAATCATCGGTGCACGGGTTTGAGTCGTCACAATCACGAGCTGTGCCGCTTGTACACACACCACCTGAACATGTATCGCCGATCGTGCATTCATTGTTATCATCGCACGGTCCGGTGTTGGGCGTATTGACGCAGCCGGATGATGAATTGCAACTGTCATCCGTGCATGGATTAGAATCATCGCAATCGAGCTGTCCACCACCAATGCAATTTCCATTCGAACATGTATCATCGGTAGTACAAGGATTATTGTCGTCACATGAAACAGAATTTGGTGTGTGTATACAACCCGAGGATGAATCACAACTATCGTCTGTACAGGGATTCGAATCATCACACAGGCTGCCCTGTTCTTCGTGCACACAGGTATCATTCAATTCATCGCACGAATCCAAAGTGCATGAGACCGTATCATCACAATCCGGAGGAATACCGTTTATACAACCGGCGGTTGAATCACAAATTTCTCCCCCGTTACACCACAGGCCGTCGGAGCAGGACGAATCATCAGGAATGTTTTCACATTTATCGTTCACTTCATCGCAATCGTCCGATGTGCAGGCTATCCCATCATCACAATTCGGTGCGGTTCCCGAAACGCAACCCGTGGTTGGATTACAGGTCTCGCTACCGTCGCACCAGGCTCCATTGTCGCAGGAACCATTGTCGGCGATGTGTTCACACCTGTCGTTCACCTCGTCACAACCGTCAATGGTGCATGCAATCCCATCGTCACAGTCCGGGGCTGTACCCGCTGTACATCCGCTCACGGGATTACACGTCTCCATTCCATTACACCAAAGTCCGTCATCGCAATCCAGCGGCGTTCCTGACACACACACGCCGCTACTGCATATTTCCGTGCCGTTGCAGACATTGTTATCGTCACAATCGCTGTCGACCAAACACTCCAGGCACCCGGTATCAACTTCATCGATCTTGTTATCGCAATCATTATCCAATCCGTCCTGACAAGTCGAATCACCGAAAGGTCCCTCGGTTGCAGCCGGATTCACGTCCCCCCTGGAATCGTCACAATCATTGCCACCGCAAGAATCCGATATGTAACCATCATGATCGGCATCCAGGGGATCTCCTGAGCATATCCCCCCGGAGCATGTATCGTTCTCTGTGCATGGATCGCCGTCGCTACATGAACTTGAATTGTTAATATGGACACACCCCAATACAGGATCGCACGAGTCGTCCGTACATTGGTTTGAATCATCGCATACCAGCGCCTCACCCATTACACAACCTGTCAGAGCATCACACGTTTCGCTTCCATTACACATGTTGCCGTCGTCACATGCCGAGTCCTGGGGTTGATGAACACAGGTATCCGTTACATCGTTACATGTATCCGATGTGCAATCTATTGTGTCGGAGCAGTCACGGGCCGAATATTCGCATCCCGCCGTTTCATTGCAACTGTCCATGGTACACCAAAGGCCATCATTACATGCGGAATCATCGCCCACATGCTCACAGGTATCCGTCGCTTCATTGCATGAATCATTGGTACATGCGATCCCGTCGGAGCAATCGGGAGCCGCACCCGCCAGGCAACCAAGATCCGGATCGCACGTTTCGCTGCCATTGCACCATTGCCCGTCGTCACATAAAAAATCATCGGCTGAATGATCACAGCTATCCGTGGCTTCATTGCAAGAATCGTTGGTACATGCGATCCCGTCGGAGCAATCGGGAGCCGCGCCCGCCAGGCAACCAAGATCCGGATCACACGTTTCGCTGCCATTGCACCATTGCCCGTCGTCACACGAAGCATCATTTGCCGAATGCTCGCAAATATCCGCGGTTTCATTGCACGAGTCCGCAGTACACGACACGCCGTCCGAGCAGTCCCTTGGGCCGTGCGTACATCCAAGTGTCTCATCACAGGAATCCACATTACACCACAGGCCGTCATCGCAAATAGAATCATCCGGAATATGCTCGCACGTATCCGTGACATCATTGCATGAATCCGAAGTACACGATACGCCATCCGAGCAATCAGGCGCGATCCCGGCTTGGCATCCCGATACGAGGTTGCATGTCTCGCTTCCATTGCACCATAAGCCGTCATCGCAAAAGGCATTGTCGGCGGTATGAGTACACGCGGTTCCGCCGCTGTTACATGCATCTATGGTGCATGGAATGCCATCGTCACAGTAAGTGGATGAACAAGAAGGCACGATCCATGAATCGTAAGGGTTTCCATCAGTGTCCGATACCGTTGAAGGCGTAGATCCCGGCGGCGGTGTCATGTTCGGAATGTTGTTGGTCGCCACGATAGTCCCTGCGACCCTGATGGTCCCGCTCGTAGGATAATTGTCTCCCATGTCTCCCGGTGTCTTCAACCCGGCGGTAAAAGTAAATACATAATCGTCTTCCCCCTGGATGGTTACGGGAAAAACAAGCGGAGAAGTAAGGGTTACCTGGTACTCGGACGTTACGTCCACTCCCACGGTAGTCCTGAATTTAAGGTCCACGTCCGAAGAGGAACTCACCCGGACCGGTAATGTCCCGCTGTTATGCACCTTCATGTACACGGTTCTCGAATCACCCGGTTCCATAGTGCCGCCCGTGGGATTATCCCACACCGTGGATATACTGATATTTCCCAACGATTCGGAAAGGTCGGGCACCTGATCGTTATCCACGTCGCTACTTGCCCAGAAGGAAGTAGTTGACAGGTTATCCTCCTCGCTCAACTCGTCGAGTACGTCGAAGCGGTCGACCCAGGCGGTCACTGTGTACATGAGGTCCGAACCGGTTTCCCTGTGATCGACATTTATGCTGAAGGGAGTATCGAAACAATCACCCGGTGCCTCGGGGATACATACCAGATCAGCTTCTTCATCATTGCCGGGTGGTTGCGTGTCTTCCCAGTCGTACCAGATATCCACGGAAACTCCGTCACCTCCGGAGTTGCCGCCTACATTGTTCGCATCAACAGACAATTCCATGAGATCGCCGTCCAGGGCGATAGGCTTGCTTTGAAGCACATAGCTGCCGGACTTTGTATACATGTTTATTTTGGGTTGAAAATTGGGGGGGGTGCTGGATGCAAGGAAGCCGAGGCCGGGCGCAGGTTTCGCAGGAGCATGCAAAACGATTTGCGTTGCCTCGTAAGTCCCTTGTCTTTCGTTTCCTCCATTTTCCAAGTTCTTGCCGCTTCTCGTTTCAATCAGGTAGTCCGATGCCTGGCCCGGATCCGGTCGCCATGAAAGTTCCAAGCCTTCGCCAGTGGTCTTGCAATTGACCTCGGGCGGCAAGGTCCCAGGCGGTTGGAGTGAAACACATGCATACTCTATCCTGGCCTGATCCTCGCCGTCAGGGTCTTTACCCTGTATGATCACTGTGTAAGTGTCTCCGATCTTTACCTTGGCAGGCAGCAACGGAGTGTACGTCGTGGGCCTGTCAGTATGATCGACCTGAATCTCGACCAGGAAATTGAAGCTGACATGCTCTCCCTTCAATGTATCACCTTGCACGGAAAAATCCGTCATAGGCTCGATCACAAGCGGAGGGTCGCCGTCCAATACCAATTCATAGTCCGGAACATAGTACATGTTCCTGGACTCGGGGCCCACCTCACTTCCCGGAGGCGGATTTTCAATCTTGTAGATCTCGTTGACGATACCCCATGACCTTGCCTCGATATGCAAAAGCGATCCTTCGGAATCGGTCACCCGTTCTCCCGACTTTTGCAATTCGTATGCCTCGAATTCATGGCCGGGGCTTCGCTCGTGCAGGATTCTCCTGACCGACAAGCCAAAGCCATCCCGAACCTCGACCTGGTATATCTGGTGGTCCGATGAGCCCTTGCCCGGAACATCCCCATCGGAAACAGTAATATCAAAGGTATATATACCGCTTCTTCCGGGAATCCAGTGGAAGATTGCCTGCCTGCCGCTTTCATCCCCGGGCTTCAACTCGGCACCATAGGCATCGCACATATCACAGGACCAATACAGTCTGTCGGAGTCAACATCCTCTGCATTGAAGTACCTGGCCATGTCCTGGCCAACACCTACCAAGTCAGGCGACGGTATTGGATGGAGTTTCGGCGGGAATCCTTTGTACACCTGCAGCACCGTTGTTACCGTATCGCAGACCTTGGGGTCCGAAACGGCCTCATCACATGCGAAAAGCTCGATATTGTAGTCACCCGGGGGTACCTCCTTGGCGTACAGCCATGCAAGCTCTCCTGTCTTGGATTGCTTGTCGGGTTCTATGAGGATATCAGCCTCTCTACAGTC
Source organism: Deltaproteobacteria bacterium (assembly GCA_013152945.1). GTDB lineage: Bacteria > Myxococcota_A > JAADFL01 > JAADFL01 > JAADFL01 > JAADFL01. Next base: position 24,005 of record JAADFL010000011.1, on the reverse strand, counting down.
TTTTTCCCCGTCGAGCAGACAATACCAGTATATTTGGTCCCCTTCCTTGTCTACAGCATGAAGATCGATCGCCTCCGGCCTTTCCAGATTGAAGTAAAGCGGTGATCCGGGATTGACCATGAAGGGAGGATTCCCCGAGGCGAGAATCACGGCGGTTGTTATTGCCGTTACACTGAATATCGCAACAGCCCAGTACACCGTCTTTTTGTTCATGTTCCTACCCTCCCGAATATTTTTTATTCTATTCCAGCTCGATTACTCCCAAACCTGCCTTGCCCTGTGCCGCCAACAGCCACGTACCATATACGAACAGGCCCTGGACTTCGTCTTCGAGTGAAAGACCGGATCGTATGGTCAACCTGCACGCTCCTGCCCGGCAATCCATGCCGGATTCGAGAAAATCCCCGAGATACACGGCTTGCATGCCAAGGTTGCCACTGGCAAGATATAGATAATCTCCATCAATTACGGTCGAGTTCACTTGCCCGGATACATTCAGGGCAGCTACCTGCCCCTTTCCATCTCCAGACAACACGATGATCTTCGAATTCTGTTCATCCGGGTCTATTAGATCCAGGACTCCAATGAAATCATGGCCGATACCGAACAACCCGTCAGGATATTCCAACCCGGGGATATCCACCTTTTTGATGGCGCCCGGCAGGCAATCTCCGGGGGATTTGCGGCATGATAAGAGGCCGCCGGATTTCGTTCCCACAGCGCCCTTATAAAGCCCGAATTCCGAGTCCGATGCTCCGGCCCGTCTTTCTATGATCCAAAGATTCCCGGCACCGTCCAACAACATGGATTGAAGCTGGATTGAATCACTGTCTTCTATTCCAAGATCGCTTGCAGGCTTGAAGACTGCCACAAAAGGATTTGCAGGGTCTTTAATATCGACCAGGGCAAGACCGGCCGGCTGGATCGTTCCATCGACCTCCCGGTCCTCGAGCGAAGCCAGCAACATCGAGCCGGGCATGGGCAAAACATCGGACAGGATCTGACCCGGACGCCAAGCTCCCAAATATTCCGGGGTACACGAATTTGACACGTCCAAGATGTAAAGTCCGGATGCGGCACTTACCGCCATGGCCAGGTCACCGTTGATTTCTATCTTATCAATTGATTTTCCCTCAGGTTGAACGTCAAGTACGCCTGCAGACGCCGGGTTCACCGGATCCGCCATGTCGACAGCCTGCACCTTGCCGGTACCGGTCGCCACAAGAGCACACCTACCTTTCAATGTTACATATTTTGCAAGACCCTCCGTTGGAACGGAGGCCAAAGGCTTGGGCGTCCTCGGTCCCCCCAACTCGAAGGTCTCGATTCCGGGCGGCGAAACAGCCACAACAGCATTTGTGCCGGCCATGGATACTCTTTCAGCCATTGATCCCGCTCCCTCGATCTCGGCTGCTCCTGCCCTGCCGAGCAACGTGGGGTTGGAGGGATCGGATGCCTCTATCGCCAACAGGCCATCCTTTTTGCCGGCCATCAAGATCAGACCGCCTTGGCCATCCACGTCCACCACAGAATCGGACGTATCGAATATGCCGGATAGTTCCAGGCAGTCCCCTGCGAGCCCGCAATCATGACCCGCATCGAGAAGCTTGGCCCGATCTATGTGCATTATCGCCAGGCCCTGAGTCCCGCCTGCCAAAAACAGCCTGTCATCCTGAATAAGAATCTTCGATACATTCCGCATGCCGAAATCAGCCGGCCTTACCTCGGCCGCCAACCTGGGCACTACCGGGTCGGATATATCGAACACACTAATGGTTCTCACCGCTCCTGCATAACCGACGAAAACCAGGTCTCCGGATATTGCGAGAGTCGCAGGCTCTGAATTCAAATTTCTCACTGATTCAAGCTTCAAGTCGGCCGGGTCCGAGCCATCCAGGACAACCAGTCCTGATTCACCCGGGCCGTTGCGGTTGATTGCAACCACATGCCTCCCATTGGAAGCCACGCCGCTCAAGTCCAGGTCGGACAATCCCAGGCTCTCTGCTCCCATGCATGAAGGCTCGAAAAACACGGGACCGTCTGCATCCAAACCGGGATACATGGGAACAAGACATAATCCCCCCGGTCCCGATGCCACGAGCAGATGACCCTGAAAACGGCAAAGGCCGAGTGCAGGCAAAGGTTCAAGCCCGGATGCAGTCAGTACAGGATCCTTGGGATCCGTGAGGTCCAGGACAGAGATACCCAGTCTTCCCCTGGCTGTAACCAGCCTGTCGTCATTCAACAAGACTTGTCCGAGAACGTGATCATCCCTGTTCTGCCTGTCGAATACCACAAGGGATTCCTGTTCAGGGGTCACATAGTTCGGAAGAGCCTCGAAGGCAACCGTCTTTCGACCTTCGTGCCCTACAATGTCCAGGGAAGACAAGGCAAAGAAAACCTGGCTGCCCGGATTCAGGCCCGATAAGGTAAACTCGGTCACATCACCCATGTCTATCGGGGAAGATCCTTGCACGGCGAATGCACCGAAAAGACTGTCCCTGGCAGCTCCATAATACAGACGATACCCGGCTATGTCATCGTCCTGTCCCTTGTTCCATGAAATGCGAACATCATCGCGTCCTTCGATTACAGAAGTCACTTGGGGGGGGGCCGGCGGAGTCGAATCTTCCACAAGTACAATGAAATCATCCGAACTTGCGTTACCCTCGGGGTCCACCTTCCTGATTCTCAACCTGGATTCCTCATCCTCATTCACCATGAAAACAATTCCCTGGTCATAACAAACCCTGGTCCAATCATTGTACTGGGCGCCTCCCATGGCCTCAAAGGCGAATGACCCGTTCCCATCGGATGTAAAAGTCGTCCCGGGCTCATTCGGATTGCAAGCACTTGCATATGTGAAAGGTCCACCATGCACGGTTAACTTCACCTGTGCGACACATCCCTTCCTGTCACTCGATCCGTCACATTCCGTCTGGAGATCCACCCTGCCTCCCTTCTCGTTTATCCTGGGAGGATCAGGCGGCGTCAAATCCTTCAGATATATGTCGCCCATCAAATGTTCTTCACCCATAAGCATGTTTGCAATTCGAGTCTCTGTCCTGTACCCGGCCTTCTGGAATCGAATCGTGTACGTACCGGGATCCAGGGACGCGATCCTGAAGATACCGTCCGCCCCTGTTGTGGTTCCCCGGCCTGTTTCAAGGAGTTTGACCACAACACCGCTCCTGTCGGTCGAGTCACTCAACAGCACCCTGCCGGACAGTATGGCCTTGGCCTTCAAGTCAAGGGGCGTATCCGGATCAAATGGATTCTCCGGTTTTACCTTGCAGGACAAAGCGGACACAAAAATCAAAACATTCAGTACCCAGATAATGAGAATCAATTTTATACTTTTCCCCGTATTGGCGGCCACTATCCTTACCTCCCAAATCCTTATTGCTTCTTTTATACACGCGATGGATTAGAGAGCCTCCCGCTCCATCGAACAACAAGCAGAATTATACCATTCATTGCACCAGGATATCTGTGATTACTCTCACAAGCAAGTGCGTGCGAATAGTAACAAACCGGAGATTAATGCTGCCCCGTCTTCCGGTGCCACTCTTCCATGAGCCTTGAAGCACGATTATATGAATCCAGGATCAAGTCAACGATCTTTCCTTCGAGCCTGGAACCGAGTAACGGCACATCGAGCCTGATTTCTCCTTTCAGTATCCTTTTGCATCCTTGCCCATGGGAAAAAACACGGACCGAACCATGACCATCGAATCGATCGCCGCCCAAGGAGGGTTCCACTCTCCACTCGATCAGGCCCTTTTCAATTACTATTTCAGATTTCTCTTCCACCTGAAATATTCCACGCTGCACGAATTTTCCAAAGGCCCGGGGAATTACAGGAACCATCCTGATCCTCCTGGTTATTACCCTACCATTATCTTTAGACTCCAGAACCTTGCGCTCCTGTAAGTCCAGGCGCTTTTCGATGAAATCGTCAAAAGCAGGATCCAACAGGATAGAGAACCATCTCTGTACCGGGATATCCCGGAATATATATTCAGACTCAAGATTCAACGAGGGACCTTTTTTTGTTTTACTCGAAAAAACTACTTTTTCAACCCGTTGGGTATTTCAAAACGAAAATCCTGCGGTTTTATCACCAATACCGGGCAAGGAGCTCTCCTGACAACACGCTCCGCGGTCGACCCCATCATGACTTCGTCGCCTGCAAGCTTGCCGTGCGAGCCCATTATGACCAAATCCACACCCAGTTCCCTGGCCTTCTTCAGTATTTCCTGGAAAGGCTTGCCCACGGATATCTCGATTCCTATGCTGGCAGGATCGATTTCATAGTCCTCCTCCGCGACAAATTCCTCCACCCTCTTTTGCACGCCTTCTTCCATCCTCGTTACGTCCTTGTATACCTGCTTGTATTTTTTCGCAGACAGATCGAGAGCCGTGATGGGCTCGATGACATGCATGACAGTGCACTTCGCCCCAAACTTTGCAGCCAGCTCCAGGGCCACGTAGAATGCTCTCCTGGAACAGTCGGTGAAGTCTACCGGTATCAGCACCTTGTTAATTACCAGGCGTTTCATTGAACCAGCCTCCCATTTTTACATCCCTTTGTAAAAAATGCTCTATTTTTTGGCAATTTAGGAGAAATAATGCCTACTCCTTCTTGCCTTGGTTAGCCTTCTTCCATATAGGATCTTCTTCCTGCAACACCCTTCGCAAGACTTTACCGACCAGGGTCTTGGGCAACTCATCCCTGAACTCGATATGCCTGGGCACCTTATAGTGTGTCAGGTTGTCCTTACACCACTGGAGGAGTTCGGACTCGGTGATCTTGCCCTTGTACTCCGGGTTCAACACCACCCAGGCCTTGATCACCTCTCCGGTCTCTTCGTCGGGCAGGCCGGCTACTGCGACCTCGCTTACAGATTCGTGGCCGCCGACCAGTTCTTCCACTTCTTTTGGAAATACGGAATAACCCTTGTACTTTATGAGCTGCTTCTTCCTGTCATTGATGGTAATGCGGCCAAGCTCATCCATAAAGCCGATGTCGCCGGTCAGGCACCACCGCTTGCCATCCATTTCAACCACGGTCTCCGCTGTTTCCTCTGGCTTGTTCAGGTACCCTTTCATGACTTGCGGTCCTGCAACCGCTATCTCTCCGCTCTCACCGGTCGGGGTCACCTTCTTGTAATCATCCTTGTCCACGATCCGCCATTCCGTGCCTGGAAAAGGAAGACCTATTGTTCCTATCTTGCGCTCGCCCCAGAAAGGTCCGGCCGACACGACAGGTGTCGTCTCTGTCAGGCCGTAACCCTCTACCAGGCGACCGCCCGTAACTCTCTCGAACTTTTCTTGGACCGGCCTGTGAAGCGGACCTGCCCCGGAAACACACAAGGCCAGCTTTCCGGCAAGCTTGTCCACGTATTGCTTGTTTTGGGGGTTATCCAGGAAGTCCGCCATGCGCTGGAATAAGATTTCAGCTCCTACGTACATGGTTGCATCGTCCGGACCGATCCCGACTATCGTATCCACCAATTCCTTGGTATCAGGAGGACGCGGGAATAACATGGCCAACCCACCGAAATTGACTGTAAGATTCATCACCGTGGTCATTGCAAACGAGTGGAATAAAGGCAACACGCCCACGGCGCAAGCCCCGGGCTTGACCTTGAACAACCATGCCCTTGACTGGATTGTGTTTGAAACACAGTTGAAATGAGTCAACACAGCCGCTTTCGGTACACCGGTAGTACCGCCGGTCATTATGTAAGTTGCAGGATCCTCCTTTGGATTTATTTCTACCTCGGGTAGATCGATCGGGGTCCTGAGCATGTCAAGAAACCGCAAGGCATCGTCAGGTACCGGGCCGGTTGGTATTTTGCCCAGGAGTTTACCCAGAATTTTCTTCAAACCGGAAATGTCGGCAAGGTCGGTAATATTAGTTGCCACCACGAAATCCATGGGGTGCTTTTCTATTATCGGGGCAACCTGCTTCTCATACAGGGCATCCAGAACTATCAATGCCTTGCTCCCCACCGTATCAAGCTGATGAAGTATTTCGAACGGTTTATAAGTGGGATTAACACCGGAGGCAATAGCCCCGATTCTCATACAGGCATAGTATGCTATGACATACTGAAAAGAGTTTGGAAGAAGCAAGGTTACAACATCACCTTTCTTGATCCCTCTCTTGTGTAGTGCCGTTGCAAAGGCGTCAACGTACTTGTCCAGTTTTCTGAACGTCATAAAGGTGTTCAAGAACCAGATTGCCTTGTAATCCGGGTACTGCCTCGCGGTCTTGCGAAGCATTTCCCCAAGAGTCATTTCCGGAAATTCGATGTTTTTCGGCACCTCGTCGGGCCAACCGGCCTCCTTGGTGAACCAAGGTTTCGACTCGTCTACGAAATAAGGATTGTCTGCCATTCCTATCACCCTCCTGTCATTAATGGCCGCTCATGGCCTCTGACCGTTACTTTCCCCGGGGTAATCCCCGATTGGTTCTCAATACACTATTATCAAACAGCATTCAAGGGGCTGAAACAGCTATTTTAAAAACAAAGAATTTCAGCTAATTACAAAAACCTGCGCGAACCGGCAAGAGTCTGCGTGGCAGAGTTTACAAATACTTTTGAGCCGCTCTAGTGACAAAACCGTACTCTCACTATCTTGAGCTGACTCATGTTGTCCCAGGCATAGGCCCAGCCAACATCGCCGTTTTTGAAATTAACGAAATCATTTTGCCGGTTAAACGTGACTTCCACTGCCCTTGGACCTTGGATGATATTACCGTTTGTATCCACGACCGCCAAATACAGGTTCTTGTCTGCCTGCCAACCAGCAAGCAGGTCGTCTCCGTACACAGCCAAGTGAGCATTGCTCTCCTGTTCGCCCGCAGTGCCGGTCAACCATTTCACTTCCCCGACCTTGCCGCTGTCTATGTCCACGAGAGCAACATCATGCGATTCCCGGCCCTCATCGGAAACAAAGGTCAACCACAACTTTCCCGACCCGGCCACCAAGCCGCCGAGTTCAGCCGAACTGGACCCGCTGCAATTTCCAGAGGGCTCGGAATGTATCTCCGCGCTCTGGTGGTTGTACCATATTCCCTTTGAGGGGTAGCAGTCGGACAGGCATACAGGAGCGATTCTTGAGCCATCGTAAGCCAGGCGCACGTCCAGGCTGTGACTGCATCCCCAATTCCAGGAGGAACCTGCCTTGGTGCCATCTGTTGAATAGTACCAGAGCAGGTCTCCCTGGTGTATGCCCTTGTCACCGAAATTCTGGACATGGCCGTAGTAAACAATGTACTTGCCGTCTGCGAATATCAGCCTCCCATAATCACCCCAATCGCGGCGAATCCACTTGTCCCCGGGTTCATGTGCATTGTCTCCCACCATTTTCACGTCGAATAGTTTGTTTCCCTGCATGTCAAATCCAACGAGCGCCATTACATCATCACCACGTTGAACCATGACTGCAAAGCCATTGTCCCGGGTTGCAAGTCCACGTAACTCATTACCATCCATGACCGTGTCATCCCTGACTTTTTCAAGGCTCGAATCCAGCCTTGTTACATGCACCTTGCTGCCGCGACTTACCCATGCCACCAGTGCGCCGCCCTGACTCAACGGCGCAAGTATTGGCGGAGTGTAGTTCGAGAAGTATCCTCCTGCAGCAAGGTTCACGGAGTCAGGAGATACATCAATTATTTTCACACTGATCCTAGCAGACAATGAGTCAGGACAAGTCGTGTCCGTATCCGTGTCCGTGTCGGTATCCGTGTCCGTATCCGTATCTGTGTCAACGTCGGTATCAAGGTCTGTGTCAGCATCGGTATCCATGTCCGTGTCCGTGTCCGTATCTCCCCCGGCAGGCAAACAGCACATGGTAGGACACTCGTACTTGTCAGCCGATTTTTCATAACCTTGCTTGCATCCCGTAGGAAAGACCAGGCAATAACCACCCTTTGACACGCATGTCTCACTGGTTTGAGTGTCCGTATCCGTGTCCGTATCCGTGTCGGTGTCTGTATCACTATCCACGTCTGTGTCACCTTGCTCCGGAATACAGCAGGATTCGTTGCAGTCATAGTCCACCGGCGAAACCCTGTAATTGGTCCTGCAGTCTCCTTTATGAAGCGAACAATATCCTCCATGTGCTGCACAGGACGGCTTTTTATTTGTATCCGTGCCCGTTTCTGTATCCGTGTCTGTATCCGTGTCTGTATCCGCGTCTGTATCGGCATCAGCATCAATGTCCGTATCTGCGTCAATATCCGTATCCGTATCGGTATCAGTATCCGTATCGGTATCTCCCCTGGATCTGCCCGAGTTGCATCCAGGCAGAAAGGCAGTCGTAAACAATAATGCGAATACTTGAAACAAACAGGAAGCCAAATAACGCCGTGTTATTTTATAAAACCTGTTGGTTGTTTTATCAACCATTTCTTACCTCCTTTGTGCTAATCGATTTACTGTAATTTTTTACCATCGCCTGTACCATGCTGCAACCTGCTGGATTGCGAGTCCCGCCTACCGTCACAAGCTACCGGTATTGACACCCCGGCCGGCTCTCGGCTAGATTCCATCGACCGTGGAGGATGCCTTGAACAAAAATAAAAACAAGAATAAAAATATCGGAACAGTGCAGGTGTACACAGGTGATGGAAAGGGCAAGACCACGGCTGCGCTCGGTCTTGCGCTTCGCGCCATGGGACATGGAGGCAAGGTAATAATCATCCAGTTCATGAAGGGGGACGAAAACTACGGGGAAGTCCGCATGGCCCGGAAACTGGAGCCCATGGGGCTTACCCTCGAACAACATGGTCTGCCTACCTTTGTCAAGAAGGGAGCGCCTTCCAAAGAAGACCTAGAGTTGGCGGCCCGTGGAATCGAAAGGGCCAGGCAGGTCCTGGATGCAGGAGAACACGACCTGGTGATCCTCGACGAGTTGAACGTGGCAGTGGATTACGGAGTGATAAAACTCGAAGATGCGCTCGATCTTCTTGATCGCCGCAACAGGCATACAGAGCTGGTCATTACCGGCAGGTATGCTCCTCCTGAAATCCTTGACAGGGCCGACTACGTGTCCAGGATCGAAGAGGTCAAGCACCCATGGAGGAATGGACTTTCAGCCAGACCGGGGGTGGAGTACTGAAAGGCAAGGCCATGAACAGGCAAGACCTGGCGGACCGCTTTCGCGCTGGCGATCGCCGGGCGGTTGCGAGAATCATCTCCCTCATCGAGCAGGGCGATCCTCTTGGCACGTCTCTCCTGGCCGAACTCTATGATCCGTCCAAGAGGGCTATACGTATCGGCCTTACCGGGGCGCCCGGCGTGGGAAAATCCACCCTGGTTAACTCATTTGCATCCATACTCGAAAAACAAAAAAAGAAAATCGGTGTAGTGGCGATCGATCCGTCAAGCCCTTTTACCAAGGGAGCCTTTCTGGGTGACCGTGTCCGCATGCAGGACATCAAGGGAACGAATGTCTTTGTAAGGTCTATGGCGACCAGGGGCAGTACTGGCGGCCTTTCCTGGCCTGCGTGGCTCACGACGGCAGTCCTGGAGGCCTTTGGATTCGACACAATAGTAATCGAGACTGTTGGCGTGGGGCAAGTCGATGTGGAAATCCGCGAGTTGGTCGACACTACGTGCGTAGTGCTTCAGCCCGAGGCCGGTGACAGCATGCAGTTTTTGAAGGCCGGGCTCATGGAAATAGCCGACATCTACGTTGTCAACAAGGCGGACAAGCCCGGCACAAATGCGATGGTGGCCGATCTCAAAGATTTCGTGAAATTGATCACGGTAAGAGAAAACGGCTGGAGACCGCCCGTTGTATTGACAATCGCCAATACCGGAAAGGGCCTGGATGAACTCATCCGGGCCATTGATTCCCACAAGGGATTCCTGGAGCAGACAAAAGAGTTGGATGAAAAACGAAAGGCCCGGATAAAAAGACAATTGAAACAACATTTCTATGAAAAGATGGAAAACGAAATATGGCGGGCCGAATGGTCCGATACCCTCGTCCAAGCCGCGGTAAACAGGATAATCTCCGGAGGAGATGCGCTCAAGGAGGCCGAGGAGCTTGCTGCAAGTCTTATTGCCGGTCCCAACCCTGTGTAACTTTGGAGGCTCGTACATGAAAATCCGTGATAAGAAACTCTTTGAAGAAGAAAAACGAAAATACGACAACAAGGAAACGCCTTCCCGCAAAACACCGGAAAAATTCTCCACTGTTTCGAGCGAACCAATCAAGGAATTATACACTCCAAAAGATATAGAACACCTGGAATACATGAAAGACCTCGGATTTCCGGGAGAATATCCTTATACCCGCGGCGTTCAGACAGACATGTACAGGGGCAGAACCTGGACCATGCGCCAATTCGCGGGATTCGGCACAGCCGAAGAATCCAACCAGAGATACAAATACCTGCTTCAGGGCGGGGGGACAGGGCTTTCCGTGGCGTTCGATATGCCTACCATCATGGGTTATGACTCGGACCATCCCAGATCCCTGGGCGAGGTAGGCAGGTGTGGAGTCGCCATTGACTCGCTCGAAGACATGGTCGTGCTGTTCGACGGTATTCCCCTGGACAAGGTCTCCACGTCCATGACCATAAATGGGCCGGCGGTTATACTCTGGGCGCTTTATATCGCCGTAGGCGAACGACAGGGAATTTCGAGCGAAAAACTTCGCGGAACCATTCAAAACGATATATTGAAAGAATATCATGCCCAGAAGAGCTTTATTTTTCCGCCCGTGCAGTCCATGCGTATAATAACCGACATAATGGAGTTTGCAGCAGACCATGTGCCCAAGTGGAATACTATTTCCATATCCGGTTACCACATAAGGGAAGCAGGCTCGACAGCCGTTCAAGAGCTGGCTTTTACCTTGGCCGACGGCTTTGCCTACGTGGAGGCGGGCATTGCAGCCGGCATGGACGTGGACAAATTCGCGCCGCGGCTGTCCTTTTTCTTTAACTCGCACAATGATTTCTTCGAGGAGATAGCCAAGTACAGGGCGGCCCGCAGGATTTGGGCGCGTCGCATGAAAGAGAAATACGGCGCAAAGAATCCAAGGTCCTGGTTGCTCAGGTTTCATACCCAAACAGCGGGCTGCTCCTTGACCGCCCAGCAACCCGAGAACAATATAATAAGAACCGCGTACCAGGCCCTTGCAGCAGTGCTTGGAGGAACACAGTCCCTGCACACCAATTCCATGGACGAGGTATTGGCCCTGCCAACCGAGAAGGCTGTTACAATCGCACTGCGAACACAACAGATCATTGCCAATGAAACAGGCGTTGCCAACACCATAGATCCCCTGGCAGGATCGTATTTCGTGGAATCGCTCACAGACACCATGGAACGCCGGGCAGAGGAATATTTCCGGAAAATAGATGATTCAGGCGGAATGCTGGCTGCAATCGACAATGGTTTCATAAGGCGGGAAATCGAATCATCGGCTTACAGGTACCAGCGTCAACTCGAGAAAAAGGAGAAGATAGTCGTAGGAGTCAACGAATACCGAACCAACGATGAACCGGACCTGGAGATCCTGAAGGTCGATTCCGAACTGGAACGCAAGCAGGCGGCACGTGTAAAGAAACTGCGCGAAGAAAGAGACAACGGTGCAGTGCGCAAGGCTTTGAAAGAACTCAACGATGCGGCCCGCGGCAATGATAACATAGTGCCCAGGGTCCTGAATGCCGTCAAGGCTTTGTGCACAGAAGGCGAAATCATAGGAGAACTCAAGAAGGTCTTTGGAGAGTACAGGGAGCCGGCGATTTGAACCACTCCCGTGGTACAGGAGGTTTGAAAAAATGGCTGAGAAAATAATCAGGGTCCTATTGGCAAAACCGGGACTCGACGGTCACGATCGCGGGGTTCGAGTCATTGCAAAGGGGCTCCGGGATGCCGGCATGGAGGTAATATACCTTGGGCTCCACCAGACCCCTGAAGACATAGTAGAGGCAGCCATCCAGGAAGACGTGGACGTTATCGGCCTCTCATCTCTTGCCGGGGCCCACATGACGATTTTCCCCAAGGTAATCGAATTACTCAAAGAAAAAAACGCCGAAGACATCCTGATCGTCGGAGGCGGCATCATACCGGAAGACGACTTGAAATCGCTCGAAGACCAGGGAGTGGATAAGCTGTTCCTTCCTGGAACAACAATAACCGAGATCGCCGAGTTCATTCGTTCCAAGATGGATTCCAGGGCCGCATAAGAAATTCCGCCTATTTCGGCCCGATTTCCGGTGTTCTTCCCGGCCGAGTCATGATCGGTTGTCAAAAAAATTCGGATATGGAGCTGTTGCAAAACCTGCCACATTGACAGGAGCCGGGCGGGATAATAGACATTCCAGTACATTTGAGGCCGGTTTAAAAAAGAGAGGAGTTACAAAATGAGCCGATACGAAATCCTGAAAATACTTACTTGTTCCTTTCTGCCTCTGATAGAGGCATGTGCGCCGGACCTGAACATGAAACCTAGGCCCGATGTAGTCGTGGCCGACCTGGACCCTAAAGCCGATCGCCTGCCCTTTCCATTCGACGGCCTGGCTGAAACCAATCCCTCGGATGTCAGAAAAAACGGATTCGAAGACCTGTGCAATCTGTCTTGGTGTCCAAAAGATCCAGACGAGCGACCCTTGTCCGAGCAAAAATGCACATGTGTAGACTTCCAGGAATGGGACGACCAAGAACTTTCCGATGCAAAGGCAAGAGCCGGCGATCCTGCTCTTGATTTCGAATGGACGGTAAAACGAAAACTCCACCTGTTGGACGGATTCCCGGTGACTGGTGAATTCTCGGCATCCTTTTCCAACAAAGTCGATCTTCAGTCCCTCGATCAATCGATAAAAGTGGTTCGAAGCTGGGACGGCGAACAGCAGGCCGCAGCCAGTGATGTCCCCAAGTTCTCAGCTCGCATAGAACAGGTTGATTACAAGGACCCGGACAACCCGGACCACGTACTTTCGAGATGGCTGGCCTTTATGAAACCCGGCGAGCCGCTCCTTCAGAGAAAAACCTATCTCATGGCTTTGAGAGCCAAGGATCCGGACACGTCGAGGCCCATACTCCACGGCAGTGAAACCGCCGAGATCCCCGCCTACACCATAACCCAGAGATTCCTCCCGGGCGGCAGGCCCAATCCCCAGTGCGATGCAGCCCTGGACCAGACCCGTTGCAAGGTCTTCAACGACAACTGCATAACCCCCCCATCTCTTGGCGACGAGACATGCATGGTGTACTGGCCCGTGGTCCAGGACGCAGCAACATGGTTTGCCCTTTCAAGTGAGCCCTTGTGCGAATACGACCGTGAATATGATTCGCAGGAATTGCTTGACTTGTATAAGGAGCACAAGTTACCGAAATGCCTTAGGAGCAGGACCGCGGCCCTGGAAGACGATGATGCCTCAGACCTTGAAGAACTCAGGGTGGCCCTGAACGAGGCCCTGGACGACGAGGCAATACAAACATCCCTGAACCTGGACAGGAACAGCACCGCCCTGATATGGTCCATGACAACCCAGAGCATTGCAATGGACATGCAAAGGGCAAGGGCGGCCCTCTATTCCGGGTCGATCCCTGATGACGGCCTGATTACCCGAATCACCAGGTCAGTCGCCGGCAACATCCCCGGACATGTCTCTGCAATGTACAAGGGCACGCTGGCAGTCCCGGACTTCAGGGGCGAACAGGGATTGTTGCAACTTCCCCTGCCGGATGATGTGCAAACTCTTGACGTGCCGTTCATGATCTTTTTGCCCATTACAGGGCATGACTGCAATAAGCCTTTCAAAAGCGCGATCGTCATACACGGCGCAGGAGGTTCCAAGCAGGATGCAATCGGCATTGCCCCGTCCCTGGCAGACAAGTGTATTGCCGTGGTTGCCCTGGATCTCCCGGGCCATGGAGAACATCCGATACCAAAACTATGGGACGACGATCCATTCCTCATAACAGGCAACCTTGAGCAGGCGGTAGTGGAACAATTACAGGCGGTCAGGGCGATAACATCAGACTCGCTTTCCAAGGCGCTCGAAAAAGCCGAGGCAGGGCCGGGCATTTTGGACGATTCTCCACCCGGGCTGGTAGCAGGCTCACTCGGAGCCATAACCGGTTCGGTGGTGCTGGCAGTCGAACCGGATGTCATGGTCGGCGTCTTGAGCGCATTTGCCGGGGGAGCAACAAAGGTGATCCAGGCTTTTGAAAAGGCGGGATACGCGCCCTCTGGAATCACAGACCAGCTTGCCAAGTGGAGCGTGTCTCTGGGGCCGAGAAAAATAGATGTCGCCTCCTGGGTCCTGGAAAGAATCGATCCGGCCGCATATGCACGAGCATTCAGGTTTCGGAGGATGATGGCCTTCAAGGACCTATTGAGACGGGAAGATGTGCCCATGACCAATAAAAAAATCCTGTTCCAAATTCCGGAAAAGGATGAGGTATTGCCTGCGGGCGCGGCGAAAAAACTGGCCGAGGAGTTCGGAGCCTATGACCCGGCAACAATAGTGAACGCCGTAGAGGTGGACGGCGGTCACCGGGTCTTGTTCGACCAGGGGCAGGGTCATGACCATGCCGCATCACAGGCTGCCCTGTTCATCTCCTCGGCGGGGACGGAGGTGGAACAATGAAGCAGGTCAAATTATACGTTACCATGCTTTTCGTTGTATCTACATTGAGTTTAGCATCCATCCGGTCACTTGCCGGAGGATTTCTAATCTACGAGCAGGGAGCTGCAGCCCAGGGTATGGCCGGGACATTCGTGTCCGTGGCGAACGATCCGACTGCGGTATACTACAATCCCGCCGGCCTTGCCTTTCAAAATGGTATAGGTGCGACCGCAGGTATGAGTCTAATACTCACCACCCTTAAGACAAAGCCCAAACACGTGGACTACTCGACAGGACATGTCACAACCGGGCCCTCCATAGCTGCGGACAATGGTTTATTTCCCATCCCGTTCGCATATGTATCCGCGTCCCTGGGGCATGGAGTCGCCGCAGGTCTGGGAGTGTTCCCTCACCTCGGCCTTGGAATCTCATGGCCCGGCGGCAAGCAATGGGACACTGGTAGACAAGAGATCGAAAAGGTCTCGCTCCAGGTCCTTACTGTAAACCCTTGCATATCGTGGAGCCCGGCACGCTGGATCTCCTTCGGCCTCGGTTTCGACGCAGCCAAGGGTTCGATAGAATTTCAAAGAGGTATCGACTTCATGCGGGAAGGCTGGGACTCGGTCGATCCTTCGAACAGGTTCGGCAGTGCCGAACTCGGAGGTTCGGGATGGGGATTCGGTATGAACTTCGGAGTGTTATTCAAACCCATGGACGAACTTTCACTCGGAATACACTACAGGAGCCGCTTCAACCTGGCCTTATCGGGCAAGGGCTCTTTCGATGTTCCGCCATCCTTTGCAGACACGCTGCCGGACCAGGATCTTTCCATGGAGATAACCATGCCCGACATCATAGCCGCAGGCATTGCGTACCGGCCGTTGAACTGGCTCTTGCTCCAGCTTGAGGTCACCCAGGTGATGTGGTCGACCTATGACGTGCTTTATGTCGAGCTGAACAAGACACCGGAAAACAACATGCGCATGGAGCAGGATTTCCAGGACACGGCCACCTTCCGTTTCGGCCTGCAACTCGATGGAGCAGGCATTGTCCAGGGTCTTGACGGCTTCAAAGTAAGGACCGGCTTCATCTTCGATTTGACACCGGTCCCGAGTACTACGCTGGGTCCCGCACTCCCTGACGGCAATCGTTACGATTGGAGCTTTGGATTGGGGTACACGATTTCCAAGCAATTTCCCCTCACCATGAACCTTGCCTACATATTGATATATTTCAACAGGGACGAAGACGTTAAACTGGACTCGAACAATGTTCCTGTAAACCACTGGCCTGCAGCATACAGAGGGCTGTACCACAGCATCGGTCTGGACGTAAGTTACAAATTCGATCTATAGTATCTTTTCAGTTAAATATCAGGCCTTGCAGGTAAAGAACAGCCTAGAGCCAATCACCACAAGGATCGTCCCGGTCCATATATCCTCTCTTTCGCTCGCAGATTATGGAATAGAGCCGCTCGATTCCGTGGTGCTCATCTTGTAAATAGTCCAATGCCTTGTTCAACATTCTGTACAAATCACGAGGCCCGAGATCCGAATCAGCCTGGAGAGGATCCTCCCTTGCCAAAACCTTCAGCGTTTTTCCAAGGGTTTCGAACGGGTATTCTGTAAGCTCCGCCGAAGGCGCAAAAAGATTCCTTATCGCCACGAATAATGTCTTTCTGCCCTTTTTCCCCCTGTCTCCAATCAAGACCGAATTAGCTTCTATACTTGTATCCAGGTCATCCAGCATGGATAGCAATTCTTGCCTGTACTCGGTAAGAATCTTGGAAATGATATCCAATGTACCTGCAATGGCCTGCCTGCTCCTGCCCATGGCCTTCAACTCCATGAGGGCGGTAACGAGCCTGCCCAAGTTCGTGTACGCATCCCTTGCATAGAAAGGTTCATCTTCCTTTGCCCTGGGCTCGGCCAGGTAATTGAACAGTCCCCTGAACAGATTGCGTAACTGGGAATCCCTGCGTGCCTGCACCAGGAATCTCATGCCTGCCGCAAGTGTCCGGCCCTCGATAAAATCCCTCGTATCATCGGCAAGCGTCTCCAGATCTTCCAACGTTTCATCCAGATTGCTGAAATATATACCCTGTTCAATCCTGGATTCAACTTCGTCCGCCACAAGGTTCATACACGAGCCGAGCAATTTATTAATAAGGCTTCCGGCTCGTTCACCCCTGTCCATGTCCTGCCAACCCTCAAATAAAAAGCGATCAATCAACAGGTCCAGGATCCTCTTGAAATCGTCTTTAACCACCTGCTTAGTACTGTCATAAGCATCATCCAGCTCTGACATAGCCTGGACCAATGCATGTAGATGAGTCACCTTGCCGGGTTGAATCAGGGTGACGCCATCCATGGCTTTCGGTATCGCCATACCGTTTGGAAGGTCACCTGGGCTGTTGTCCCTGGTCGCATCGAATTGTACGGGATCGGTAAGATAATCCAAAAAGGATACCAGTTCCGTGTACAGGTCTCCTGTTCCTCCCTCATCGGAAAGGTCGACGAGTGTCAAGGCCTTGAATGCCGGCCACGCCCGGCCCAGCATGTCGAGGTCATCCGGGCCATCGTCGAGAAGTTTTACGAGCGTCGGCTCCAGGGGACGAAGATTGGCCACCACCCTATTGCCGTTTTCCCTGCCCGGAATATCCAGTCCCTGGTTGTACTTTGAAAAATGTGCATGCAGCAAAGAAAGGATATCTGCCAGTAACTTGCTCTTTCCCACGCTGGAGAAAACTTGCGCCACCGGTTTGAAAGCCGTAGCAGCCCCTGAGTTTTCAAACGCAAAAAGCGTGTCTCCATTGAAAGAACGAAGTTCCTTGCCCTCACGCCCCGTAGGATTGCCGCAAAAGTTGTCTGCAGTAATAAACCTGTTGAGTTGCCTCGCACTGATGTACATGGGGAAATCCGCCTGTGAAGGCGGATTATCAGGATTCTTGTAAGCACACTCGTTTAATGTATCGTCTGCAAGGACCTGCACAACTGTCTTGAAAATCAATGGAACCGTTGCATTACATCCAAGAGCATCAATGTAGAAAGCGGCCAGGTTTTCTATCTTGAACTCGGGCAAACCTGGGAAAAAACTCAGGTCAGGCTGGTACACGGCTCCATTGCTGTCGCTGATCAAGTGCAAAAATCTTTGTAAGGTCGAACGGTCTTTGTACTCGTCAGGGCCGGCATCCGCATGATAGGTTGAAGGGTCTACCGGTTTTTTGAGATCCCGGTCCCTGTATTTCATCATGGTTGCAAGAGATGGGCCCAATCCGAGCCGTCCCGAATCACTGAAAACAGCCAGCACTGCTTCCAGCAAATCGGCCCGGCCGCTGGAAACAGGAGCCGGCGCCGCCAGCATTTCCCTGATCATGGGCAAAAGTTCATCGGCCAGGCTGTTATGTTTCTCTAGCTTGGCGCCCGAGCCTGAAAGCAGGTCCCAGGCATCACCCATTACCTTTGCTGCATCAGCTACCGCTGATTGACAAGTTTCCGTGCCATCATCCTTTTCCACCCGGCAGGAATCTTTACCAAGCATGGCGATACCACGGGACAGCTTGTCCATTTCGGGGTACCTTGCAGTCGCGGTTATGCTGTATAATAAATTCACGGCCTGGTCTATGAAAGGAAACCTCTTTGCCGAGAACCGCTGATCTTTACCGAGCACACCAGGTGCCTCTGGATAACCAAGCGACTGTGCAGCCCAATCTACAATGCGATCGAAGTCGGCTTCTTCGGTAACTCCTGCAGCCACCATCTCCCGTAGAGTTCTCACTGCGGCTCCCATGGCTGTTCTCTTGAAGTCCACATAATCGTAGAGAGGGCTCCCGCCTGTTTTGGTCAACGCCCTGCCGTACGTATCTCTTGGAACCGGGTCCTCACCTGCCAAGGCAAAGGGCGGTATGGAAATCGGATTCCCATGAATATCTACCGGCGTTCCATCCTTGTCCACGTCCGGCAGGCCGTCACCGTCATTGTCCACAAAGGGTTTTGGAAGCTTACCATTCACAGTCAAGACCATGGGATTGCCGAAGCCGTCGGCCCTGACCACCCATGCAGGCAATCCCGTATCAGGAGTTGCTATGGCACGAACAACCTTTTCCAACAGTTCTGTGTCTATCGACATAACAGCCTTGTCCACGTCTACCCCGGCAAGCTCTTCACCCACAGCATCAAGCAACTCTGGAAGCGTGTCCCCTGTATGGTTAGGGTGTTCGTCTACGTCCAGACCTCTGGCCAGCCTGGCCAATTCGTGCAGGAATTCATATACCTGGTCATATGAAAAGTACTGATGGAATAATTCCACAAGCTCGCGTCTCGTAAACATCAGGTTCGTATTTTTCAAATAGAGGACATCCTCGATCCAATCAGGAATCTGGTTTCCATTTTCATCTACCGCAGCGATCCTGTCCTCCTCTCCGGGTCTTTCCCGGTCCAATAGATCACGCAACAACCTGGCCGCGGTCCTGCTCAACCTTGGTAATGTCCCGTCGTCTATCTTGTCGAGCATGGATCGCAGGCTGCACTCAAGAGCGCTTTCCATCTTCCTGCAACCCATGTCGCCGGGTTCCTGCAGAGGATCCAAAAGATGACCTCCTGCGGTTGCATTTGCAGCAGCAGTAAACTCGTCCTTCATGGCCCAAAATGCCTGTTTTCTCGCTTCCCTGTATGCAAGTATTTCAGAAGGGTCATAATCGTTTTTCCCGGTTATGCCATCAGGCAGATCGTCATCGATATCATGGTACAACACATAAAAAAGCTGCTCTCCAAAAGAGGGGTTTTCGTCACCGATCGGCTTCTCGTTTTCAAAGTACCTGGACTTGTCCCGGTCCGGCATTATCTTGGAAATATCCATCTTGTCACAGGAGAAAAAATTTCCAAGCGAGAACAAGATCATAGCAAGCTTTGCGATATTCCTGCCAAAAGCCGGCACCCACATCCTTGGCTCCCTTGTGCACATGCTAAAAAACATCACTATCTGAACAATCAAAGCCCGAGCATGCATGGCGCAAAATAGCAAATTACTAATAACATGATGAACTCAAGAGGCCCGCACTATCAAGGCGCATTGCGTCATCAAAACCGGAATCAAGCATGGTAGGAAAGCCCAGAGCCCTTGCCGCTCTAGCCGGGACAACCGTCCCCGTTCACACCGCATAGTCTTTTAAACAGCTTGTCGACAAGGTTTCCCGTGTTCTTCATCAGAGCGAGATCCCTCAACCTTTCGATCAGTTTTTTGCGCCAGGGTTGTTTTTTTATTTTTTTATTGTACTTTTTGGCAATAGCGAATGAGACTTTCAAAAACCTCTCGTACTCCTTATAAACTGTCTTATCCCTTAAAAGTCTGGGGTTCCTGGTAATCGTATCTTCTATGGTTTTCAATTTCCCGGAATATATCTGCCACGGGCCTGGGGTACTACCCTGTCCGGCACTGTTCGATTTTTTCTTTTCTTTACCCTTGCCGGGCGGGGTTGTTCCCCTTGCATTACCAGGTTCCAAAGGCGTGGAACCTTGTTCCGACTCTGCCCCTGCTTGTTGCTCTCTTGCTACAACTTTTTTTCCTGCAGCAACCGGTGAACCGGCGCTTTCTCGATGCTCACCGATGTTTTGCGATGAGCCGGCAGTTTCCGGTTCATTCGTTGCCCTGGCAGTCTTATCCACTGAATTAGCCGGAACCTTGTGGGAGCCGGCCATTGCCGTGGCCGCAACATCATCATTCTTTTCTTTCTTTTCACTGTTGACATTGCCCGTAACCATAATGACAATAACGATCAGGGCCAATACAGCCAGGCCGATTCCGGCCAGGTAAAGCTTATTCATCCCGGCCAACGTACTCTTAATACCGCCAATGCCTTCCATCTCCTCTGAAATCTCTTCTGTCTCGGATTCTCCTTGGCCTGCCTCAACGGCATCCTTGGGCTCTCTGTCACTTGAATTACCTAAAACAGCAACATTACTTCGGTTGACTTCATAATCCCGGCCGGACTCCTGGTTCCTGGTTTCCATTGATTGCCCCATATTCTGGTCACCGTCTCCCTGGTTACCCTCAGCTTGTGGCGCCGTGGCGTCCTCTTGCCCGGGATCTCCACCTTGCATGGTTTCATCCAGAGTTCCCAATTTTTCAGGCATCTGCGTCATTGCCAATTGTTCGTCCATGGTTCCTGAGCCTCCAACCGGTTCAACTCGATCTACTTTTGTAATTTTTGTTGCTGCACCGGACATCAATGCCTCTCCTGTTTCGGCTGGTTGTGTCACCTCATTGATATACCGGCCCGTGTCACCATTTTTGATATTGCCTCCTTCTCCTGTGGAAGAGCCGGAATCTACATCTATTGGAGCCGGAGTAAGCGGCGCGGCGCTTTCCCCATAATCATTTTTACCGGCAACGGAATAGTCCAGGGTCGGCCTCCGTTGTGGAATGGTGTCTCCTGCCAATTCCCGTCTCATTAAATCTGCTTCGGCCGGGGCTTGGGCCGCAGGTTTGGTTACTTCAGCCTCCATGTCGAAATCAAGGTACACCACCTGGAATTGTTTCTTACCAAGCTTGAAATGACTTCCCACATTCAGTGGAGTAGGTTTTGTCACAGGCCGATCACCCACGAAAGTCCCATTGGCCGAACCAAGGTCCTCGATGTACCATCCGTCATCTTTAAAAAAAATCCTTGCATGTTCCTTTGATACGGAACCTCCCCTAACCAGGATGTCCGTTCCAGAACGTCCTCTTCCGAGTACAGCCCCACTTGACCCGATCTCATGGACAACAGTAGAGCCGATTTCCTTAATTTCCAGTTTCATGACATGCCCCGCCACATACTATTGCCAACCAATGGGTATCCCAACTCCAAATTCATTAACGCAAATATTATCCATTGTTTTACTTCCTGGTCAACTCCGGCGTTTCCAAAAACCTAGAAATCAGCCATGGAGGCTCTTTTCGACGCATCAATCCGTTTGGCAAACCAATAGTCACTCAAAAGCCAACCTGTCACCTGCCCACCAAGAGCTTGCTTGCCATTCATAGATAACAGGTAATCCGACCTTGTAAACCACCCGCCCTTGACGTTCATTTCTGTTTTCGGTTCAAACACGTTTTGCTCCAGGGATGACAATTTTTCGATAATGCGTTTCTCGATCCTTTTCTGCAAGGAGGATGCAGCCGATGGTGACAGTCGGACTAAATTATGCGAAATCCGTGGGAACAAGCTTTGAGCTACCTTGGGCATTGAAAGCCAACAAGGAGCCAATAGAATGTACATCTTTATGCCGTGTGTTCTACAGACCTGCTCGATTTTCTTTAACCGGCCTTGTAAAATGTTCAATGCCCTGTTCAATTTCCCAGGCCCTCGCTGGAGCCAAATAGCTTGCGATAACCCTTCGCCGGCAGGCCTTGGCCAAAGCCATTCAACTACTTGGTTGCGGACTGTAAAATCTTTTATTTCCAATCCGAGGTATGATAATTGTTCATATGTCCAGGCGCTAAGTAGTCGAATAGTCCTAAACTTGTTAATGGGTTTAAACCTGGACTTTCCAAGAAATCCTTCCAGTAAATCATTTCCTGCATTAATGGTCACCAATACTGCATTCACGTCCAGCTTTTCAACCAAATCAGCCCTGATTGCAATTTCATAAGGTCCATATCCGCGCACACCTGCGTTAAGGACGCGGAGTTTGTGACCCGTTACTCTTGTCAAATTCTGCTCCAAGCTGGCGGCCAGAGTTCGTTTATTGGCTATTTCGCCGGCAATGATTTCATCCCCCAATAAGAGAACCCTGAAAACGCCTTTTTCAGACTTGGTGCAAGATTCATCTTCGCGCAACCCCAAGTTGTTGGTCTTGAGCCACCTGATTGCACCTGTCCTCGACTTTATAGGAAATAAAACGTCCGCCCTCGTGCAGTAACTCCTCCCGCATATTCTGTACAAGTCCGGGTTTTCTCTCCACGGTCTGGGATCGGGCGGGCCAAGTGCGAAAAACCTGCAAACAGCCTCTACGAAAAACAGGAGTGCGGCTGCCGTACCTGCTATGAAGGCAATATTTCCACCAATCTTGGACAGGAATACCCTGTCAGGAGACATGAACCCGTCCCTTGTGTGAAAGCGCTAGAAACACGTTTTCCATCAGCAGCCTTGGATTGATCCCAAGATCAATGTTTCTTCTGTATGTTGACAGTAAATCGAGAGATTCCAGCACGTCCTCCACTTCCCATGCAGCTAGATTTTCCGCTGCTTCCAGTAGGCGTTTACGTAAAGCTGCATCCAGAAGCTTCAGGCACCTTATCGCAGATTCCCTGCTCCTTCCCTCTCTCGAAGCGAGCAGCAGAGCATATACCGGATCTATATCACCCCCGGCCGCATCTTCCATTGCCGGCCAGCGTTCTTTTAGGTTCTGCTTATGCAATTCTTCGAGAGAACCAATGCTCCCGTCCGCCAAAAGGGCAAGGAGCTTTGCGTATTCCTCATCGTTGGCGGTTAATTCCAACGCTTTTTTATAGACTATGGGATAAGGAGCACGGGTAAAAACGATTTTTTGGCACCTGGATCTTGTTGTTGGAAGCAACCTGTTCGGTTCTGATGTGACCAAGATCAAATATGTGTCCCGGGGTGGCTCCTCCAGTGTTTTTAAAAGTGCATTCTCACCCTCCTGGCTAAGTTCTTCCGCTCGATCCAGGATCAATACCTTGGCCCTGCCCTCGAACGGTTTGAACTGGGTCATTGTTCTTATCAGTTCACGAATCTGTGATATGCTGATCTTTGTTTTCTCTGTTTCCCTTTCGATTAGCCTTACGTCCGGGTGAACACGTCTCTCGATTTTTCTGCACTGGATACAACTGCCACAGGCATCACCTGTTTGTGCCGCGCAGTTAAGGGCTTTTGCAAGCTCTATCGCTGTATCTTTCTTGCCCACTCCCATAGGCCCCTGGAACAACAAGGCATGGGGAAGCCTGCCCGCCTCCAGGGCATTCTTTATGGTCCTTACGACCCTTTCCTGACCAGGGATGTCGGTAAAAGACATGTATATTCAATTACGCCAGTTATAGAAATTCGTCAACTGTGCATTGTTCAAACCCAAGGGGCAAACCCAAGGGGACCCCCCAAGGGGGACGGAGGCCCGACAACCCCAAGGGGGGACCCCAAGGGGGACGGGACCCCAAGGGGGACGGAGGCCCTACCACGATGCCAGCCCTTTTGGATTTGGGATCCGGGATTTCGGATTTCGGAATTGGGGTACAAGCTACAAGCAGGCGGCTTTTAACCTGGAAAAATACAACACGGCGTAATTATTATTCGGCTGTATATGGGCTGGCCCATTACAAGCACATTTCTTGCCTGTTGCCCGATGACCGAATATGACTGAAAAAGATATTAGCCCCAATCAGGCTTCACACGTCATGG
>JAADFL010000010.1 GCA_013152945.1 Deltaproteobacteria bacterium | reverse complement strand
AGAACAACCACGGGCAGCCTCTTCAGCCCTTCCCTGGACCTTACCCATTCGAGAACCTCGAGACCGTTCTTTTTGGGTAGTTTCAAGTCCAACAACATCAATACCGGGAGTTCCGCACGGTCCCTGCCCATGAACTTGCCCGCTCCTTCCAGGTAGTCCACAGCCTCCTGCCCATCCGAAGCCACCACTATCGGGTTTACCAGTTTGGCCTTGTTAAAAGCCCTCTTCATCAACAAGACATCGTTGGAATTGTCTTCCACGAGCAAAATAATCTTTTCTGCATCCATAAGGCCGGCTATTTCCATTAGATATTTCCTTTTGCTTCATCCAATTCGATCCAGAATCTCGATCCTTTTTTAGGAGCCGGTTCCAATCCTATTGAACCATTCAACCTGGTAATGCCCTTCTTCGCAATAGCAAGACCAACACCATTGCCCTCGAACCTTATATCATGAGCCTTTTCGAACAACTCGAAAATAACGCCACGCTTATGAGCAGGGACACCAAGTCCATTATCTTCGAATACCAACCTTACCTTCCCGGCCTTTCTCGAACAAGTTATCAGGACCACGGGGGTAGTGCCATCATCGACGAATTTCAAGGCATTTGACAGTATCCGCCTTGTAACCTCCACGAGGACAGGAGCATTACCCTGAACATCGGGCATTTCTGAAGGGAAATCTATCCGCGCCCTGCTTTCAAGGATCTCCTTCTCCATTGATGCCATGGCAACATGGAGAACAGCCGAGAGATCGGTGGGAACCGACTCCATGGGCGGCCTCCCTATCCTGCTGTAATCCAATAGGTCATCAAGTAATCCATCCAGATCCTGCGACGCCTTCTTTATTCTCCGGCAAAACTCCTGACCGGTCTCATCAAGAATATCCTCATAGTCCTCTACCAAGGCCGTGACAAAACCCTGTATCGCCCTCAATGGTGCTCGCAGGTCGTGAGAGATATTGTATGTCAGTTTTTCAAGCTCTTCACAACATTCCCTTTGTTCCTGTTCGTTTTCCACCACTATTTCCTCCACGGAGAGCTTCCATCTTGGGTATTATATAACAATATCGCAGTCTCTCCCAAATGCCATCCGGATAACCGCGAAACAATTTATCTATACATGTTGTTATATTACTTTTAGTTTTTTCAATATGCACCATTGTCGTTCCAGTAGTCAATGGTCAATATGAAAAGTTGAAAACCCGGTCGATATCAATGTCGAGGCGGCTCGTGGGATCGAGGCCTGATTGACTTTGTGAATGTGGAGCCGGAGGGATGTGGAAAAATTTTTGACAACGGCTCTATGGTTCGATGGATATCTCTTCCTGGAGATCCTTTGATACCACTATCTTCCAATTCCCCGGCTCGAACGGGCCGTTGACTGCTGTTGATGCAACAAAGTTCCTGCCCGCACACAACAACCCCGGCCGGGCCGGCCGGGACCATACGGCGAAAAGCATTTCCCTGGATACACGATCGATGTAAACCTGGGAACCAGGCGGTTCAAAGCATCCCTCCGGCAGCTTGCCGAGAGCGACTACTTCCAACATGCCATGACTCATGGCGGTTTTTTCTCTGTTCTGGACAATCAATTCCCCTATATCATCATTGAGAATGAGATCGTTTGCTCCCTGACCTCTTGCATAGCCGATAACTTCCAGCGTGCTTTGACCCGCGAGCAGGAACCATCTGCCCTCTTTAAGCCCTTTTACCTGCTGTAGTGATTGTACGGTCGCCGGTTCTTCTTTGAGATCCTTGCCACAGTCGATTGCGGAAATGCCCAATTGAATCGTCCTGTTTCCAATCGTTCGGGTTTGCAGTTCATGAACGACCCATTTTGGTCCCGGTAATTGAGCAGTAAGGAGTATGCTCAGCGGCTCGCCGACTCTGAAGACACCAGGTCCCGCCCCTGCAAGTATCACCGCGTCTTGTTTTCGACATGATGAACGAGCGGCTATGCTGATATTCCCAAAAAGTTCGCCGCCGAAATAGGCAGCGTATTCTCCGTTTCCCGGAAACCGGATATCATGCTGAATAAAATCGTACCCCCGTATGCCCGTACATGACTTGAGTCTGCATGTGGTAACAGACAAATCCAATCGCGTGCCTGAAAATTTTTCATTTATCTCCTTGACTCTTGTGCAAGGCCTTTCAGCGGAAATCCACATCCTGACCGGTGCATCCTCTTCAAGCGGCCAGGATGAGGGCACGTCTATGTATTCCAGGTCTGCCGAAACCGCTTTCCTGCATATTTCTCCTGCATCATTCGAATCGGTATCAGTATCGGAATCCGTATCCGTATCCGCGTCCGCATCTGAATCCGAGTCTCCTTCGAGCAGACCGACGCGAACCACGCCGAAGTCCTGATTATTTACCTCGATCAAGTAGTTACCGGGCAACAGGTTTACAACATCATGGGTGAAAACCAGGTCAACATTTTGCTCCTGATCGCACGAAAAAAGTCTATTCAGCCGCACTTGGACCTTCAACATAGCTGTTTGTTCCTGTCCACTCTTGCTTTCGAGATCCAGGATGTTCGTTTGAACGCTGCCTATCTGCGAACATCTTTCATCCATGGAAAGGCCTATTGTCAAAGTCAGGGGGTCCCCCTGCTCCAATGCAGAAGGGTGTTCGACAAAGTCGATTCGTGCAAGTTGTTGATCCACCAAGTAGGGGCCCTTTGTACCCGGGTTGGTTCCACATCCCGCAAAAACGGCAAGCATAACGAGCATAAACAGCATAAACAAAATGCTCTTCATCAGTTTCCCCACTTACCTGTCATGGACAGGAAAGCCAAGCTCCTGGAAAAAGAATACCCTCCCTTGGAGAGTTCGTTACCATAATAGGCAAAACCCAACTCTACTGAAATGTCGTCGGAGAGATCAGTATCCAAGACGGCCAGCACACTATTTTGGTTTTCATCTTCTTCCGCCAGGGGAAGCACGCCCGACAGATAGAAACCATCGACCAGTTTCTTCAACTTCAAATTGCATATGAGCCTTGCACCCACATTGGCGAACAGGTCTGCGGACAGGGTCAGGCGCACACTGTGTGCCTGAAAGGTTTCACCTGCCGAGTTTGACTGATTGAGCCAAAACCTGTAACCGACCTCGATCAGCAACGGTCCATGCCATGCAGTGGACGCTTCAAGGACGTGGAGACTGTCCTTTCTGTGGACAGACATTTCCGATATTGTATTGCCCTTTTCAGTGTATGCCATTCCCTTGTAAAACAACCGGCTGAAATAGTAGCCTGCCTTGATTCTGAATTCACCCTTTGCAAGCAGGTATATGCTTTCGAAACTTATCGTGTATGACTGGTTGGAGTACGGGGTGAATTCCCTGGGCTTGTGGTCCAGGAAAGAGTAACCGGCACCTATGTTGAATCTCAGAGGTCCCGCGAATGTCGTTGCTCTGATACCAGCACCACCTCTCCTGTAATCCCTCGCACCAGGCAGACGGGAAGAAACCTCTTCCCTGCCACGTTGATCCTTGTCCTTGAAAGACCCGTACAGCCCCATGACAGACCTTGTTCCCAGGTTTGCCCAGACACCTGCCTCAAGCTTGTTCACAAGAACGTCTTCATCCGTGAATCTTGCGAATTTTTTAAATCCGACCGTGTAAGCGAGATTGCCGCGCAGGCTCGTCGAAGTCCGGAAAGACGCAAGTCCCTGAAGTATCATCCTGGCTGCAACATCGCCTGACACCTTGTCCGTGTACATCGTTTTGTTTTCATTATCGATCCTGTACGCCCTGTGGACATTTGAGTCATACAAGGATGAAAGGGATGCCTTGAGAGCGAGATGCACGTGTTCCGGGCGGTCGGATGCCCGGCACGGATGTGTGGAAAATAATGGTATCAACAGCAAGATTACCGCACGAAGATGTTCTGTCCGAATCGGAACACTGAAAACGAATCGATTTGTCAATCGGTTTTCTCCAGGGCCTCGGCTTGCTCAATTATCGCCTTGGCCTTTAACTCCAATTCTCTAGCCTCTTTCAGTGCCTCTTGCCGCTTGTTCTCAAGCCACTCGACATCGTTCCACATGACCTTGCTCGAGCCAATCGAATCTTTTGCATACATGTCTTCCAGCTTGACGCCAGTACTTCGTGATTCGGCAGGCTTTTCTTGCCCGTATCCGGACAGCCCGCCATCGGAAGCCATGTCACCGGTATGAGCTGATGGGCCTTCATTCGTATTTTTGCTCATATTATTGCCGGATCCGATAGCATTTTCCCGTCCCCTCTGTCCAATGCCGCTTTGAGGCCCACCCAGGCAGCTTCGTGATTCATCGAAAAGCGCCTCCCCCTCGGCTACATCCCTAAGCTTTCCCTCAAGACGTATCGAACGGGCGACAATTTTTTTTCTTTCTTCGAGTTCCCATGCGAATTTTTTGAGTTTCCCGGCCCTTTCCTTCAAAAAGGATGCCTTGCGCCTAAGCTCCTTGGGGCCATCCAGGGGATCGACTTCCAAATATACATGACCAGGAGGTGTCTGGACCTTCATGGATTTCAGTAATCTATTCCTGGTCTTTTGCAGCCTGATCAACTCGGCAAGCATTTGCTCTTTGTCCGGTGCCCCCTGGCCTTTTTGTAGAAGGATTTTTTCCAGCTTTGACATCTTTGAATCCAGAGCCATGACCATCTCTCTTCTGGTTTCATTCAAAGCCTTACGGGCCGCCTTGAGCCTTTTGGAAACCGCTTCCAATCGAATGGAGACCTCCTGGGACTCGGCCAAGAAATTCGCCAGGTCTTGTTTTGCGCTCCTCGTTATATAGCCTGATTTTAGTCGTCCAATTTTTGTTGCCAGGTCCTGAAGGCG
This sequence comes from Deltaproteobacteria bacterium, assembly GCA_013152945.1. Classification (GTDB taxonomy): domain Bacteria; phylum Myxococcota_A; class JAADFL01; order JAADFL01; family JAADFL01; genus JAADFL01. The sequence goes on along the minus strand of JAADFL010000010.1, from coordinate 31,680 downwards.
AGTTTTGAGATGCCTGGACTCTCTAACAAGGTTATTGTACAAATCTTCTAGTGAAGCCATGTCCCGGCTCAAGGTGTTTAATTCGTGGGTATTGCCTACGGCCGGCATTGTAAATAGTACTACAATGGCTATAACCCATCGAAATTTCATGTACAATTTTTTATGCATATTTCATGCCCATTCGGCCTTCTACTCAATCCCATATTTCTGCAACTTATAGTACAATGCACTTACCTTCACACCCAGTACCCTGGCTGCTTCAGCCTTTATGCCATTCGATTTTTCATATGCCTGCAAAATCATGTTACGTTCGACTTCTTCCAAAAGTTCTGGTAGGGGCTTTTCTCCAAGATGAGGGGAAGATTCCCGGTTATTCTCCCTTGTCGCCGTATGTGTCGGCAGGCTGGAGCCGGCAATCGACGGTGGAAGATCACTTGTCCTTATCGTGTCCCCTTCGCAAAATACCATCGCTCTTTCAATCGTATTCTCCAATTCCCTTACATTGCCCGGCCAGGAATAGGTTTCCAGCATATCCAGTGCATGGGGATCGATTTTAACAGCCTTGCCACCGGTTCTCACTTGCAGCTTTTCGATGAAATGATGGGCAAGGGCCTGTATATCCCCGGTTCGAACCCGCAAGGGAGGCAGTTCAATAGGTACTACATTCAGTCGATAGAACAAGTCTTCCCTGAATCTTCCTTCCTTGACATCCAGATTAAGATTCCTGTTTGTAGCGGCAATCAGTCTGACATCCACCCTCAACGTATCTTCACCACCGACCCGCTCGAATTCTCTTTCCTGGAGCACTCTCAACAATTTGACTTGCAGCGGCTTGGGTAATTCTCCTATTTCATCGAGGAACAGGGTCCCTTTGTGTGCCAATTCGAATCGTCCCATTTTTCGCCTTATCGCCCCTGTAAATGCTCCTTTCTCGTGACCGAACAACTCGCTTTCGATGAGGTTTTCCGGAATCGCGCCACAGCTCACCTTGACCAAGACCTTGTCCGCCCTCTTGCTTCTCGAGTGAATAGCCTTTGCAACAAGCTCCTTTCCTGTTCCACTCTCACCTGTCAAAAGGACGGTCGTATCAGTAGGAGCAACCTTGCCTATGGCCCGAAAAACCTTGTTCATGGCTTCGGATTTTCCAACCAGTTCTTCAAGGTCCGGGGGTAGTGAAAATTCCGCCCTAAGGGCTTCATTTTCCTCTTCGAGCCTGTTCGCCTTTGCCTTGACTTCAACGACTTCAAGTGCCTTGTCGATCTTTGCTTTCAGGAGTTTCGGGCCAAACGGTTTTTCTACAAAATCAAATGCACCAAGCCTCATTGCTTCGACAGCAGACTCAACAGTGCCATGGGCGGTTACTATTATGACCTGACAATTCTGGTTCATTTCTTTTGTTTTTCGTAGCACTTCTATGCCGTCCACGTCTCCCAGCTTGAGGTCGGTCAACACCAGATCCGGCTTAAAGGACCTTGCTACGGAAATCCCTGATACACCATCACAAGCTTCCATGGCCTCATGTCCCAGCCTGGCGGCTACCGTTACCATACCCGTTCTCATCGTTTCATTGTCCTCTACCACGAGAATCTTACTCATTCTTGGGCCTCCAACGACCTGGAATCAATGTTACCCGACTGCTTACTTGGAATTCTTATCGTAGCCCTTGTCCCACGGCTGCGAGAGCTCCTCAGGATGAGGCGGCCGCCGTGTTCTTCGGCGATCTTGGCGGCCAAGGCCAGGCCGAGACCGGAGCCCCTGGGCTTGGTGGTGAAAAATGCCTCTGTCGCTTTCTCCAAGACTGTTACGTCCATGCCGATACCATCATCCGTAACATCGATTTCATAATATTCGCCATCTTCAAGCCTTGCGGAAAGAGTCACGTTTCCCTTCGAAGGCACTGCCTGTATAGCATTTTTCACGAGGTTCAAAATCGCCCTCTTGAGAAGATCCTGATCAGCCGTGACCAAGGACGTATCATTCTTTTCAATATCGAGTTTCACTTCTTTCTCCGCTGCTTCTTTTCTCATGAGTTCTTTGACTTCATTCAGCAGCTCTTGTAAATCGAACTTTTTCCGCGACAGCCTGACAGGTCTGGCATATCCCAGAAAGTCATTTACTATCCTCGATAGAGAGGACAATTCGTTCCTGACCTTTTCCAGGTGCTTGAGCAGTTCAGGCGAGGATTCAAGCTCCTCGCCCAGGATGCCGAGGAAAAGTTCCATCCCTCCCAGGGGATTTCTGATTTCGTGTGCTATTCCGGCGAGCATCATTTGCATTCTCCGGTCCCGCTCGAGCAATTCCATTCTCATCTCTTCCAGGGTCTTGCCTAGAAATGCAATCTCGTCGCCGCCTTTGATTTCGATCCTTTGTTCAAGGTCACCCGACCCTATCGACTTTGCAGCAATTACCAGGTTCTGTATCGGACGAATCAATCTAGAGGCAACGAATAGTCCCGTCAATACGGCCAACAGGCTGACAACAGCTCCTACGACGGCCATGTGTTTCCAAAGATTCGAAAGAGCCGTGAAATAGGCTGTTGAACCATCGGCGCCAAGAACTGCAAGGACTTTCTTTTCCCGATTAAATATTGGCGCGTATCCGGTCTTATATAAATTTCCATCCTTGCCGCGGAACAGGAAAGAAGAGACTTGCTTTCCCTCGAGAGCCAGATGAATTTCCACCTTATCTCTTTCCAGTCGATAGAGAACGTCTCCCGGTTCCACGTTCGGATCGGTATCGACAAGAGCCTTCATGCCCGGAGAAAAAGCAAACAACCGGGCGGTGTGTGTAGCATTCTTCAGATCAATCAATCTTCGAAGCGTCCTCTTATACATTCTTGTATCCTGGTCGCCGGGAGCAAAATCATATACAAGATCGTCTGAAAGAGCGGCGGCGGCACTACCGGCTGCAACCATCAGGCGCTCACCAAGTTCCGATTCCAGGGATTTTTGCGCTTCCAAATAACTTGCAACTATCGAGGCGGATACAGCAACGGCAGTCGGCACGAGGAAGGCTATGATCAGTTTAGGTTTCAGTCCGGAATTTACCACAATCATCACATTATACAATTGCGCTGACCGTTCAATTGGTCAAGAGACAGATTCAAGTCCCTGCTCCTTGTCCGAATTTTAATGGGTAATTCAAAGAGACAGCCTTGACAGAAACACTGTCATGGGCTAGTCAATTTCGTATGTCTCGATGGTGATTGTGGAGGTTTTTACTTGTACGGAGATGGAGACGATACCGGAGGAAAAGTGGAAGTAGTCCCTATTTTTTCAAAAACCCTGGCCGGCATCTATGAGCAACAGGGGCACTTGAATCGGGCCAAGTTTGTATACAGCAAATTGCTTGAAAAAAAACCTGCCGATCCCGAGGTCAGAAAGAAACTAGCCGAAATCCACGAGTTGGAAACACGCCACAAAGCCGGGTGGCAAAAGAATGCTTCCGGCCCTTTGGTCTCGGATGGCGAAATCGTTGATTATCTGATGGAACTCTTGGAAAGAGTTCGTAGGGGACGAAGAAATGGCCTTCAATGATTATCTGAAGCAAATTTATGAAAAAGTAGACGGTTCTGTAGCTTGTGGAGTTGCCGGGTTCGACGGCCTGACAGTGGAGTCATATCCAAAGGGCCAAAAAGGTCCTAACATGGAGTCTGTAACTGCAGAACTTTCCATGAAAATAAAGGAACTGTTCGGTTCTTTTTCCGGGGCCGGTCTCGGCAGGCCGGAAGAACTCATGTTGAAATCAAAAGAGTCCACGATACTGGTACGTACTCTGACCAATGAATACTTTCTCATGTTGATCCTGGATTCACAAAAAGCTATTGGAATGGGGCGATATTATTTAAGGGTTATCGGGCCGTTATTGCTGAACGAACTTTGAACAATGGCATTGGGTGCCGGCAGCTCTGAACAACTACTGGTAGCAAGGTACTTCTGAAAGGAGAACGAGGCAAAGGACATGTATTCTACCAGCGAATTTCGAAGAAACTTGAAGATCGAGATGGACGGAGAACCATACGTGATAGTGGAATGTCAACACGTAAAGCCTGGTAAGGGCGTGGCATTCGTAAAAACCAGGTTGAAAAACCTTGTCAGCGGCAGGGTCCTGGATAGAACCTTCAGGTCGGGTGAAACTGTTGATGTACCCGACCTGGAAGAGAGGAATATGGAATTCCTTTACGAAGACGGGGAAAACTATCACTTCATGGACAAGGACAATTATGAACAAATCAGTATGACCCCGGACCAATTGGGTGACGACAGACTTTTTCTGACCGAGAACACCGAGGTAGAGATACTATTGCACAATGGAAAACCTCTTGCCATGGAACTACCCAATTTCGTTCAAATTCCCATTGCTCACACAGAGCCGGGAATCAAGGGAGATACGGCAAGTGGAGCCACAAAACCTGCAACATTGGCCTCGGGAGGAGTGATTCAGGTGCCACTCTTTGTGGAGGAAGGTGACGTGGTCAGGATAGATACCCGAACCAAGGCATATGTAGAACGAGCCTGATGCATCTTATGGATCAATGCAATTTTTGCCAGCGTCTTGTTGATCCCATTGATACATTACCGATGCTTCACTTTACCTTGACGACTGAAATCACTTGGAATAAACTAAATATTCTAGGCCGAGCGAATGCTTGAGACGCCAGCCTTCTGGACGGAGCTACAGTGGTGGTCAATAAGAACAAGCTAATAAATAGCGCCCAGAAATTTATCCAAAAGGGAAATTACGAAAAGGCCCTTCGGGAATATAACAAAATAATAGAACAGGATCCAAAGGATGAGAGGATACGTCTGAAAGTAGCTGAAATCTGCGCAAGGCTCGGGAGAAAAGAAGAGGCGATCCAGCATTATCGAAAGGTGGCGGACTCATACTCCAAACAGGGTTTCTATGTAAAGGCGGTAGCTGTTCTTAAACAAGTGCTCAAGTTAGATGATAATTACCTGGAAGGCATGATGAAGCTGGGAGAGTTGTACCAACAACTCGGCCTTATCAGTGATGCCATGATCCAGTTTCAACATGTGGTCGAAAAATTCGAGAGCAGTGGTAACATCGACCAGGCATTGCAAGTACTGGAGCAGATGACAGAACTTGATCCGGAAAATTTCCAGGCCAGGTTGAGGTATGCCCAGGCTTTGGTAAGAGCCGAAAGGAGAGATGAAGCCCTAGATCTTTATAAACAGTTGGCTGACGAGTTAAAAGGCAGCAACAATTTCGATGATTACCTCCGCGTTCTGGAACTCTTGAGCCAAGCAACCCCCGAGGATCATGACACGTTACGGGAATTGGCTGAAATTTACATCAATCGTGGTGAAATAAAGCGTGCCCTCACAAAGTTACAAATATGTTTTCAAGAAGACCCTCAAAATGCCGAAACGCTCCTCTTATTGGCAAAGGCATTCCGCAGCCTTGGACAGGATGCAAAGTTGTTATCGGTATATCATGAGTTGGTTCGAGTCTATGAAGCTCAAGGGAGAAATAACGAACGAGATGCAATCTATCAAAAAATCCTGGCTTTGAATCCAGGTGATGTAGAGGCTCGTACTGCCTTGGAAAAAGAAACCGATTCCGCCCAGGATGGAGAGGATTTCTTTCTGGAAGATGAATCAGGTTCAATGGACGGATTTGAAATTCCGAGTGTTATGCCAAACAATCCAGAAAACGGCTTCGAAGCTCCCACAATCATGGCCGGCCCTTCTCCTGCTGTAAAAAAGGCGCCGACCTCCACCGCCACCCTTGACCGTGACCCGGAAGTTGAAAAAAAACTTACCGAAGCAGATGTTTTCATAAAATACGGGCTGATGGACAGGGCGAAGTCTCATATCATGGAAAGTCTCGAAAACCATCCAGGATCTATTTTACTACATGAAAAACTTGTACAGATTCTGACAAACATGGAAGAAACGGATGCTGCCGTTGCAGAACTTGAGACTTTGGTCGAAATGGCCAAAGAATTGGGCGACCTTGATCTGACGGCCAAGTACACGGCACAGATTGCTGAGTTAAAACCCGGTTCTGAAAATGCCGGAGTTCCGGGCATGGACTACACGGATGGTTTTGAGGAAGAAGCGGCTGATGAAGATGTCATCGAGTTGGGCATAGATAATGAAATCGAGGAGTTTTCCATTGATGAAACCGGAGATTTGGAATCACTGGATGTAGAGAACTTTTCTTTTGATGAAGGCCTGGATTTCCAGCCTCTCAGTGAAGATGAATTATATGGAGAGCCCCGAAGCGAGGACGGAGAATCCCAAGATACTAATGAATCTTTCAGCGAACCGGGAACCGGTGCCGAATCGGACAAGGACGATTGGTCGTTGGATACCTCTGAAAAGCAGGAACCGGCGATTGGACTTTCTTTTGATGAACCCAGTCTTCTTGGAATGGCCCCTGAAGACCTGTTTCAGCAAGAATCAAGGGAATCGGCGACCGACGATAATGCCTCTAATAAAAGTGCCGTTAACAAGGACACAGCACCGGATGATGAAGAAGATTTTTCGGATGAAATCGAGGAGGCAAACTTTTTCATTCAACAGAACCTGTATGATGATGCTCGTGCTTTACTGGAAGAGATACTGGCAAAGAGCCCGGGGCATGCCGAGGCAACAGCATTGATTGCACGAATTCAAGATATCGAGGGCAAGAATAATAAACAGGAAACCATCGCCGGCAACAGCTCGTCAGATGCCAAGCCCGCTCCGGATAAAAAACCGGCAGTAAACGATGGATACGACAAGTCATTTGGATCCGATTTCCTGGATGATGAGGAAATGACCCAGACAACGGCTACAGAAGAACTCGGGAGGGAAGACCATTTCGATGTAGGTATGGCCTACTTCGGAATGGCAATGTATGATGAGGCGGTAAGGGAGTTCAAAATAGCCGTCAAGGCCCATGACGGACGTGAGGCGGATTGTTACAAGATGATTGGATTGTCTGCCAAAGCACAAGGCAAACTCAAAGAGGCTGTTAGCGTTTTCAAACAGGGCCTGAAAATCGAGGGCGCAACGAATGCTCAAAAATTGGACATCTATTATGAACTTGGTGATGTTTTGGAAGACATGGGACGCCGTAAAGATGCGAAGCGATGCTTCACCCGCATCTATCGCGAAGACCGCAAATTCAGAGACGTGGTTAAAAAGTTGAAAGATCTCGCGATACCAGGTGAAGGATCGGGAAACTGAAAAGTGGCAGGGTCGGCCGTTGCATAGAAGGCTGGCTGTATTGTTTTTCCTCATTGCCGCCCTGCTGGCGGGAATTCTCGTAGCATCTCTGGAAACACAGACTGTCGGCAAATGGCTTGGTGCCGAATTGGCCCGGTTGCTGACCGAAAAACTGGGAGCGGACTGTACGCTTGCAGGACTGGATATAGATATCAGTGAATCATCGATTGACATAAATACTTTGAAAATCAAGGATCCAAAGGGGCGATTCAACCTCTATGTCAAATCAATTAAGCTGTGGCTGCGGCCATTGCAATTGTTCTTTGGCACACTATCTGCGGATAGAATCGTCTTACAAGCACCCGTCCTAGCCATATATTTGAAATCCAGGTCCGAAGCCGAAGAGATGATACAAATTTCCAACAACAAAGGAGTTGATCAGCATATCCCCTTTCTTGATTTTACAAATGGATCTGCAATCCGCATTGGCGAATTGGAGGTCCAGGATGGCCGTGCAACTTTCGGCCTGGGCAAACAGCACTCTTTGGACATTGGTAATATCGCCCTCCATGCTGAAAGATCCGGAAAAGGATACCATATAGACTTATCAGCAAAAAATGGGCGCCTACACCTTGGCCATATCAAAGAAAACATAGATAAAGTCAGGATTACCCTTCATTCTCGCGGCCCAACGTTCAAAATAGAAAAAGCAGCTATTGTAATGGGAGAGACAGCACTTTTTTTCTCTGGAATATTTGATTCAAGGACAACCCAAGAGGCCAGTGCGGATCTGATATTTCATACTTCCCTGGCAGAAGCAGCATCGATGCTTGGCATACACCGTAAATTGGGCGGAAAATTGGCTGTCTCGGCCAAGGTGAAAATGAATTCATTGAAAGTCAAGGCGGTTGGAGATTTCAACCTTATGGACGTGTCGATTGGAACCGGGACAATTGGTGATTTCAGGGGTCGTTTCAATTATGGCGGATCCGAGCTAAAATTGACTTCTATCACTTCGAGCATAACCAAGGACACTCTTTCGGCCGAAGCCGTGCTAAACACGTCAGACTCCGATAAAATGACAGCTACTTTCAAGTTCAACCGTTTGAAACTCAGCCGTCTCATGGCAATGCTGCTTACTGATTTGCATGGTATACAGGCAGATATTGACGGAAAACTGACAATCAAATCGAATCTGAAATCCCCAATGAAAGCCGTTTTTTCAATGAACCTCTCAATCGATGAATTGAAAAACGAATCAGGATTTCATATGCACAAGATAGCCGTAAGGGGACAGGGCAAATTCGAGGATGACCATTTCGCTTTCGACAATATCCTTTTGTCCACCAACGAAACAAATCTCGCAATAAAAGGAACTATAGGACTGAACGGCAAGCTTGACCTGGAAACAAAAGGCGCTTCCATTTCATTGCATGACCTGCCCTATTTGCATGACCTGCCGTATCTCTCCAAAGGGAATGATCTTAAAGGTAAAGGCCTAATCGATGCCATTTGCGCCGGTACCTTGAGACAACCAAAAATCTGGGTGGACTACAATTTCGACAAGCTATTGCTTGGACGGCTGGGTAGTGTCGCCTTGACGGGAGAAGCTGTTTTCGATTACAAGACCAGGCGATTGGTCCTTCCAAGGTGTGAAATCCTTTCAGGCAAAAGCAAGGTAGAACTGAAACTGGGCGCGATCATTGATTCGATGCCAAGGATAAAAGTAGACCTTGCCTGGGAAGATTTTCATCTTCGCGACATCATCAAGTTTTTACCCCGAAAAATCGCTACTGTCCTGAAGCCGGACGGCCTGTTGGCGGGAAATGTCGGAATAGAAGGCCCTTTGCATAACCTGTCTGGAACAATCAGCTTGAAGGGAAAGGGCATCAAGCTGGCCGGGGAGGGCCCTTTGAACGGCCGGCTTACCGGAAGACTCCATGGACAAAATTTGGAGATCACTACGGCCGAGTTGTCTTTTGCCGGAGGAAGAGTCCGAATTGCAGGTATGATAAGTGGAGAAACTCGGGGACTCGATCTCACGGCCAGGCTAAAGAATGCCAGGCTGGAAAAACTGCAATACTTCAAATCTATATTGCCCGGAGGCTCGGGCCGTATCAATGGATCGGCATGGATTCATGGGAATATCGATATGCCGGAGGGAAACGGCGTTTTTGAGTTCAAAAACGTAAAACTAGCCGATTCGATGAAGCCTGATAAAACATCCAGACTCACCTGGAAATTGAGTGATGGCCGCTTACTCGTGGAAGGCAACCTGACCGGACGGAAGTTGGCTTTTTCCTCCCAGGTGGAATTGGTCCGTGATTACCCGTTTTGGCTCGTTCTGAGGCTGAATGATTTCAAGCTGGACAGGATAAAGGGATCTGTATTTTCCGGGGCGGTTACCGGCCGGCTTGATCTGTCCGGGCCAATGGCCAAACCGAAAAAATGGGAAGGACATGTTGACCTTGCAAAGCTGACTTTGTCCGAAAACAAATTCGGAGTTCTTAATTTGGCCCTTGTGGACGAGATGAAGAGCCGTATCGGATCAGGCATGGTCCGTATAGACAATTTGAAACTGAAGACCCTTTCAGGTCAAATCAATTTGGCAGGCAACCTGTCTATAGAGAAAGGCTGGGATCTGTCGCTGGAAGGCAAGATAGGAACAAACTTCCTGGAACACCTGGTGCCATCGGTGTTTGTTAAAAGTGACGGGACAGCAATATTAAAGGGAACTATCAGGGGCCGATTCTTCAAGCCCGAGCCCTTGATCACAGCCAAGGTGAAGAACGTCGAGATAGGCTTTAGGGGGTTTCCTCCGTTACTGGAAGGAGCAACCGGTAGAGTCTTGTTAAGTTCGAGAAGGGTTGTTTTAGATCAAGTGCGTGCAAGGTTGGGAAGCGGAGGAACCACAACGAGCGGCGAGATCGATTACATGCCGTTCAAGATTCATCTGCAAAGCACACTGGATGATTGCTCGCTGGCTTTTCCAAGCGATCTACCAGCCAGAGTGGCTGGTGAATTCATGGTGGAAGGTGATTCAGACAGGGTCGAGTTTTCAGGAGATTTGGATTTGTTATGGGCGCGTTTTTCAAAAGACATTCGGTTGAAAGACCTGGTGCCCAGGCTTAAAAGGTTGTTCAAACCAAAAAGATTGGCCTTTGTGTCCAATCAGAAAAAGGCCGGGATCAAGCTTGCAATCAGATTAAATGCGGAAAATAACATTCTGATAAAAAACAACATCGCCGACATAGAGATGGGAGGCCAGGTTACTATTAGTGGTACTACCGACAGTGTCGGTCTTATTGGAGCCCTGCACTTGATAAGGGGAAGGCTTAGGCTCCAGAGACACGAGTTGGAAATAAAGCAAATGTACCTCGATTTCAATGATCCGAGCAGGATATTCCCCTGGTTCGATATTCGGGCGACTACCAGGCTAAAGGATTTCAAACCGGCCGGGGAGGAACGTGACGGCGAGTCTTCCTACTACGATGTGGAATTTAAAGTACAGGGTAACCTTGACAAGTATGAATTGAGGGCCGTATCCGAGCCTCCATTACCCGAAGAAGATATTTTTTCATTATTTGTTATCGGGGTCAAGACAACAGACCTTGGCGGCAATGTGGAAGGAAGTACAGAACAGGCCCTTTCACAAATTACTTCCGACGCCCTCATGGAAATAACAGGACTGGACGAACAACTCAGGGAAACACTTAAGTTGGATTTTTTCAGGCTTTACCCAGGTTGGACCAAGGGAGAAAAGGGTGGATACCTCCTTCCGTACTTGGAGGTGGGCAAGCAACTGACTGATGCTCTTTTGCTGACTATAGAGACCGGTGTCGGAGATACAAAAGATCAAAAGGTGAAAATAGAATACCGGTTTAATCCCCGTTTGGGTTTGCTCGGGCAGTGGGAGAACAGCGACCTTCTTCAAAGTGGCAATTTCGGCTTGGAGCTTCGTTACAGGCGGGAGTTCTAATATGAATTCCATCAGCCTCATGATGACAATGTTGATGATCCAGGTCCAGCCCGGCATATTTGCTTCAAATTCCCGCCCTGTAGTATCAGGCGTAATATTGGACATTCCGGCCGGTATCGATGTAAATACGATTAAAGACTTGATCGATGTAAAGAAGAACCAGCCTCTATCCATGAAAGAAGTCAGGCGAACATTGGAGAGGCTGTTTCAACTGGGCTTGTTCGACCAGATCACAGCAACGGCAAAACCCGGCCATAAAGGATTGATCATTACCTTCCATTGCAGGGCACGTCGCAAAATAGTTGCAATCGATATTACCGGAAATAAGAGGTTCTCCAGCGCAAAAATCGGTCGGCTCCTTCATGTCAGGCCCGGGGATGACTACCTACTCGATGAAGTGGAAAACAGGGTTGATGCGGTTCAGTACGCCTATCGACGTGCCGGGTATCACTATGCGAAAGTTCTGTTCGAACCGGAAAAGGACCGGGGAGGCATATTGCTTAAAATAAAAGTAATCGAAGGAAAACCATTGATTATAAGTCGCATTCTGTTGACAGGCCATCCGGCGGTGAAGTTCAAAAAAATTCTCGACTTGATGGATACGAGAAAAGGGAGAATTCTCGACCTGGACAGGCTCGATGAAGACAGAAAGAATATAAGGAAATTCTACCAGGACATGGGAAGGTTCGATGCACAGGTCGGTGATCCCGGTATCGAGATACACAGGGATGGAAAAAACATCCATGCTCTTGTGAGACTCAGGATTGAATCAGGACCCAAAATAATCTTCACATTCGAGGGAAATCAAGAAGTAACATCATCGCGCTTGAGAAAACTGCTCAAACCACGCACGGAAAAGATGATAACAAAGGATGTCATCGATGCGATGGCGGGGTCCTTGACGGAATATTATAAGAGATTGGGTTATTTTCATGCTATTGTGACTGGCGAACGAATAAACTATACACCGGATCTGTCCAAAGTGGTGTTCCATATAAAGGAAGGCCCAAGGGTGCGAATCAAACGGATCGACTTTATTGGAAATAAGGCGGTGAATGATTCCAAGCTCAACAAGATCCTAAGGGCGGTCATGGAGGAAGAGAATTCCCGCCCGATTCTCTATCAACCGGTCGATCCGGATTTGTTGGCAAGGGAGCGTCTATTGGGAGAAGCCTTTGACAGGTCCGGCGGCTTTAGAAAACCCCTGTCCGGCAAGGATGTCTACGTCGAAGATACGTTTAAAAACGGTCTCGAAGAAGTTGTGAATTATTACCGTTCCCTGGGTTACCTGTCATCATCGATAGGCCGTTACAAGTTGGTATTTTCGAAAAACGGAACGAATTTGACAATCAAGATTCCGATTCACGAAGGGCCTAGAACAATAATAGCCGGCCTTGTTATCCAGGGTTGGCCGCAACCCGGCAGCATTAATGAGTTGAAAAAAAATCTGGTGTTGAAACCCGGGGGCGGCTTGAATCCATGGAAGGTGGATAAGTCACTTAAGCAAATATTGTCCCAATGCCGCTTAATGGGATATTATTATTGTGACGTAAAAAAAACCGAAAAAAAACAGGGCGACTCGACGATTCTCATTTTTAAAGTCGAAGCGGGGCCGTTAACGAAGGTCGGCGAGATCATGGTTAGGGGCAACTACGAAATACGATCATCCTTGATCAAGGATCGCATGACGATCCGGCCCGGAGACCTACTGACCAGAGATGCCCTCAAGGAGAGCAGGCAACGGTTGATCCGGACCGGCCTCTTTACAGAAGTAATCATCGAACCCTTTGAAGACAAGGCGAGACAAGCCATAAAGAAAATAGTCGTCGAAGTACGCGAAGCCCCTGGTTCGGTATTTGAAGTTGCAGGTGGAATAAGTTCCGAGAAAGGACCGTCTGTTCGATCTTCATTCGAAAGAAGGAACCTGGCAGGAAGGGGAATCCGGGCCATGACGTCAGCCAGGGCCAATTATCCGATGGTTTATTTTCTCGACCCACAGTTCCAGGAATTCCTCGACCAATTGCCTGTCAAAGACAGACTTGAGAGAGACATCAACCTATCAGTCAGCTATCCATACCTATTGGTCACCAGGCAGTTCCAGTTGGGCATACGTGGAGATATCAGTCTCTTGAAGAGGGAAAACCATCCAGCTTACGGCCTGGACGAACAAAGGTTCAGCATCTCTGCTTTCACTGATCCAATGGATCGTATCACAGGCATTCTCGAATTCGAGTTTACTTATGACGATGTCGAATTGGCCGCGGGAACAAGGGGGGGCGGGGATATCCCGCCGGAGGGAATATCTTGGTCCTATGGGCCGAGAGGCCATATCGTGCTTGATTTGCGTGATGACAGATTCGATCCCATGCTCGGTTTTTTAGCCAGCCTGAGCTGCGAATACAAACGTTCATTGCCGGAACTGAACAAGGATATAGACGTGAATTTGCTCAAAGGCGATATCATGTTGAGCGGGTATTTTCCGATATACAGACCGGGCAGGTTGAGGATGGCCGTTTCCATCAGGATTGGTGCGATAAAGAATTTTTCAAGGACCAACCCCACACCGGTTCAGGAGCGTTTCTTCCTTGGAGGAAGATCTGATTTGCGGTCATTGCCGGAAAAGACTCTCTACCCGGCGGATCTATCCGTAGAGGAAATCAAATCCAGAAATATGGAGCGTTCCGAAGGAGGCAATTCATTTTTTACATTCAAAGTGGAACTACGTAAATCCTTGTTTTGGGGGTTCGAATTGGCTTTATTCATGGATGCGGGCAATCTCTGGTTAAACCCTCAACCAGGTGATTTGATCAAGGTAAGATATGCTGCGGGTCTCGGCTTGCGCTACTCAACGCCTGTTGGACCTATTGCCTTTGATTACGGTTTCAACCTCGATAGGCGCAAAGAACTGGGCGAACCTGTAGGCGCATTCCATTTCTCGATCGGGGTATTTTAGAGTTCCAAATTTTCTACTTGAAAAGGCCTTTCTTCTTGCCTTCTCCTCGTTCCCTTTTTTTCCTTAGGAAATGAACTTCACTGGCTGCCTCATTGTTGTGACGATTGATTTCCAGCGCCTTCTCGAATGTCTGCAGCGCGTAATCGATTTGTCCTGCTCTCTTGTAAACGTAGCCCAGCAACATCCATCCATCTTCCATGTTGGGAGAAGCCTCCAGGATCTTGACCAGGGTCTTGGCGGTCCTGGAAATATTCATGGGATCCGACGGACCGTCCCGCATCATTTTCGCATAGGCAAGGTGGGCATGGTACGAAGGTTCCCGGTCATATAATTCCAATGCCTCCTCGATCCTTTTTACAGCCTCTGCAAATTTCTGTCCCTTGATCAATCGCTTACCCTGAAGAAACAATTCTTCAGATTGAAATATCGGGCTCACATCCACCTTGTCCCCGGAAAGTTCGGAGGTATCGCCCCCACCTTCTATATGGACCCGATAGGCCTCTCTTTTTTCAGGGTCTTTCAATACTTCGAAAGCTTCACTTATTCTTGCAAATATTTGTTCCTTGAGTCTACGTATATCGTCTGGAACACCTTCTCCTCCTCCACCGGCATCAGGATGATATTTTTTTACCAAGGCCATATAACTCGTCTTCACCTGCTGGTCGGTGCAGTCTTTTGGTACGTCCATAATTTCAAAATATGACTTGTTATCCAGGTCTTTTGCAAACTCCAGGAATTCTTTTCTCTGTTCCTCGATTCGACCAGCACCTTGAGATGCGGCAGTTCCTGACAATTTTTCAGGTCGATCAATAGACTGCTTCTGCTCCGGAAGCTCGAAACCAGCAGCCGCCATAGGCTGTTCCTGCTCCGGAAGTTCGAAACCAGCAGCCGCCATGGGCTGTTCCTGCTCCGGCTCAATTTCCGGTTCCTCTTCCCAGCCTGAATCGAGGGGAAGATTTACATCCATGTCAGGGGCCATAACCGGGGTCTTTTCAACATCTTTAACCTCTTCACCGTATGAATGCATTTCAATCTCTGAACCGGGCGTCGAGCCGGTTAACAGGTCGAGATTGTCATCATCATTTTCTGTTTTGGAGGACAAATCCACATTCCCGAAATCGACCTCCCCGGTGAAGCCGGTGTGTTCGCCGAGGCCCGGGCCACCGTCTATTGTACTATCTTCCTCTCCGCCATGATCATCGCTCTCTTCCTCCAAGGTGGAAACGACCTCGGTCGAAATGAGAAGAAACAATAGTCTTGCCGCCTTTACTTCCTCTCTGGTTTCCTTGTGTAGTGATTCGTACACTTCGCGGATAGTGGATCCAGCTTCTATCTTGGAGGCAAGCCTGAATTCTCTGGGTGGCAATTTCAGTTCCTGCAGGGCATTTCCGGAAGGATCCGTGATCATGACTTTTTTATCCATGATTCTTCCGAGACAAGACGGGCCGAGCAACCTTCTCAAGTCGAAATGCCTGGCTATGCCGTCACGCAACAAATGTATCGGGTCTACCTCGGCAGCAACATGCTCGGGGCTCTTGAACTTTTCCAACTGAAATGAAAATAATCCTTCCTTCCAGGAGAACGAAGATACTATCTGGTTTTTTATTATATCTCCCAGCATCTCAAACAATAAAGGCGCAGACAAGAACCCCTGGCGAACCAACTCTGTACCGAGATAGCTTTCATTCTGCTTTGCCGAATCAAGTGATGAGAGCAACTGGTCCTCTGTGAGTAATTTTCTTTGCACCAATACATCACCGAAGCGTTCGCCTACGATTGTGGACTGTACCCTGACCGGTTTGCCCTGCTTGAAAAATATGGATTTTTTATCCTTGCCCCTTTCCAGCTTCAGCACGCCATCTCTTCGTTCCTTATAAATTTGAAATATCACAGCGGGTAGTTGCTTGTCTTCAAGCCGGCCCGAAAGTTCCGGCCAAAGCGCCTGCGGCGTAGTATAATTATCCGAATCATCCCCTGATGCTTCAGGCTCCCCGGAAGCCTCCGCCGGCCGGACTGCATCATCTTTACTCGATTCATCGAACGGCCGGTTGATTTCACCGGGTTTTATCGCCGGCTCCGATCCCCCGCCGGCAACAATGCTTTCCGCCTCCACGGGTCCAGGCGACATATTTTCTTTATCTATGGCCGGAGCATGCACGTCCTTCGATATTATGTTGTCTGTAATTTCATGTGCACCGTCTTTTTCAATTTCCTCCATGGAAGGTAAATCCAAGACACCGGGATCTGTCGATGGTTCGGCCTCGCTTCTTGATGGTGTTTCCCTCGGTCCCCTCCTCTCGAAAAGTATTGCCAACTCCGGCAATTGATCGGCCGGTTGGAATTCGCTTCCGCCAATGGAGACTGGATCTTGTTTCGACAAACCGCCGCTACCGACCAGTTCGGTCACCTCCTGTATGGACAAGGGACCAAGAATGAGTCCATCGGGATTCTTGATGCTATAACCATCTTCACCATGATAAGGCACATCTGCAACAATGTTTTCTCCGGCATCGTTTTCTCCGGGAACTGCCGCCGGAATAGGATGCGAAAACTGGGGAGGAGCAGCTTCCTCAAGCTGGTTCTTATCTTCATCTGAAACATCCGGAGGCTCCAAGCGCCGTTCTTCGGGTTTACGGTCTGAAGGGACTTCTAAAAAGTTCTCTCTTTGATCAGGCAACTCCAGTTCTTCGGGAGATGGCAGGTCGAATTCCAAATTCTGTTCTCCGCCCGGGATTTCATCCACATTTTTTAATTTTTCCGGCATGGATTCGATTCCATGTCCCGTGGGCACGGAATTACCCAAGGCATCGGCAAGAGTGACAAAATGGCCGGTTCCATGTACCGCGACCGTGCATCCATCCAAGAGACCGGTTTCCGCCATGGATTGTAATTGCTCGAAGCCAATAGGCTTGGATGTTGTTCCATCAGGCCTCTTGACAATATACAAGAGGGACATATCAACCACCCACAAAAGATTTGATAATAGAATCAATCTTTAAAGGCATACTCGATTCCTCCATAACTCCCCGGCAATGCCCAGACTAGGGCAGACCGGCATACGGCTCCTTTGTCCAGGGAGACCATTCCGGGGTAGTGAAACTTCCAGTACCCCTGGAAATTTTTCTCTGATTCGAGCCGTCTTCATCCATGACATATATCTTGTATATTCCCTCGCGACTGGATGCAAAGGTCAAAAACCTGCCGTTTGGAGCCCACGAGGGGTTCTCATTATTACCCTGGTCCTGGGTCAGCCGTTTTATTTCCTTGGTTTCAAGGTCAATGACGAATAAATCGAAAACGTTTCTCTCATCCCTTGCAGTAAAGGCCACCTTGTCTCCTTTCGGTGACCATGCCGGGGTCTGGTTGTACGTTCCCACAAAGGTAAGTCTTGTCTGGTTCGAGCCATCGGCGTTCATCAAATAGATATGGGGATTACCGCTCCTGGAACTAACAAATGCTATTTTGGTTCCATCCGGCGACCAGGCCGGGCTCGAGTCTATTCCCAATGAATTGGTCAGCCTGTGCATACCCGAACCGTCCGGGTGCATCTTGTATATCTCGGAGTTGCCGTCCTTCGATAGTGTCAGGGCAATCCAGTTGCCATCCGGAGACAAGGATGCCCCCACGTTCAATCCCCTGTACTCGGACACGGGCACAGGTTTGCCCCCTGAAATTGCTACCTTCCATAAATCGGGATTGTGTCTCATGTACGAGGTGAAATATACGGTTATGCCGTCCGGCGCCCATGTGGGAAGAATATTGATGGTTCTGTTGTGTGTAAGGGCCCGCCCGTGTCTACCATCTGCATCCATGACGTATATCTGCTTGATGCCTTTTATCTTTCTTGCACATACTATCCTGGTTGCAAAGGCTCCTCTTTCACCGGTCAGGCGTTTAACGACCCTGTCCGCAAACCTGTGCAGGTACCTGGAAACCATTTTTATAGGCCCGTTATAACGGGCGTGGAGCACTTCTTCCCCTCTGGCCACCTCGAAAAGCTTTAACTCGAGTTCCATTTTTCCACGAGCCATAAAGTGGATGGATCCTCCAATCAGGGCTTGGGCACCTACCTCGAACCATGCGCCGAAATCAATATCCCCGGCCTTCAGCATGTGCGAACCTTTTTTAACCAGGTACGCGGCAGGTGGAATGACTTTAAAAAAATCGGACAAATCGAAGTCATCCCTCAAAACCCTCCCGGCCTCGATGACAACGGATTTTCCCTTGGCACTGTTGCCTACCGCCTCCGGGTCCGGGATTGCTATAGGCAGGGGCTGGAAATTGGGGTCGTCTATCACCACCTTGATTCTTGCCATGCCCTGGCAAGGAACCATACAAAAAATTGCGGTCAACAGACCGGCTTTCGCCACATTCTTCATTTGAACCCCTTACCGTTCACCTCAAGCTTACCCCGGTGAACTCGACCTCCAGTCCTTCATCAAGCAGCTCTTTTCTGATTTTATCCGGTAAATCAGGCGGCGGTGCAGATACCTTCTTGACATTGGACACTGTTGACAGGGCTGCATTGTCGAACAGCGTGTTGCCGCTGGATTTGACCAGCTCTCTCTTGAGAATGTAGCCTTGGGCATCCAATATAACCAAAATGGTTACTGAAAGGTTCTTTGCGGTTTCTTTCGGTATTATTGACGGAATGTTCCAGCCTCCCTTTGTACGCAGCTCCATCCCGATTCTGGCAACATAGGTGTTGACTGCATTCACGGTCCTGGGATCAATCACATCGCCTTCCTTGACACCATCGGGACTGCCCGGCGTTGGTGGGAGGTTATCGGGCAATTCCCTGTTGTTCTCGGTTTTCACCTGTGCCCTGATTCGCTCGAGAGCCTTGTTCATTTCCCTTGTATAATCGTTGTTCCTTCTCCGGGTTGTCATTTCGGCCATATGCCTGGATTTTTTGCTTCCAGGGACCAGGGCCTCGTTTCGTTTTGCAGGCAGGTTGGGGATTTTCCTGGGCATTTCCCTGTGCTTTAGTTTGCGTGGCGGAGTACCGAGCCTCAAGAGCCTGGCTGCCATGATCTTTTCTTCGAATTGCGAGCCGCGGCGATTTAAAAAGCGCTGTTTTATCACGATTCCGCCCAGAACGAGGATATGTACTGCGAATGAAAACAAAAGCATACGCATTAGTACGCGCTCATCACCGGAAATCCGGCGGCGGACCAACTCGTTGTCTCCTCTCACTTAGAAACTCCAGGTTTGCTTTTGCGTTTATCGCCTTTTGATCCGGTATCCTTAGGCACAGGTATATACTCGGGACCTTTCGATGTGATATGCACACTCAGATTTTCAAACACCAAGCCCACCTGATCCACACCTGCCTTATGCAATGCGGCCAATGCCGCAGCCACCGTACCGTACGGTGCATCCCTGTCTGAATAGACGTTTACGCGCTTCTCTCGTTTTATTCTTTCGTTTCCAGCCAATTTTTCTTCGAGATCTTTTGCAGGAATCTCGTACTTGCCCAAAAAATATCTGCCGTCCCTTGTAACGGTGAGAGCGGGCATTTCCTTGTCCGACTTCAACTCTTCTCCCCTTGCACGGGGAAGATCCACCTTTACTCCCTGTTTCAGCAACGGCGCGGTCACCATAAAGATAATGAGCAGCACCAGCATGACATCCACCAATGGAGTGACGTTTATTTCGGACATCACTCCGCCATTGGATTTGCTTGGGCCTGTCATGCCCATACTCGTCACCAACCTCCAAAAACAGATCCTACCTGAAAAAGACCCGTTTTACGATGTTCAAGAAATCATTAGCAAAGTTCTCGACCTCTGAGTCGAGTTCCTTGAGCTTGGCCACATAGTAATTATAACCGATAACAGCAGGAATGGCTGCCGCAAGTCCGGTGGCGGTTGCGATCAATGCCTCGGAGATACCGGGGGCCACTACAGGCAGGCTGGCTCCACCCTGGGTCCCAATCTTATGGAAGGCATCCATGATTCCCCAGACCGTGCCGAACAGGCCGATGAAAGGCGCCGAACTGCCTGTAGTCGCCAAAAAAGGCACGAATCTCTCCAACCGGGTCCTCTCTGCACTGGCGGCCCTTCTCATGGCCCGCTCCACGTTTTCCAGCCCGCTCTCTTCGAAAAGCATGGAATCAGCCTGGTTTCCACCCTGGGCAGCCCCCTTTCTTTTCCTCAGTTTCGACAGCTCGATATAGCCTGCCCTGAAGACCTCGCTCACCGGGCTGTTCCGGAGGCGCTCGGATTGTTCGTATATGGTATCCAGCTTCCTTGATTGCCAGAACATTTCCAAGAACTGGGCCGATTCCTTATGGGCCCTTCGTACCTGCGTGAACTTGAATGCTATGATTGCCCAACATGCAACCGAGAAAAAGATGAGTAACATGAGCACGCCGAACACAACAGTCCCTGAACCAGTTACCAGGCTGACCACGTCTGTCCTGATCTCGGATGGTATCAGCAGCAGTACCGGCCATGTGCTCTCTACCATAATCTTCTTTTACTCCTTAACGGGCTCTGTCGTGAGCCCCTATTGTCTATTCAATCATAGTAAATTGTTTACTAGCACAGCGCTCATACAAGGGTCAAGCCGACGGGAGTGTCTGGTTGTTAATATGTGAAGCGTCTGGTTTCTTCGGCTTCGCACCCAGATGTCCGCTCATCACATTTTTTCTCGTACGATAATTTTCCCGGGCAAGACATTTTCCATCGTCATTTCTTCAATTATGCGAAAAGCCGAAACATGCGAGCCGAATCTGCATTGACCAACAGCCATACCAATGCTAACCATATTTAAAAAAGCCTGGGGCCATGGGGCCACAGCCATCACGGAGGGCGTAATGAAAAAGGAAAGTTGGGAGGTTCTTGTTGGCAGGCAAGTGCGGCTTTTCGAGCAGCGCAGTCGCGGTGCAACCGAGCAGCAAGACAGACCCGATATGTTCGTAACCATCTCGCGGCAGTTCGGCTGCGGCGGCTTCTCCCTGGCCAATGCACTCGCCGAGCGACTCAACCAGGCAGTGCCCGAGAAAGAGCCGCACTGGATAGCGTACGACCGCAGGCTGATTCTGGACGTGGCACAGCAGGAAAAGCTGTCCAAGGATCTGTTCGAGTCCCTTGATGAGCGCCTGCGTGGGCAGGTGAGCGATTACTTGGAGAGCCTCATCTGTGGTTGGCCGGACCAGGAAAGTATCTTCCGTAAGATAGTACGGACCATGGTAACCCTGGCCATGCACGGCCGGGCCATCCTGGTGGGCCGCGGCGGGGCAATTGTCACCCGCCATCTGCCCGGCGGCCATCACTATCGCCTTGTGGCGCCGCGCCAGCACCGCATCTCGCAAATTGCGGCCGAGCTGGGTGTAGGACAAGACGAGGCCGAACAACGCGTGGACAAGGGCGACCGGGTCCGCCGGCGTTTAATAAAAGAGTTCCTTACAGAGGATGTAAGCGACTCGTGCCACTACGACGCCGTGCTCAACACGGCGCGTATCACACAGCAGGAGATGGTCGAGCTGATCGCCGGCCGCTTGGCCAGAGTCCGAAACAATGGCTAGGGCAATTTTACCGGCTGGGATCGGTAATTACTTGTTCCGGCGGGAGTTTCTATCGACTTCGTGTATAGCCCGAATCCCGGGACGCCCCAGGCCCAGGGCCTGCCCCCTTGTGTTATGCGCGCCTTGTCATGTGAGCATCTCCAGGAATGCCTGGAGCCGGACCCCTGAACGCTGATCCAAGGGGCCGGGCCTGTCCCCCTCTATGGTGAGTGTAGGAATTTCAACCAGGTCCCGCAAAACGATGTCCTCTATCTGCCTGTGGCAAAATGCCTGGATATAATGCACGAGCCCATGAATTCGCCGCCTTTGTATCTGCTCTTTCAGGTCTCTTGCACGGTGAAAGATATCGTACGGATAGGTATACGCCAGGTATTGATCCACGATGGATTCGGCATCGAAGAAAGGCATTGAAAACTGCCTGGGCATTTCATCGAGCATCACCTCACCGCCGAAATCCCGGACCCTTTCAAGCAGGTCGTCAAACGAGGTGGGCACACCGGCTATGGCTATCCTGGCAGCATGCATCTTGAGTCGGCCGGCATTCCCAGTCGCCTGTTCCAGCGTATCGAGCCGGGCCTCGAATTTCATGGGGGAACCTAGAAAATCACTGGAGGCGAGCTGCAGATTCCTCACCTTTGAATAGGGAATCACATGCGTGCTCCATGACAATCTATCCAGCTCGTCGAGGCGCTTGCGTATAGGCATCAATTCGTTTCTCCTGGCTTCTGCCTGTTCTATCGTGGTTCCAAGCACCTGGCACAGCGACTCTATCTGTTCTCTCAATGCCGCACGATCGCGATTCCTGGGATACCTGAAAGGTATCGTCCGAACGCCTTCGTGTTCCAGGAGTTCTGCGAGCGAGGATGTATTGCTGCAATCACCTTCCACCACTGCGATTACCGAGTCGACTTCACCGGCCATAACGGATGCGTATATGCCTTTTATCCAGGAGCACGTGGATACAGGAATGCCTCTTTTCTCCGCCCTTGCCAACAAGGCATTCCGGTCGGCTGCGGAAATGAACAAGTTGTTCAAATCCACCGGGACATGCCCCGCAGCCAAAATCACTTCTACAGGTATGGTCGTTGTAAAACCGATTCTCATGTATTACCACCTGCCTCGTAGGCCGTCCGCCGGACTTGAGATCAGCGTATGGATCACGATCGTACATGTCAAGTTGACCGGGCTGTCCGGCCATGTTAGATATCCTGCATAATTAATTGATTGCCTGATTTGGAGCGAGGAAAGGAGGATTACGATGAGCACTAGATGGATTTGTGCAAGCCTCGGAATATTATTCTTTGTATCTAATACAGGATGCGGAGTCGATAAAGAAATCCATAACCGGGCATTGGCGGATATTAGAAACCTCAAATCAGAGAGGGAGGGCTTGAAACAGCAAATCAAGGACCTGGAAGTTCAACTGGCTTCTGAAAAAGAGCAGAAGGAACAGCTCCAGAATCTCGTTACAGAGATACAATCCCAGCTTAAGAAGGTATTGAATGAAAAGGCCAAGTTGGCCGGAGAAAAAAGCGAACTACAAAAAGACATGGAGACATCCCTGTCAAAGATCAATGAACTCCAGGCCACCAATGTCGCCCTTATGGAAAAAAAGAAGCAACTCGAGGAAAAGACCAAGACCTATGATGACCTCATGAACAAAATGCAGAAGGAGATCAAGGCAGGTAAGGTGGCCATAAGCAGATTGAAGGGCAGGATGACCGTTTCTCTGAAAGACAAAATCCTCTTCTCTTCAGGGCAGGTGAAATTGAATCCCGAAGGCAAGGAAGCCCTTGCAAAGCTTGCGGAGGTGCTTAAAACCCTGAACGACAAGGTGATTCAGGTCGAGGGCCATACGGACAACATTCCAATCAGAAGCAAGCGATTTCCCACCAACTGGGAGTTATCCACTGCCAGGGCCCTAACAGTGGTAAGGTTTCTCCAAAAACACGGGGTAGATCCCTCCAGGCTTTCAGCCGCCGGGTACGGCCCGTTTCAACCCGTAGCCTCTAATGATACGCCTGAAGGCAGGAGCAAGAACCGGAGAATTGAGATAGTGCTCCTGCCTGACCACAGAACCGAGATCCATCCGGCGGTCAAGTCTCAACCGGCCGACAATCAGCCACAATGATACACGAATCAGGATTCACGCCTGGCTTGTATAAGTAGATTTGTTTTTATTGATCGTTTGAAATATGAAATAATACTTGACATAAGTTACTAAAAAACTAGATTACCGTTTAGCAGCGATGAGAGTCGTTGCCGATGGTTTTTTCAAGTATTTCAGCCCATATGGGCAATATGGGCCAAGAATTGGAGGAGCAGGCAAGACGCAAAGATGAGGTGATGCCTACTGGTATTTCGAGGAGAAACAACTATAGCCTGGCCTTTCGAGAGCCGGCGGAAATTGGGTAACATCATCGGCAACGGATTTAATTACACCCACATCAAAAAGGAGAACAGTTATGTCCGAACAAGAAAGTACGAGACAGCAAATCGAAGATTTTCTTCACCAGATGATTAGGCCGCAACTGCAAATGGACGGCGGCGACCTCGAGTTCGTGGATTACCTGGAAGACTCCAAGGAAGTACAGGTTAGACTAAAGGGGGCCTGTGCCGGTTGTGCAGGTGCTGTCATGACATTGCAATTCGGTATCGAAAGGGCACTTAAAAACAAGTTTGGAGACAAGGTGGAAAGAGTAGTACCTGCCTGATAGCGCGATTGCGCGCGTCTGACGAAAAGTCGCAAGACTCGTTCCACTTTTGTATCTTGCCCTTGAGGCCGAAAAAAGCCGGGAAAATTAAGAAGAAATAGAATCGGTTAAGGTTCCCTGTTTATTTGGGAAGGATCTTATCGGCTCTTGTTCAATTCCTTGAAAAACTCATCCTTGGTGATAACACCTTTTGAAACGAGAAGCCGAAGCAAGGTGTACACGTATGTTTCAAGCCGCTCGAATTGTTCCATGTCATTGACCCTGACTCCAAGCTTCTTGAATCTCTTGACAATGTCGGCACTAATCTCGGGGCTGGTCGGCTCGGCAGGTTCCTGGTCATAGATGTCCTCGTACTGACCGCCCCTAATAATCGTCATCTTCTTCTCTTCTTCCGATTTTGTGCCGGTTTTCTGCTCATCATTCTTGGCCAGCGGCCTGATGTTCGTATCTTCTTTGAGGTAGTACTTACGGATAGCGGAGCTAATCATCGAAAGAGGAGATAAGAGGGTCTGGATCTTACAATCATAGGTGAATTCGATTTCGTCGATGGCAGCCACGTTAAGCGGATCGGCAATGGCCACCGTCAGTACCTTCTTTCTCCCTTGTCCCGGTTGTTCAACGGCAATTGGAATCAAGTCGTTCTCTACTGCAAGATGATACGGGATCTGTTCGAGGGCAGCCGGATCGACGGATGTTTTCGACAGGTCCACTGTCCTGATGTTGAGGGTCTCGCCCAGCACGTCCACCAACTCCTGCTCATTGATGAATCCAAGCGATACCATTGCAGTACCGAGCCTATGGCCCCACTGGCGTTGGAATGCGAGAGCACTATTGAGCTGATCCCTGTCTATCAATCCCTTTTTCAGAAGTAATTCCCCGAGTCTTGTTTTCTTTGGAGGCATTTCTTCACCTCTTGGCCCTGGTTATGCGTACCGGACCATCCGGCAAGCTCCCCACCCCAAGGAATTGTGGCTTATAGATGGGAAGCCGCAGCGTGTCAAGATCTGTTTGCAACTTTTTCCAGACATCGATGTCATTGCCGAAAGCCTTTCCAGGCATACCCCATTTCCCATGAATGCGGAAATTTGCGATTTTTTTACCTGCTCCGTATCTATTCCTTATCTATTCCAAATTGGCAAGAGAAACATTATTATTACTTTCGAAAATATTGTCCAAAGAGGTGCATATGAAATATTCAATGGTTTTCGGGTCAAGAACGCTATTGCTTTCGGCAATCATCGGGGTATCGCACATTTTTTTATTGGGCGTATTTGGTTGTTCCATGTATGGTGGAAATTCTCCGCTGTCGCCACAGGAGCAGAATCGCACCTACGCATGTAAAGACAACGCCATCAGGACTTCTGATGGAAGCCGCCTGTTCCTCAAGGGCCTGAACCTTTCGGGAACCGCCAAAACAGCAAAGGATTTCATGTTCAATCTCAAACAATCCGACCTGGATGTTTTCAAAGAAGCCAGCGTCAATTCAGTCAGGTTGCTGACCTTTTGGCGCGCTATTGCGCCCTACGGCCCGACTTCCTTTGACAGTGATTACCTGGAAAAGTTGAACGCCGAAGCCGGGATACTCCAGGAAAACGGTATGTACATAATCCTGGACATGCACCAGGACCTCTGGGGCGATCCGTTTGCCTCTCATGGAGCACCTGCTTGGGCCTGCCCTGACGAGCTGAAACAAGGTTACAAATCGTCCAGCCCATGGTGGATAAACTATACCAAGCCGCAGGTAATAGCCTGCTTCGACAATTTTTATTCAACGCAATATCTCATAGATTCCTTTGCCCGGGCCTGGGCAGAGGCGGCATCCACGCTCTGTCACCTGGACAAACTCGTAGGCTTCGATCTCTTCAATGAACCCTTTCCTGGTTCCAGCCTGGGAGATAAGGATTTCGACAAGAAGGTGCTTTTCCCTATTTACTTGCGTGTAATGAATGCAATAGAAAAGGTTTGCCCCGGCAGGATATATTTCCTGGAACCAAACATTTCCTACCAGATGGGTATAAGCGAACCTTTTGCTATACCTGAAAGTGTCAGGGACAGGATCGCATTTTCACCCCATTTCTATCCCAGGGATGTACACGAGCCGGAGGCCAAGGGGTATGACCTCGATAAAAGCAGGCTGGAAGAAGACTTCATGTCCCTGGTAACGCCTTACCAGGAACAGGGCGTGCCGATATGGCTGGGTGAATACGGCGGCATTACCGCCAATCCGAACTTCGGGCAATACATCAAAGACCTGAATGCCGTGCTGGTAAAACACTTTATCTCCTCCGCACTGTGGGACTATTATTCTTCGGACAGCGGTTTTGCCTTTCTCGACTCCCAGGGACACGAAAAAGCCGTGTTCGATCCGGTCTTCGGCGCGCCCATGTTCTCGGTTTTTCCGAACAAGCCCGACCTGCTAACCGCTGAATGGGAGCAAGGAAACATCAAGTCATCGTTTGATTGTACAAAGGGAAGGTACCTTGAGATTTTGTCCGGCCGAAAAGCAAGTTGTACATCGAGTGCACCGGCTGCCATGGAAGGCATGGACATCAAGGCCGGAGAAAAAGTCAGGCTGTACTGCGCCAAAGACGGCAAGGTCGATATGTGCTGCACGTGGAAATAAATCTCCGGGCAAAGCAGGAATCCGGATATCCTGTTCGCATTGGGAGAGCAACCGAATTTGAATTTCCAAGGCCGTACCGGCAACTGACTAAAAACTTGCCATTTGACCCGTAAGACCATGTAGAGTAATTTCTTCGTCCATGGATAGCGGGCCGAAACAAATATCCCTGGATTCCGATTGGCATGTTCATACCCACTACTCCGACGGTCTGGCATCTGTCGAGGATGTTGTGCGGCGTGCATCAGGGCTTGGTCTTACCAGGATAGCCATTACGGATCACGACTGCATCGAGGCTCATATCGATCAGAAGTTCGTGGAGTTCGGCCAGGCGCACCAAGTGTACATAGTCCCGGGTGTAGAGATCGACTGTTGTCTCGGCGACAAGGAGACAGAAATCCTGGGCTTTGGATTCGACGCAAACAACCCGGATTTGAAAAAAAGGCTCGCCCTTGTACAACAAGACAGAACGGAGAGATTCGATTTCCTGTGCCGTGGCTTGGCCGAGCAGGGTGAACCAATCGAGCCCGGCTCTGTTCTCTCTCCTTTTGTAAAAACACCAATCAAGGTCCATCTCTACAGGGCCCTTGCAAAACAGGGCCGAACATTTGAAGCAGGTTACAAGGAGTTCAAGGCTCTTCTTGATGACCTTGGGCCTGCGCCCCCGGTGAATAAACCCGGCATTGAAGAGGCAGTGGAACTAATCAAGCGTGCAGGCGGTTACAGCCTCCTTGCACACCCGCTATTCTTTGCCGAACGCATCGGCCTCGATAGATTATTCGATGCAGGAAGGGCGGCAGGTTGTGCGGGCCTGGAGTTGTTCTATCCTTACGAATTCGGCGAGAAGGGCTTGGACATCGACAGAGTCCGTTCAGGCATGAGGCAGATCATGGAACTTGCGGGAAAATATTTTCCAAAAGGGGCCGAGGCATCGAGAGGAACCGATGTTCACGACCTCGATGAGTGGAAAGAACGGCTTGCATCCGTGCGTACTTGGGAAGAAACTTTCTTGCCCGGTGCATAAGTTGAATTAGTGGCGAATCTCGGTTACATACAGGTCTCCAGGGAATGCAACCAGAACTGCCGCTTCTGTTCCAATCCTCCAAACGACGTTGCACAGACAATAGAAGCTGCCAAGGATCAATTAGACAGCTTGGTCAAGCTGGGATACGAGGGTGTGATACTGACCGGTGGGGAACCCACGTTGTGTCCCTTCCTCAAAGACATTATCCATTATTCCGTGGCAAAAGGCTTGCCTGCAAGAATCATCACCAACGGGCAACTTACTGCAGATCGGGGACTACTGGAAGATTACGTGAGAGCCGGTCTCTCACAAATGCATGTCTCCCTGCACTCATATCGGCCGGAAGTGCAGGCATTCCTGACAGGCAACGAGTCAAGCCTTGAAAATGCCGAGAAGACCCTGGACAATGCAAAGTCCCTTGGCCTCAAGACAGACGTAAATACAGTTATCAACAGGTACAATTGCGATCATCTTCACGAGACCGTGGATCACATAATGAATCAACACCCGAATGTTACCCACTTTGTCTTCAACAATATCGATCCAAGGCAGAACAGGGCGAGTAAGCACTCGGATGTCATCAGTCAACCCTGGATGTTCGAGCTATCCCTTTTCAAGGCCATGGCCCTGATAGACAAGAGAGGGGGTACGTTCCGGGTGGAACGGGTTCCCTTGTGCTTCATGGCAGACTTTGCTCACTGTTCCACTGAAGCCAGGAAAATAGTCAAGGCCGAAGAGAGAACCGTGTTTTTCCTGGACAAGAAAGGCATGGTTCGCCAGACCGAATGGAGATATACCAAGTCAGAGGCATGCGACTCTTGTAATTTCAATCAAATCTGCGCCGGTCTTTTCGAAGGTGGCGAATACTATGACCTGGATCAGCTCCACGCGGTTTTCCTGGACGAGGCAAAAGTACGTGAAAGAATAATGGCCTCGAATTAAATTGCTTCTCGACCCGGGCGCCTCGCCCGTTTTATTTTTACAATGTTTGCCCTTTCTGCTGGAAAGAGCCCTTTTACCAGGCATCCCGTATCCAATGGGCATGAAGTTTCGTGAAATTCCGCGTGGCTTGTATTATAATTATCCAAGGTAATTGTCAGATGAGTGTTTTTGGCGACTCGTAGTCTGCATAATAGACTACCGCATCTCAAAAAGAGAGGTTGGACATGTTCGATCACCTGCCAAGGTTTCTCAATATGATAATTTCAACCTTGTTCCCGATTGTTGCAGCCCTTTCGAGCCCGGCGGTTCGTGCGGACGACTTGTTTACCGATTTCGAATCGAATAACCCGCTCTTTGGCTGGAAGACCATGAATGCATCCGGAGCCGATGTCAATCTTGGTCTCGCGAGCGGACAAGGCCGCAACAACTCCACCTGTGCCAAGCTCACCTTTGATTTCACCGGTGGCGGCTCATACGTAGGCATGGGATACAAGTTCTACTTGGCTAAGCAGGTCGAAGGTATATCATTCTGGCTGAAGCACTACCCGGCAGGCTCGGAAGTGCTTGTCAGGTTGGGGGATTCTACAGGCCAGACAATCCAGTTCGGTGTTCCCATTAAAACTATGCCCAACGGTTGGACTCATTACAGGGTGCTGACCGGCGGAGGCGAGAGTTATTGGGATGGGGCAAACGACAACCGGTTCCATGGCGGCTTGAAGGAATTTTGGATCCTGGTCGACAAGCGGTCCGGCTTTCACCGGAGCGGCTCTATAATGATAGACGACGTCGCATTCATCAAGTCCAGGGCCGTGGAATTCGATCCATTCGACCAGGGTTCCATGAAGCAGGTCTTCGAAGATGACCCAAGAAACAGACTTGGTGTGAATGTTCACTTTGCAGCGCCGGAAAACAACCAGCTCGACCTGGCCAGCCAGGCAGGCTTCGGCTTCATCAGGATGGACATGTTTTGGCAGGCCGTCGAACCCTCACCCGGTCATTTCAATTTTACAGCCTATGACAAGCTGGTGGCCGCCCTTGCCTCGAGATCCATGAAGGCCTTCCTGATCCTGGATTATGGCAATCCAAGTTACTATGACGGCCCACAGCCATACGAGGACCACTTCGGTCCCGCCTCTTCATCGTACAGGTCTGCGTATGTATCTTACGCGGCTGCCGCTGCCCGTCATTTCAAAGGAAAAGACGTGACACTCGAAGTTTGGAACGAACCGAACATAGCCTTTTTCTGGGAACCAGGGCCCAATACCGATGCATATGCCGCTCTGGCAAGCCAGGCCCTCGCCGCCATTGCCAAAGAGGCCCCAGGCATGCATACGGCGGTATTTGCGACATCGATGGTGGATCTCACATTCATACAGGCGGTTCTCTCCAAGCTGGATCCGTCCCTTTTGGACTGGATCAGCGTTCACCCGTACAGAGTATCGCTTCCGGAGAGCTTTTACGAGGAAGTGGCTGCCGTCGAGGAGGCGGCTAGGGACAGTAACAGTGGGACGGACATCCCGGTTATATCCAGCGAATGGGGATATACGACTACATCCTTTGGAGGAAATACAGAACAAAGCCTCCAGCTCCAGGCCAGGTACGCTGTGAGGGAGCTGTTGTACAATCTCATGGTGAACCGCCTCAAGGTGGTCTGGTACGACCTTGTGAATGACGGAAATGACCCACAGAACGGCGAGCACAACTTCGGCCTCCTGTGGCACGATACGCTCGAACCCAAGCCCGCGTACCTTGCCGTAAAGACGTTCGCAGATCTACGCCCAGCCGGTACATGCAGGGTATACCGTATTGATAGTGGATTGAGCCATGTTTTCGGCATGCTCATGTCAGGTACGAATTCCGATGTGTCCACTGCTGTGATCTGGGAGACCCGGCCCAACACTCAAAGCACGGTTAATGTTCAGGCGCCTGGAGTCACAGCCTTTTATGACATGTACGGCAACCAGGTCCAGGACGTTACCTGCCGGGACAATACATGCGCACTGACACTCACGGAAGACATGGGACCCGTGTACATCAAGAGAAACGGCGGGTGTACACCGGGAAAAACCGAAAGCTGTGAAAAATGCGGGACAAGGACTTGCAACAGCGAAGGGCACTTTGGGCCTTGTCTCGGAAAGGGCACTTGCTCACCGGATGATACCGGGAACGAAAAATGCGGGGATTGCGGTTTTCATGAGAGGTCCTGTAAAGACGATTGCACGTGGGGTGAGTGGAACAAGTGTTCCCCTGATCCTGCAACGAGCTGCGGCTCGAATCAAACCTGTGACGATGGCGGCATGTGCATTTGCCTTTATAAGGAGTGCTCTGGTGAATGTTGCAATAAGGGTGAAAATTGCATACAGGGAGTCTGCACAGGCTCTGAACAGGATGGGGCCGAATACGAGTCACTGCCTGAAAAAAACCGCCCCGAAGGAGAAAATGAACTTGCAAGCGAAGGAGATGCCGATGCAGGTTATCGGGATGATGCGGCCCATGTACCTGACTCGGACCCCGGGGATTTACAGGACAACATGGACATGCAGGAGCAGGAACCAGCCGAATCCAAAACAGACAATCACAGAAACGGGAGCAGTGGATGTGGTTGCAGTGGAACCCCGGGCACAAAAAAAGGCTTGCTTGACGTCCTGTTTCTCTTTGCTCTTGGCTGTCTCATTTGCAAGATGAACCGAATATTATAATGAACCTCATGGCGTCCAGGGCGGCTGCCTGTCCGTCACTCGC
>JAADFL010000009.1 GCA_013152945.1 Deltaproteobacteria bacterium | reverse complement strand
CCACGGGACACCTCGTAATCCTTGAGCAGGCTCTTGCCCGCCACCTTGCCGTCAATCTTCACATCCAAACCTGCAGGCTCTGTCTCCACCGTGAGCCACCCAAAGTCAGGCGTGAGCTTCCAGCCAACCCGGCTGTCGCTGTCGAACGTAATGGTCCGCGTCTGGCTCAAGTACCGCTCCTTTTCCATGGACACCCTGTGACGCCCTTTACCCACCACCTTGCTGCAAGGAGTGCTGTGACACAAAAGCTTGCCGTCGAAAAGCACCACTGCGCCGGAAGGCTCGGAGGAAAAGGACGCAAGCACCGTGCTGGACTCTCCAATGTCCCAGTCACCTGCCTTCTCTCCAATGTCCTGCTCCTTGACCCCTGGAACGACCGCGGTCCTGTCGCTTACGCCGGGGGTACCGAAAACCTGCTCCACTGCCTTGTCTATGGCATTTTCGAACTCGTCGCCGGACCACTTGAACTTGATGAGCCTGCTCCGCTTCACAACGCTCGCGCTCTTGCGGTGTATGTACGTTATCTGGAAGTACAACCACTTGCCCCGCTGCATAAGGCTCGGAAACACAACGTAGTCAGCTCCTGTGGCCCCGGCTATCTCGGCCAGGCATGACTGGTCGTCGCAACCCATGTTCTCCCTCAAGTGCTCGAACTCGAGCTGGCTTGCAAGATCGCCCATGGAATTGACCTTGTACCCGGAAGCCGCCTCGTTTATAGCAGTTGTAAGCTTGGCCTCGTAGAAATCCCGGTCAGAAAGCTTCTTCTTGCCCTTGAGCTTGGCCTGTATGTGACCGACCAGGATACTCTTCTGCCTGGAGAACGCCTCCAAAGGGAAAAGCAAGGTCCAGCTCACGAAAAACAAGATAATTCCCCGCAGAAACATGGAACTTCCTCCTAATGTGCCAAAACCACGCTTATATATAGCCGATATTGCCTTTTGTTCAAGCCCTATTCGTATACCCCAAACAGGTCAAGCAACTCACGCCAACTCACGGGACTCACGGGGACGGGCGCCCGGGCAAAAATATCCAAAAATAACCAAAAATAATGATCCTCATTGCGGCGTAATAAAAAAATCCCCATGTTCCAGGGGCGTTGCCCCTGGAATAAAATAACAACCAACAACAAAAGCCCCAACATGTTATCTTCAGGTTCAAACCCCTGATGGAACAGGGATACAGACCAATTCAGCCTTCCCAATCACCATCTTACAATGCCGGGTTCCTTGCAGACCGAATAGCTTGTCTTGAGTTTAGTCATTTACCTCAAGGCCGGCCTCTGATAGCCTTTTCTTTGTCATGAGGTTCCAAGTTTTTCTCAAAATCGTTCTTTGCACGTCCCTGAGCCTCGACGTATCGGCACACTCCCAACTTGCTCAAGATTATTGCAGTGCAAAAAATATGGGTATCGAACAAGCGGCCGGCCAACTCTTGCTAACCAGCGTCGTCGGATCCAGGGAACCGACAACAGAGTCCAGGGAAGTCCTCGAACACGTCCCCATCGGAGGGCTGGTTCTTTTCTCTTACAACCTGCGCGGTGGCCCGGCCGGGGTGACGGGGCTTGTCGCCAAGGTACAGGAAATAGCCCTGTCAAGGCCTCCGAACCTACCTTATTTAATTGCAATCGACCACGAGGGGGGCAGAGTCCAGAGACTGAAACGAGGTTTTACCAGGCTGCCTTCTCCAAGGATAATGGGCGGACTTGGAATCGATGCACTGAAACGTTTGGCCCGGGCTGCGGCTGATCAGCTCTCTGCAGTAGGCGTCAACATGAACCTTGCACCGGTTGTCGAGGCATCGATCGGCGCAGGAGATGTGATATCAGACAGGAGCTTTTCGCCTGAAATAGACAAGGCTGCGTTATTGGCCGGGGCCTTCATTACAGGGATGCAATCCAGGGGGATAATAGCCACGGCCAAGCATTTTCCCGGAAATGCCGTCTCGAGCACCGACCCGCACAAGGATATGCCCATCATTTCCCTGTCTGCGGATGAAATCGCCCGGGAACTACTGCCGCCGTTCAAAGCTGCGATAGATTCGGGCGTGGATGCGATAATGTTGTCTCACGCCATTGTGCCGAGCCTGGACCGGGAACACCCCATTGCATTGTCCCCAAAGGTCGTGAACGGTCTATTGCGGAAAAAGCTCGGATTCGAGGGCCTGATATGTTCGGATGATCTAATGATGGGCGCAATGGTCAAGAGGTTCGAACCGGCCAGGGCCGCTGTCCTGGCCATTGGCGCAGGCGTGGATCTCCTCATGCTGTCCAATCCCTTCAAGGTGGAGGAAGTGTACCAAGGCATCCTGCGTGCAGTTCGAAACGGCGTTCTCGATGAACGGCTCGTGCGTAATGCCTGCAACAGGGTAGTAGGCGTTAAAAAAAAGCATGGTCTTAGGGCAAAAGTCGATAAGTTGATAAGAGGCGAAAGCTTGAAAAGACTGGGGCCTGCCAGGAAAAGGGCTGCGAAAATACTGGAGGAATTTATACCCCAATCCAAGGAGTAAAAAGATCCTGTCGAAGCCGAGTCAATATGTCAGTAAGGGTAATGGTTCATGCCAAATACCTTTGGTTGGAGTCAGGCCCTGGCCAGGACCAGGCCGGCTTTCCACCGCCCTCACCCCCTTTTGTCCCCCTCTCCCGCGGAGCGGGCGAGGGGGATCGTTTGGTACCAACGATTCCAGGGGCAACGCCCATGGAATTGTTGCGAACAGCCTGAATCCGTGTGGGACGAATTCCCTTCCTGCTGACATTTCAATTCGGCTACCACATGAACTTATCACCTCCTTGCACAAGCGCTGTACCTCGGCTAGACTCATCATCGGCAAAGATGACGATATTCTGGCGATTGAAAGTAAGCGTGGATCTTTGTCCGAGTTTACCCATCATGATGTCTTGAGGAGAAGATAAAAATGGATCACAAAGAACTATTCGAAATATTACATGGATTGACCGCAGGACTTCCACCGAGATTGCTTCGCTACTACCTTTCGAACCTCGGTGCATTATCGGCTCAGGGATGGCATGTTCAGGGATGCATCATGGCCTTGAAAGCCGGGATCGAAGGAGCAAAAGGCAATGAACCTCCTTTTGAACCGGGAAGAAGGGCTGCCTTGGCAAGAGATCTCGACGAGATGCTGGCCGAATTGCTCGAAGAAGGAGCCCTTGATTATGGCGGCGAGGTGATATCATTGGGCGGTGGATGGGCGCTTGCTCTCTTTACCGGGCAGGACAATGCCGCCCGGTGTCTGGCAGCAGCCTTGTCTGCAAGGGACGCTGCTATTTCCTGGTCCGGCCCGGTGGGAGGGCTATCCTTTGCATGTAAGGCCGGAATCTCGGAAGGCAGGATATATACGGGCCTGCTTGGCAACCTCGAACTTCGCGCTACTTTTCTCGCCGGTGGCAGCGTCGTGGATGCGGCCATGCAGGCTGCAGAGATGGCCGGCCCGGGTGAGGTAATAGTCGGACCCGGTGCAACAGCCAAGCTTGCAGGACGTTACAGGGTTGCACGGGACAGGGGAGAACTCAAGGTTGCAGGCAATCTTCTTCGTTTCGTTGAAAAGTCCAGGTTCAAACCGACAAGCATAGAACTCAAAGAGACCGATGAACTGGAATCGGCCGTCAGGGCGTTGGCAGCTTATGTGCCGGGCAATGATCCGTTCAACCCCATCTCCTCACCGCCACCCCCGGAATATGGGCCGGCCTGTGTGTTATGCGTAATTTTAAACGGAATTGATTTCGATATCGATGCCGGAAGCTTGAGCTCAGATCTGGACCTGTTCTTCAGAACCATGGTGGATTTTACCAGGAGTCGGCAGGGAATACTCCAGAAGGTTTCACCGGTCCCGGGTGGAGCCGAGGCCGTGATACTTTTTTCGACCAAAGATCCAGAAAAAGATGCAAGGGCCGCAGCCCTTACCGGGATCGAGTTGCTGCGTTTCACGAGTTCCATGCCCATGTCGGCAGGTTTAAAGCTGGGGATGGCACAGGGTGAAGTGTTCAGAGGAGCCGTGGGTACGCCGAGAATCCGCGGGTACGCGGCACATGGAGAGGCTGTATACAGGGCATCCGAACTGGCACAGGCATCCAGGCCGGGACAGATCCTGTCGGACGGTTCGGTATCACTTGGAAGGATCAAGGGGTTGTCATTGAGGTCACCAAGCCCGGGCCAGGTGGAGGGTATAGCACACCTCATCGACACCTCCATATTCCCCGGAGAGACTCTTACCTTGCTTCGATCAGGATCGCCGAAGGCTTTAATAGGAAGAAAAACAGAGCTCGAGCAATGCAATGACGCCATTGGATACGTGCTTGAAGGCAAGGCGAAGGCCCTCCTGATCCAAGGTGGAGCAGGCACGGGGAAAACCAGGATACTCGACAAGCTGATAACCAACTGGAAGGTACAAGGCGGAGTATGGCGCCGGGTGGAATGCCTGCCTGAAAACAAGTTGATGCCTCTCCAGCCTTGGTGGGAGTTTTTAAAGGAGGTTTTCGCCCTCCAGCCTGGAGATTCTCCCGGAGACATAATGCACAAGTTGGAGAGCGGCCTGTCGAGGATGCCCAGGCCATTGGGAAGGTGGGCCGGCCTGGTGGCGCAGGCAGCAGGTTGGGCCAGGGGAGAACCGGCGCTGGAGGCACTGAAGCCCAGGATAAAAAGGGGTATCTTATTCGATCTGATACATGCGATAGTTAGAAACCAGGCCGCAAACAGACCCTTCATGCTTGTTTTCGACAACTTGCACTGGGCTGATCAGACCTCGGTGGAACTCTTGGAGTTCATGGCCGGATCGCTCCCGGAAATTCCGGTCTTGTTGTGTGCTTCATTTCGTCCGTCTTTTAATTTTAAGGCTGGAAGACCCGGAAGACGGACGATGATCAAACTGACAGTACAGAAGAAGGAAGATGGACTTTCTCTGCTTTCGACCGTCCTGGGAGGTCGCGAACCCATCCCGGAGGTGCTGGATGCAATTTGGGAAAAGGCTCACGGCAACCCGGGAGCACTTCTCGAGTTGGTAAGGCTGTTACAGGCAACCGGAAAGATACCATCAAGCCGGGACAAGAAGAAAATCAGGACATTTATGGAATACCTGTACAGGGAAGTCCCTGATGGTCTCGAGGCTCTGGTGGCTGCAAGACTCAACAACCTGAATCCGAAATTGGCTGAACTCTTGAAGTCGGCTTCTGTTATAGGCAGCCGTTTCGAAATGGGTCTTTTACGTTCCGTCGTCAAGTCTACACGCCTTAAGGATTTGCTCGAGGGGTTGGAAGTTCTTGAGGAGACCGGTTGGATTCACAAGGTTTTTCCGGCAAGGACACTGACTTATGGATTTACGAGGCCGGTGGCACAAGAGGCCATATCGAAAGAATTGCTCCTGGCGGAAAAAAAAGGGATACATGATCGCCTGGCCGGAGTTATGGAGGACAGGAACAAGTCAGGCAAGAGTTATCATCCTGAACTCCTTGCCTTTCACCTTGCTGCAGGCAATTTTCCTCACAGGGCCTTTGCCTATTCAATGGAGGCAGGCTCCAAGGCCGCCTCGATAGGAGCGAATCTTACAGCCCTGGACCACCTGGAACTGGCGTCCAGCCTGCTCGAGAGGCAGGACCTGGGACAGGATGTGCCCAGGGAAGACATTCTTGCCAGCCGCATTGAACTTGGTTTACTCAAGTCATCCGTGTTGACCAAGCTGGCCAGGTTCGAGGAGGCATTGCATCTGCTGGAACATACGGAAGAATACGCTGTAAAGGCAGGTGATGAAAAGTCACGGATCACGGCCAAGACAAGGCGGCTTCACTTGATGGCTGTGTCCGGGCGCGCCCAGGAGGTGATCGCTCTCTTCAAGGAGGTCCTGAATGAGGCTGAAAATGCAGGGGAACAACTTGCCTTGGTGACGGTTCTGAAAGCCCAGACAGAAGCTTTCATGCGCCTTGGACGCATGGAAGATGCCCTTTCGTCGGCCAGAAAAGAGTTGAATTCTGTTGCCGGCCTGAACAAGCCCGACCTGCTTGCAGATGTACGTTCCAGAAATGCAAGAATACTGGGCATCAGGGGAGACCTTGCGAAAAGCGCCGCCATGTATTCGGATGCGCTTTCCAGTTACAGGCAGGCTGGGGACAAGTTCGGGGAAACAGAATGCTTGAACTCATTGGGCACCTGTCACAAGAGGCAGGGTGATCTTGGAAGGGCATTGCTCGCATTCGGGCAGGGGCTCCGGCTGGGAGAAGATCTGGGAGTCAGGCCCGCAGCGGCCGTGACCTTGTCATACATCGGCGATATTTACAGGATGTGTAACATGCCGAACCAGGCAATGCGGAATCACAGGGAGGCCCTGGATCTCCTGGACTGGATAGGAGAGCAGGAGTCGAAATGCAGGCTTTTGAGCTGCCTTGCGCGTGACTATACCGCCCTGGGCAAGTTCGACAAAGCCATTGTAACTATTGAAGACAGCCTGGAACTCGCCGATATTCTGGGTATTCGGATGGCCAAGCTCGATGCATTGTTGTGCAGGTACCAAATCGTTTTCAGAAAAGAGGGGGACAGGGCCGATTTATCGGGCCTGGAAGAGGTTATCAAGTTGGCTGACAGTCTTTCCGCCGCAGAACATCTGGCCGGGGCAAATCACCTCGCAGGACAACAATACTTGTTCATGGGACGGAGGAAATCGGATCCGTCTTTATTGAAAAAGGCTGTCAAGCATCTGGAAATCGCTGACTTACGTGCGCGGGCTTCCGTGGATGTTACAATCAGATGGCCAATATTGTATCACATGGGATTGGCTTTACAGGCAATGGATGATCAAACCAAGGCCCGGACGTTCTTCGATGAATCGAGAAGCATGGTTATCACCATAGCCGATTCAATCGCTGATCCCGGTATGCGTAATTCTTTTCTTCAGAGTGACCTGGCCAGAGCAGCCCTGAACGCCGTACCGAGTAATTCATAATAAATAGACAGGCCGGGATAAGGATTCACTCTTGCGCCTTTTACGAAATAGTTTGCTTGGCTCCGGATATCCTAAAATCATTGTGACATTGCTCTTGTCGTGCCTTGTTCTGGTCTCTCTTGAGTTTTCATATTCCGTTATGGATTCGCCGCCGTCACCCACATTATGGTTTGTTCTAGCCTTGCTTTCCGCCGGAGTGGCGCTGGCGTCCGCATTCATCACGCTTTGCATCTATTCATACGAAGAATCATCCACTGTAACCGAACTATTGCTTTTCAGTTCATTTGCTATCCTTGATCTGGTGCTGAACACCTGGCCGTTAAGCTATCCTTTTGCCGAGGTAGGCATAGATATTTCGTTGATAGGAGCCGCAGCCACAGGTGGAAGGTTGCTGGCAAGGGTGGTCGAGGACTTGAGAAGGGCGTTGCCTGTTTGTCTGATCATTGCAGTAGTCGATACATGGAGTGTCATGGCGCCGGGAGGGGTCACGAAAAAACTGGTGGAGACTTTCCAGTCAGGAGAATCCAGGACCTTGGGCCTGCTCCTCTTCTCGTTTCCCCTACCCGGAGGCGGTGCTGCAAGACTTGGCGTCGGCGTCACAGACCTCGTCTTCGCCTCGGCCTTCATCTATTTGCTGGTCAAGGCTGAAAAAAAATTGTTTTTGACCGTATTTGCCATGTTGTTGGCCTGCATCGCAGCATTGTCGCTCGGAATGCTCTTGGCTTCACCTGTGCCTGTTCTGCCTTTTTTGGCCCTTGCGTTTTGGATTGTCAACAGGAAGGAAATGAAGCTCAACAGGAAAGAAAAGCTGGAATTGGCGGTCTTTTTGGTGCTGCTCGCAGCCTTCCTGGCAGGCCTGTCTTACCTGCGGAGTTGAAACTATGGGCAACGAATCTATTTCCCTTTGAATTCGGGGCGGGTCTTGCCCACCGAAGACAGCCCCACCCTGGCGTCCTCGGTGGAGAAAATCTCTTTCAGGCGTGAGAGTTCCAGTTCCACTCCTTCCTCTATGGGTCTTCCGGCTCCTTGTTCTATCAGCTCGGCTGCAATCTTTATTGCAACCGGGGCCTTATATGACATCTTCTTCTTGAGCTTGGCCTCTAATTCATCTTTCGGTTCGACGGTACCATCAAGCCACGAGGCGACCTTTTGGTCATCGAACATCTCGCTATACGTTTCTTTCAACTTTCCCGGAGTTGCAAGTTTGCCGGCCCCGGCTCCCGCATGGACACGTCCCGAGTCGAGCAGGTCCTGAACCGCTTCGGATGTGGAACCGGGTTCAGCCACGATGTCCACCAGCCCGAGTTCCGCGGCCTTGGTCGCAGGCACCATGTCGCCGGAAAATACCAGGTATCTTGCCACTCCCTTGCCGCAACGCGTTACCGTCCTTTGGGTTCCGCCAAGGCCTGGATATATTCCAATGCCTGTCTCTGGGAATCCAAGCACTGCGTTCGTATCGGCCACTATTGCATCACAAGCGAGCGCCAACTCGAATCCTCCGCCAAGGGCCAATCCGTTCAGCCTTGCTATTACAGGCTTTTTGCACTTGTCGATACGCAAAAATAATTCGTGTCCGGTTCTCGTAAAGTCGACTATTCGATTAATATCATTGTCTTCAATAGCCTTCAGGAAGAACTTGATGTCCGCACCGGCAACGAAAGCCTTGCCCCGTCCCTCTATTACAATAGCCTTGACCGAAGGATCTGCTGCCACCCTGTCGAATGCTTGGGCCAGATGATCTACTGTCACGGGATCGAGTGCATTCATGACATCGGGTCTGTTCATGGTTATCCATGCCGTTTCCTTCTCGACCCTGGTGGTTACTGACCATAATTCGAAATCAAGAGGTTGTTTCATCCTCGAATCGATCATTTTGGGCAACGAAATGCCGTATTTGTCCGCCACTAGTGCTGCGGCCTTGACCGACTCGGTTATTCCAATCTTGTTTGCCATACCGAATGGCCCGAGGGGCCAGCGAAGGCCGGTTTTTGCGCCGATGTCCGTATCCTCGGGGGTCGCCACGTTATCTTCCACCAAGGCGGCTGCCACGAGTAATACCACACCGAGCAATCTGCTCCTTACTTCATCGACGCCTTTTTCCGACGCCTCGCCCTCCAGGTTCCAGTTTTCCTTGCTCTCTACTTGCTTGCGAAGTAAGTCTGCGGCTTTGTAAAAATCACCGAGCTCCATTGCAAGCCCGTCGGCCGCATGCATGGCAATGGGTACACCCGTAACGTTCATCAACTGGAACGGCCCCATGCCTATCTTGAACAGGTCCTTGGCGGTTTTCTCGATGGTAGGCAGGTCGGCCACACCCTCTTCGAGCAGTCTCACCGATTCGTTCAACCATGGCACGAAAAACCTGTTTACAACAAACCCGGGTGAATCAGCCGATGCTATGGCTGTCTTGCCGGTCATTTCTGCAAATGCCAAGGCGGCAGCCTTTGTCTTCTTGGAAGTCATATCATAAGGAATCACCTCGAGCAGTCTGTTTTTTG
This sequence comes from Deltaproteobacteria bacterium, assembly GCA_013152945.1. Classification (GTDB taxonomy): domain Bacteria; phylum Myxococcota_A; class JAADFL01; order JAADFL01; family JAADFL01; genus JAADFL01. The sequence goes on along the minus strand of JAADFL010000009.1, from coordinate 27,321 downwards.
CAGGGTGAAAGAAATAGTGCAAGCCTATGAAGCGATCAGGCCTTGATGCACCTTCGGAAATCACCGCCACCTTGAAGGAACTCGTGTTGGTTGCCAGTACCGTGTCCGGCCTTACGTGCTTTTCGAGTTCCTTGAACAGGCCCCGTTTCACATCCAGGTTCTCGAAGACCGCTTCCACTATCAGATCACGGTCCTTCATGTCCTTCGGGTCCGTTGTCGTCCTTATCCTGGACATTACCCTTTCGGGTTCACCCTTCCCGAACACCCCGCGTTCCACGCCCTGGTCCAACATTGACCTGATCCTGGAGAGGCCTGCATCGATTTGTTCCACGCCCATGTCCATCATTACCACGTCCAAGCCGGATTGGGCGGTTTTTTGGGCGATTCCGCTCCCCATGGTTCCAGCTCCCACTACTCCGATTTTTTTCGGTGCCGCCATGTTACACGTCCTCCTTTTCTTCCCGGTCGGCCGGTTCCTAAAGTCGGCACATGCTATAACCCATCAAAGACATGGTCAATGGTGATGACACGGTAAGGGTGTCTTCCAGGGTTGACATGTGCTGTCGTGAAGACTAGAAAATTTTGTGCTTGGTTGGAAAGGACGTAATAACTTGCCCGACTGAAGGAAAGGGGAGCTGCAAATGGGAGAAAATATATTTGTTGAAAAGGAAGCCAATGTAGCCAGGGTAATCCTGGATAAACCACCTGTCAATGTTATCGACCTCGAGGTCATGACTGAATTGAACAGTGCCCTCGAGCCGCTTGTGTCCGATTCCAAGTTGCGGGTTATAGTCATCTCTTCCAGGGGCAAGGTGTTTTGTGCAGGCATGGCCGTGGAAGATCATACACAAGAGCGGGCGGGACTCATGATGGACGGATTTGAAAAGCTCTTTCTCCTGCTTCGTTCATCCAAGGCCGCAACCATTGCAGCAGTGCAGGGAGCCGCCCTTGGAGGCGGTTTCGAATTGGCAATGGGATGCGACCTTGTAGTGGCCTCGAAAAAGGCCAAATTCGGTCAGCCCGAGATACAACTCGGGTTCTTTTCGCCATTAGCGGCTGTTGTCCTGCCGCAGTTGGTGGGCCGCCCGGTGGCACTCGAGGTATTCCTGACCGGCGAGCCTATGGACGCCGAGCGCGCCTATACCCTGGGCGCGATTAATAAAGTCCTGCCGCATGAAAACTTTGAGCAAGGGGTGGAAGACTTCGTAAAACTCGTGGCCAGGCACTCGGCACCTGTAATAGAGCTGAACAAGAGGGTCACGGACACAACGAGGCACATGCAGTTCGCCGATGCCCTGGCCGAGTCGAAGAGGTTGTTCCTGGATGACTTGTTCAAACTCTCGGATACCAGGGAAGGGCTTGCAGCCTTCTTTGAAAAAAGAAAGCCGTCGTGGGGCGACGAATAGCCGTTGCAAAAAGGGGTCAAGCAGGAACGGATATCAGCAACCGCCCTGTTGGGCGCTTTGGTGGGATCTCCGCCTTGTAACAGTTATATTTGTAACAGTTATATAATGATCGCCCGCCCCTGTTCCATCCTCCGTATCTTTGGGGCATTGTTTGACTCTTCCCGGCTCTACTTAACAGAGTAGTAATACAAAACAATAAGATAAAGTTTCCAGAGGAATCGGCACATTCATGCACAGCAGGAACCGCTCTTTTTGGTTATACGTTGCATCCGGCCCTGCCCGTGGATAGTATGCCGTTTCGAGATGAATACGGTTTTGGAAAAACCTGGTAATTCGAGAGGTGACCGGATGAAATATTTAACCATTGCCTTTGTAGCCGCCTTGTCTGTCATGGGATTGCAGGCTCGAGTACTTGCGTCAGGCACCAAGTTTCCAAGCCCGGGCGATCCATCAGGACCGGAAGCATACCCCGTGGAGAAAGAGCCGGGGGCACAAGAGCTGTTGGCCGGGGCCGGTGTTTCAAAGGACTATAACGGGGCTGATGTAGTCCTTGTGTATGATCGTTCCATGACAGTCGTGGAAGATTCGGGGCTTGGTCACCTTATAAGGAGAAGAGTGTTCAAGGTGCTGACGGAAAAGGGAGGGTCCCTTCTGTCATCTCTTCGCTTCGACTGGGACCCGATGTCGAACTTTGTAACGCTGAAAGTCGCCCGGGTATATCGCAGGGGAAAGCTCCTCCGGGAAATCAAGCCCCAAGCCTTAATCGATCTGCCTCAACCGCAGAGGTGGATCTACTGGGGGGCCAGGATGAAGATTCTACCCATAGGCAGGCTGGAAAAAGGCGACGGCCTCGAGGTCGTAACCTATGAAAAGGGTTTCAGGATTGCTTATTTGGCAGGCAGAGAAGGCTCAATTGGAGAGCTTTCCAATTGCAGTAAAAAAGTGCCCCAAGGAGAGCAGGACGAATCCATGTACATTCCTCCCATGAGGGGACAGTATTATGCAGTGCCCGTTTTCGGAGGAGAGCCGTATCCGGTTGTCGAGAGCATATTCGAAGTGGAAATATCGAAAAATAAGCCGCTCCAATTCGAGATCCAGGGGCCTGTAGACAGTAGTGTGTTTTTCAAGGGTAAACAAAAGGTCGTGTATACATTCAGGGCCAAAGATCTTCCTCCGTACAAGGAAGAGCCGGTTTCACCCTTCTCCAACACTGATTCTTTGCCTAAGGTCGTAATGTCCACCGTGCCTTCGTGGCAGGAAAAATCAACCTGGTTTCAACAAGTAAATGAAAATCAATTCAATGCAAACCCTGCGATTAGAAAAAAGGTAGCGGAGTTGACAAGGGGCAAAAACTCTGACGAGGCGATGGGAGCCATTCTACACTGGGTGGCGCAGAATATCCGGTACTCGGGCATATCCATGGGAAAGGGGGAAGGTTATATCCTACATCCCGGGACGATGACGTTTCATGATCGATGCGGAGTATGCAAGGATATTGCAGGAATGGCTGTTACCATGCTCAGGGCCGCGGGTTTCGAGGTGTACCCCGCAATGACCATGGCGGGCGCCAGGGTTGAGAAGGTCCCTGCCGACCAATTCAATCATTGCGTGGTTGCGGTTCGACAAAAAGACGGCAAGTTCAGGATGATAGATCCTACATGGGCGCCTTTCTCCAGAGAGCTTTGGTCCAATGCTGAACGCGAGCAGTATTACGTGATAGGCCTGCCCAAAGGCGACACACTACGAATCATTCCGGCCCTGCCTCCGGACGCAAATAAGTTGGTCATTCAGGCAAACGGCACGATAAAGGAAAACGGGGACCTAAAGTCCAAGATGGTCATCTCCGGCACGGGTTACCTCGAAACCAGGCTGCGCTATCATTTCGTGTACCATCCGGCTCATGACCTTCGACGCCAGGTCAAGAGGTTGATACAGGGAATTTCCCCTCTGGCCGAGATCGAGTCGTACAAGATGTCCGATATTCACGATCTTCACCACAGGTTCACCATTGAAATATCGTACGTAGTTCCAGGTTATGCTTCGACCGGAGACCATGTTATGATTTTCAACATGCCCTTGGCTCGAAATCCGGCCACCTACTCGAGGCTTGGTCTTTTTCTGACAGCCGCAAACACTGATAAAAGAAAGGGTGACATTCTGTTGCGATCGACGGAGCACAGGATTTTTAGGGAAAAGATAAAGCTGCCTGCCGGCTACGAAATGGCCGGTGTAAGAAAATCAATGAATGAAACCTCCGGCTCTGCATCGCTTGCAGCCGGTCTGGTACAAGATGGGGGCACATTGTTTTTTTCAGAAGATATCAAGATCGGGAAAAGACGCATAACACCGGATAAATACAATGATTACAAACGTGTCATAGATGCGATCAAGGCGCTGGGCCGGATGGATGTATTTGTTGAGAAGATTCCGGGTCAACTTCGAAACGGGGGTGATTCATGAAACAGGCAAAGTCCTGCTTGGTAGTCGTAACCCTTTGTATCCCGGTTTTCCAGGCATGTGCTCCTGCCAGGGCCGGCCAGAAAAATACAAGCCTGCTTCCAGCATTTGATGCACCTCCAAGGTTGGCTTCCTACAAGTTGAGTGCTTCGGGCGATGATGTCGAAATCATCGACAGGGTTGTCGATGTAAGCGTGCTGGACAAGTTCAGGGGTGAAGTAAAAATTTCGAGGGACTTCAGGTTTTTGACCGATTATGCACTCGACGTGTACGGAGATCCGAGGATAGTGCACAGGGCGGATCGTCAAAAGCTGGAAGTTGTTCAGGCCTGCGGCGGTCCGGATCACAACCCTGTCCGTTCTTCTTGCAATGCAGTCACCGATACTATCCCTTTCGGCCTTGACAAGGCTCCCGGTTATTCCTTCATGAGGGAGACGGTTGTAACATTGCTTGGGCTGGGACGCGGCGCTGTCGGCAGTATCGGGTACCAGGTAAAGGACATAAAACCCCGGGCATTGCCTTTCTGCAAGGAGATACCCATCGACCTTCCCGGGACAATCGACAAATTCGAACTCCAGGTGGATGCCAAGAATGGTACGGAATTTACGTATGATTGTGTAGGCTGCACTTCCCCAAAACTGGAAATCGGCAAAAGGCCGCGGGTCGAGAATAAAGACGGTATTCATAAGATCAAGTGGTTGTTTAAAAATATTCCGCCCGCGTACCAGGACAAGATATCTCATCACCGGGTCTTCAACGGCCTGGCGCCCGGTCAGGCAAGGCTTGTAGTGTCCGCCGCAGGCGGCTGGAATGAGTTGGGCAGGATGTTTACCTCTTTATTCGACAAGGCCGTGGACCAAGGCGGACGTGCAGGCGAAAAGGCCCTGGAGATTGCCTCCGGTCAACCTACCGCAACACAAGCCGTGGAGAGGGTTCTCGATTTCGTGGCAAACGGCCTGGCGAATGTCGGATACAGCCCCTTGGTCGCGTACCTCGAACCTGTTGCAGCGGATACTGTGCTTGAAAGAGGATATGCGACAATGCTCGACAAGGCGGTCTTGTTGACAGCCATGCTGAAAAAGCTGGGTTATGACCCGCGTCCCATCCTTGTTTCGCGAGACAGAAAAATTTCCAGAAAAGCGGCTTGCCAATCACAGTTCGACAAGGTGCTGATCGCAATCGACAAGATGGGCTGGATATCACCAACGAGCGGTTCCTCAAAAGACCGAAGATCCTTGCTTTCAGGCTTATGGGCATTCGATCCCGCAAGTGGTGAAATCGAAAAAATTAAGCCCTTGAAACCAGGAAACAACTTGTTCGCTCTCGATATAGATCTCACCCTGGATAGAAACAAGGCCGGCCGTTTCAAGGTGTCTGTAACATTGGCTGGAGCACATGCTGATTATTATTCCCTTAAAAAGGCCGACAAGGGCGCTTGCTCATTGGCAAGCAAGATGGCTTCATCGATCCTGGCCGGGTCAAAGGTAAAGAAGTGCAAGGTAAACAGAATGGATGAAGGCATGATAAGTCTTGAAATAGAAGCCGGCCTTGACCATCTGATAATTGAAAACAGCCGTTTCTTGAAAATCGTCCTGCCTATATTTGAAAGCTCCGTACTTTCTGGGAAGGATATATTCGCGCCAGATGAAAGAAGAACAGCCCTTGGTTTACCGTTTCCTACACTCGAACAACTGAAAATAAGTGTTCACTATCCTGATTCTTTTCACATCAGGATGATGCCTCACAACTTCGAATACAAGGCTGGTGGAGGCACGGCAAGATTACAGGTAACACGGAAAAAGGGCTTGATTGTTCTGAAAAGGGAGTTGATGCTTGGCAAGAGATGGATCGAGCCCAAAGACTACAGGGCTTTCAAAAAGGCCATGGCACCGGTGACAAAGGCTAAACCGGTGGCCCTGCTTTTCGAGCTATAACGTCTTTTATATTATTTTGACACAAGCGGACTTGTATTCTAGTTATCATTTCATGAGCGATGATACGAAACAGGCATACGCGGTTTCCCTTGGGTGCCCGAGAAACAGGGTGGATACGGAAAAGATGCTTTCCGCCCTTGACTCGCTGGGCTTTGAAAGCACACTCGTCCCCGAGGATGCTGATTTGATATTGGTGAACACCTGTGCCTTCCTGGGGTCTGCTGTTAAGGAATCCATCGAGACTATTCTTGAGCTGGCGGAAAACAAGAAACACAAATGCAAGGCCCTGGTTGTTACAGGCTGCTTTCCGGCAAGGTACAAGAATGAATTGTTGAAGAGGGAATTGCCCGAAGTGGACCTGTTCCTCGATCCTTCGCAGGAAGACATGCTCGCAGAACTGGTTCGGTTAAAGAGCCGTGAGCTTTCCCCAAAGAGGGATGTGTCCCGGAAGACGGGCAGGATGCTTACAACCCCTGCTGGCAGCGCTTACTTGCGTGTCTCGGATGGATGTAACAGGCAATGTTCTTTTTGCATAATTCCGAAGCTTAGAGGAATGCAGAAAAGCAGGCCCATTGAGGAAATACTACTGGAAGCAAAAGATTTGGTGTCCAAGGGCGTGGTCGAAATAAACCTGGTCGCCCAGGATCTCTCCGCATACGGCAGGGATTTGCAAGGCGGGCGGACCTGCCTGGCGGATCTCCTGGTTGAACTCGACAAGGTAAAGGGGCTCGAATGGATCCGGTGTATGTATCTCTATCCCTCCGGCATCGATGATCAACTGATCGACGTGATATCGAAGATGTCAAGGATCGCACCGTACCTGGATGTACCGATCCAGCACGTGTCCAGCACTGTCTTAAAGGCCATGAAGCGGGGATATGGATACAACCGAGTCGAGTCTCTCATAAAGAAGCTTCGGCATCGGTTGCCCCGGTTCAACCTGCGTACAACCGTGATGGTCGGCCATCCCGGGGAAACCGGCAAGGATTTCGAGGAATTGCTGTCTTTCATCCAAAGAGTGCGTTTCGAGCACCTTGGAGCATTTAGATTTTCGCCCGAGCAGGAGGCCTCTGCATTTTTTTTGGAAGGCCGGCCGACAGCCGGGGAATCGTATAACCGTTGGCGTAGGATCATGGCGGTTCAGAGAAAGATAGCCAGGAGCAAGCAACGCTCGTACATCGGCAGAGAAGTTGATGTTCTGATTACCGGTCAGGCTGATGAATCAACGATGCTTAATACAGGCCGGCATTCCGGCCAGGCCCCGGATGTGGACGGCCGGGTCTATGTCAGGTTGTGGGAAGAATCGCCGAACCAGCTCGAGGTCGGCCGTATCTATCGCGTCAAGATCGAAAAGGCAATGGACTATGATCTGTTGGGCGTGGCCCTGGAGGGAAGATGAAAAACGGTTTTGACGATTCGAAGCCGAATCTGGAGTTGATAATATTGCTGTTTTTTTATCTCGTCTTGCCTTTGTCTTGCAAATCCGGCTCGCGTCACGAAGTGAAGCGAACCCAATCAAATACAGGCCGGCCTAATACTTATGGGCGTACAGATACCGGGAAAAGCGCAAAAAAGTTCAGTTCAAGCACGGAATCCGTCCGGGAAGAGGCAGTGAAGAAGGCATTCATCGAATGGCTTCGATCTGCACAATACAAGGATGAGTCCGCGTTTAAAAAGGGTTTGAGTTCAGCCAGCAGAAAGCTGGTCGAAGAGGAATTGCGTCTTCCCGGCGAAAAGGATCCTTACGCAGGTATATTGTCCGAAGTATCCGGAAACGCGGACCAGACTCACATTAAAAAAATCGAGGTACAGGGCGATATTGCAGTAGTCGAGTACTCCGAACTGGGTCAAGTCGACACTATTACACTCGTTTTTCAAAACAATGAGTGGAAGATAGACCTCTTGTCCAGAGTGCAGTCCCTTTCTCCGTGACAGAAGAACGCCTGTTCATGGGGCAAAAGAAACAGGCAACGATATTATAGAATACGGATTAATTTTTATTGATAGGGATGCTGACCGGTTCAATACTCGAGTTCATGTTTCAAGGTCCTGGTCATCAGCGCAAAAACCGCATCCGCAGGAGTTGCATCTTCATAAAGGATCTTGTGCATCTGTTCCGTAATCGGCATTTCAACGCCTTCTTTCTTTGAGAGCCTGTATGCGGCCTTGGTCGTCTTGACGCCCTCTGCCACCATCTTCATGGAAGAGAGTATTTCATTCAGTTTCTTTCCCTGACCGAGCTGAAAGCCAACGGTCCTGTTCCTCGACAGCTCACCGTAACAGGTAAGCACCAGGTCTCCCATTCCAGCCAGTCCGGACAGGGTTAGGGGATTGGCCCCCTTCTTCACGGCCAGCCTGGCAAGCTCGGCCAGGCCCCTTGTTACGAGAGCCGCCTGGGTGTTCAAGCCAAGTCCCAAACCTGCTGATGTCCCTGCGGCTATGGCGATTACATTCTTGAGAGCTCCGCCAAGTTCCACGCCGGCCACGTCCTCGGATGTATAGACTCTGAAGGATGGGGCTGAAAATGTTTCTTGAACCCTCTTGGCGATTTCGAGTTCCCTGCTCGTGGCAACCACGGCAGTTGGAATGCCTGCGGCCACTTCCTTGGCAAAGGACGGGCCCGATATATAAGCCAAGTACTTATGAAACCTGCCGGGTAGTATATCAAAAAGTATTTCATCAACGGTCATGAGACTTTCGATTTCTATACCCTTGGACGCGCTGACGATCGGTATATCCCTTGGAAAGTACCTGTAGGCCTGTTCCATGACCGAACGAACAACATGGGAGGGCATGACCTGGAGAATCAAATCAGCCTTGCTTACAGCTTTTTCCAGGTCATTGGTAGGCTCCACCGGGGTGGGTATTTCGAAATCAGGAAGGTAGATTGAGTTTCTCCTGGTCTCCTTGATCTCTTGTACCAGCTCGGTCTCGTACACCCACAATGTTATCGAGTACCCCTTGTTTGCCAGCAGAATAGAAAGACTCGTTCCAAAGGAGCCGGCGCCGATGATTCCTATCTTTTCCATTTTCTTCTCCTGTACTATTATCCATAAACCGCTTATCGCAATGCGACAGTGGACAATTCAACAACACGTCATGTCTATTTACTCTTCCTTGAAAAGGTCAACAAGAGAAACGTCCAGGCTGGCCCATCTCGCCCTGTTACGGGCCCAATCCCGAAGCTCTTTTATCTTTTCCTCGTAAGTAACATAAAGCGGCACCGTGTCCTCGATAGCCTTGGACAAGTCCTGTTGCTCGACCTCCCTGCTATCATGAAAGGCTGCATACAACGCGGAAATGACCGCCTGTTCAAGCTCGGCGCCGTTCAGGTGCTCGGCCTTTTTTGCAAGGGCGTCGAGGTCGAAGTCGCCTGGATCCCTCCCGCGTTTTTTCAGATGAACGCTCAAGATCTGTTCCCTCTCATGGTGGTCCGGCAGATCGACGAAGAATATTTCATCGAACCTGCCCTTGCGAAGTAATTCGGGAGGTAGATTCTGGACTTCGTTGGCGGTGGCTATCACGAACACCGGTTTCGTCTTTTCCTGCAACCAAGTAATGAAAGTACCGAAAACCCTGGAAACCGCTGCTTGATCTTCCGCCCCGGTGCCGGCAAATCCCTTTTCTATTTCATCCACCCAGAGCACCATCGGGGCCAAGGACTCGGCTATCCTTATGGCATTTCTCATGTTCTCCTCGGCCGTGTGCCTTGAGGAGAAAATGGCGGCCAGGTCCAGCCTGATGAGCGGCAATTTCCACAAGGACGCCACTGCTTTGGAAACAAGGCTCTTTCCACAACCCTGAACACCCAGCAGGAGCATACCCTTGGGTTGAGGTAAGCCGAATTTCCTTGCTTTGTCCTCGAATGCGGAAGCTCTTTCCGAAAGCCATCTTTTCAACTCCGATAAGCCGCCTACCGAGGCCAGGGTCTCATTCGGCTCGAAGTATTCCAAGACATCGTGCTGCCTTAATATCTGCCTTTTTTCCTCGACGATCCTGCCGACATCATCGAAATCGAGATCGCCCGCCGCCAGGACCTTGGAGAACACTCGGATCGCCTCTTGCTCGGTAAGACCCCTGGCGGCCCTCAATGCAGCCTCCCTCTTCTTTGGAACGAGCGTTCTTCCCGTCTGGCGGTGCAAGGTATCGAGTATTTTTCCCAACTCCTCGATTTCGGGAAGTTCCAGGTCCAGGACAACGCAGTCCTTTTCAAGTTCTCTTGGAATCACAAGGACAGGGGATATCACAACCAGGGTTTTCTTTCCTGTGGCCAGGTATGGAAGCAGTTCCCTCAATCTTCTTCCCACCATGGGATCATCCAGAGCAAGGTGAAAATCTTTTGCCAGGTAAAGGCCCGGAAGCGTGCTGTCTTCAATCAACCTAGATAGAAAACGTTGCGGCTCTTCAAGGCCGTCTTCCAGGCCCGGCGCGCCGGATACGGGGCTCCAATGCACTTCGGCCACCTTCAATTGTTCGGCTACCTCCCGGCACATTCTTTCGGCCCTAAGCTCTTCATAGGTCAAAAGATAGATCAGAGGATACCTGGCCTTGTACAGCAGGGCCAGTTGATCAGCCGTTTTGGTCACTTTCACCGCCTCCATTTTCCAGCCTGTCTACAAGGATCCTGGAAAAGAGCTCGGTCAGGTGTATTCTGTAATCCAGGGTCTTTGTATACGGATTGATAGGGGAAGGATGCTGAAAACGATAGGCAGGCACGTCCAGGCCCTTCCATCCCTCCTTGTGAAAATCCACTGATTCGATTCCAAGGGAATCCAGGATTCTCTCCGCATTCCGGTATCCGGCTATTAACACGAGTCTGCTTTGTCGTATATCGATCTCTCTTGCAAGGTATGATGCACAGGCCCGCCACTCCTCTTTCACGGGCGGCCTGTTCGTTCCAGTGGGAGACATGGGACCACATTTTACCAGATCTGTGATGTAGAAGATCTCCTCCAGTGTGGGAACCTTCATTTCGTATCGCCTGGACGCAACGGACAGCATGTCACGCAGCAATTTTCCCCCCGGACCGCTGAAGGGCCTTCTGTTCTCCAGGCTGATTCTACCCGGCGCTTCACCGACAAGCATGTAAGGAGATGACAGGTTTCCATGGGATTCCGGCGGGAATTGTTTCATGACCGAATGCAACGGACAATGGTCCAAAGAACATGAACGAGCCTCACGTAATATCGATGTCGTTGCCTTTGCCTTCGCCTTATCCCCTGACAACGCGCCCTCCACTATTCTTTATACCAGGATTCACAGGGCCGGTTGGGGCGCCGGGACTAATTTGCATCCGTTTCACCCCACGGTTACCCTGATTACTTCCTCGAATGAAGTTGTGCCCTGTGCGAGTTTCTTTATTGCGCACTCTCTCAATGTCATCATTCCGTCCATGCGCGCGGCTTTCGTTATTTCCGTGGACGGCGCTTGTGAAACCACCAGTTTGTAAATCCTGTTCGTCATCGGCAAAACCTCGAACACCCCTGTTCTTCCATAGAGGCCCGTGCCTCTGCAGATGACGCATCCGTCGCCGTACTTTACGGGTAGCTTGCCATCCTGCCCCTCCGGGATTTTGATATTCAGTGCCTGGATTTGATCGGGTGTGAGAAAAGTTTCCTGGGCGCAATGGGGACACACCTTTCGCACCAGCCTTTGCGCCACTACGCCGACCAAGGTGCTTGCCACCAGGTACGGCTTTATACCGAGTTCGACCAGCCTGGTTATTGATGACGCCGTATCGTTGGTATGCAGGGTCGACAACACCAGGTGGCCGGTCAGGGCGGCCTGAACCGCATTTTCAGCGGTTTCCCTATCTCTGATTTCCCCGACCATGATGATATCCGGGTCCTGCCTCAAAATGGTTCTAAGAGCGTTGGCAAAGGTTATTCCGATCCTGGGGTGTACCGCAACCTGGTTGAAGTGTTCCATCACCATCTCGATGGGGTCTTCTATGGTTGTTATGTTTACATCTTCAGTAGCAAGCAGTTTCAGCGTTGAGTACAAAGTTGTAGTCTTTCCGCTGCCGGTAGGCCCGGTCACAAGCAATATTCCATGCGGCTTTGCAATAAAAGACTCGAACAGTTCGAGTTCACGCGGGAAAAAGCCGAGTCCGGACAAGTCCTGAACCAGGACCTGCGGGTCGAATATTCTTATCACTATCTTTTCGCCGAATGCCACTGGCAACGTGGAAATACGAAGCTCGGTTTCACCGACTGCGCCGCCTGTCTTGATCCGGCCGTCCTGCGGCCGTCTCTTTTCCGCAATGTCAAGTCTCGCGAGCATCTTGAGCCTTGACACGAAGGCCGGATGGACAGCCTTGGGCAGCGTAAAGACATCGTGGAGAATGCCGTCTATCCTCAGCCTAACCACCGAGTGGTTCCGCTTGGGCTCGATATGCACATCGCTGGCGCGCTGGTCGAAGGCATAGTGAAGCATGTAGTCCACGGCGTTCACTATGTGCTTGTCGGTTGCCTCGATGTCCTCGACTGCCTTTAGTTTTACGAATTGCTCCAGGTTTCCAATATCCACCCCTGCCCTGATATCCCTTTCCGCAGCCTTGACCGAAGTCCTGAATCCGTATACCTCGGTTATCACCTTGAGGATGTCCGACTTGGTGGACATGACCGGTACAATCTTCAGACCCGTTATCCTTTGAAGGCTTTCAAAGAGTTCTTCATCGAGCGGGTCGGCAGCCGCAACCACGAGCGTCTTATCGTCTTTTTCGAGTGCTACGACCGCATGCTTTCTGGCAAACGGTCGTGAGATGGTGGAAGTAATAAGTTTCATGTCCAGCTTCAAAGGATCGATCTTACGATAGGGAAATCCAAGCTCCTCGGCGACCAATTTGGTCAACTTGTCTTCATCGAGCAATTCACCGTGTTTGCCGGGACTCTTGAGCCGGAAAGAAGCAATCAGCTCTGCAGGAGTTACTTCATAGTTCAATCTGCGCCTGGCGGCAAGTGATGTAGCCTTTGCGCGAAGCACCCGGGCTCTCTGTTGGCCCTCTTTCACCCTTATATCCTTTGCTTGATCCTCGCTGATAAGGCCCTTTCCCAACAGAATGTTGATCAAGTCTTCACTTGTTAATTTTTGCTGCATCAGCAAAGGCCTCCTTTTTATGACTTCCTGTCCTTTCGAGTAACACCGGTATGAATGCCTGTCAATCACGAGTATGGAACTCTGCACCGGTGACAGGGGCGTTGCGGGCCTCGGAGGCTAAAATAGCGGATGCTTGACATCGTGTCGTCGTTGACGTGGAACAAGCTTGCGTGATAGCTTTACAGCCGCTGAAAGAGGAATGGATGGAATACACGTTAAGTGATGAATCACCGCGAGTTCTTGTTGTGGATGATGAGGCGGTCATCAGGGAAATTATTTCCGATTTTTTATCCATGGAAGGATATGTCGTAAAGACCGTGGGCAACGGTGAAGAGGCGATCAAAGAACTTGAAACCAATATTTTCGATATTGTGATAACCGACCTCAAGATGCCCAGGGTGGATGGATTACAGCTCCTGGATCACATAAAGAACATGGACAGAGAAATGGTTGCAATCATGATGACCGGTTTCGGGACGGTCGAAACCGCCATCAAGGCGATGAAAAAGGGTGCGTACGATTATATTCTAAAACCCTTCAAAATGGACGACGTGCTGCTCGTACTGAAACGGGGCCTGGAGCAACACAGGTTGAAACTAGAGAACATACAGTTAAAGGAAACACTATCGCTATATAAGTTGTCCGAGGCCATCTCGGCCAATCTTCCTTTCGACGACATGCTTGAAATCATTCTCGACAGTACTATGCAGGTGGCGTCCGCGGATGCTGTTCAACTCTTATTGACAGACCAGCACAACAATTCGTTCAAAGAGAGTAAAAGAAAAATATCTCCTGGTATCTTGGGCGGTGACGCAACAGACCTCGGGGAACCGGACATGGACAGACTGATGGCGTTGTTCGATGAAGATTCTCCGGTGATCTACCACGGCCACAGGGCCCAGGTCATGTTCCTTCAGCTTCCTTGTGCTGTAACCTTTGAGAGTTACATGGCGTTCCCATTGCGGGCAGGCGGTCGAATAATCGGAATACTGCAGGTGTTTTCTTTTTCAAAGGGTAAAAAATTCAACGAAGGAAAGAGAAAACTATTGACCATATTGGCCGGCCGCGCAGCGGCTGCGATAGAAAATGCCATGCTTTACACTGACTTGCAGGATACCTTCAAACAAACAATCCAGTCCTTTGCTCATGCACTTGAGGCAAAAGATCCGTATACACATGGCCATTCGGACAGGGTGGCGGAATACTCCGAGGCGGTTGCAAAAGGGCTGCAGTTTTCTTTAAAGGAAACAGAGATAATCAGGCAGGCGGCCGTGCTGCACGACATAGGAAAACTTGGTATGCGTTTCGAAGAGTTGAACAAACCGCAGAAGCTGACTGCTGAAGAATACCAGATGTTCAAGCAGCATCCAACAATGGGCCGGAGAATACTCGAACCGATTGCCTTTCTCTCCGACATCGTTCCCCTTGTATACCACCATCACGAAAAATTCGACGGCTCGGGTTACCCCGAGGGACTCGCGGGGCAAGACATACCTTTGGGAGCCAGAATACTGGCGGTCGCGGATACTTATGATGCAATGACCACGGACAGGCCATATAGAAAAGCCTTGCCCCACAAGGTGGCTATATCCGAATTAAAGCGTTTTGCCGGCACGCAGTTTGATCCCATGGTGGTCGGGATCTTCCTCATAGTAATCGAAAAGTATCGAAAGGAATGCATCGAACAGGGCAAGTCCGTGCCCAAGTGAAGCTTTGGGCCGGACAACATTACGAGCTATCCGTAGGAGCAGACGGTGATCAAGATTCAAAAGCTCTCAAAGCTCTATCCCGACGTAGGCAAAGTCCTGGATAATATCGATCTTGACATCGGGAACGGGGAAATAGTCGCATTGCAGGGGCCATCCGGGGCAGGCAAGACCACACTGCTCAATATCGTCGGCGGATTGGACAACGATTACTCTGGATTTGTCTCGGTCAGGGGCAGGGAGTTGTCCAGACTCTCGGACAGGGCGCTCTCTGCTTTCAGGGCCGATAAAATCGGGTTTGTCTTCCAGTCGTTTCACCTGTTACCGCATCTGTCGGTAATCGAGAACGTCATGTTGCCGTCTTTTTTCTCGGAAAACCAGGCGAAGAAACCGGTTTCGAGGGCCGAGCAACTCCTCGAAGATGTCGGGCTTGAAAAACCATGGTCGAGAAAGGCATCGACACTGTCGGGAGGGCAGAAGCAGAGAACAGCTGTTGCAAGGGCCATTTTCAATGAGCCCGAGTTGCTGCTTTGCGATGAGCCCACAGGCAATCTCGACGCCGAGACGGGTGAAGCGATACTCGATCTCTTGGTCGATATCAGCAAGTCAACGGGATTGACGTTGCTCATGGTAACGCACGAGGCCAGGGTGTCGGGCAGGGCCATGAGAACACTCGTGCTGGATCACGGCACTATCAAAGAACAGGGGAGAGACGAACCGTGAAGCTCATGGGTTCGCTGGCCATGTCGAGGAACAACCTTCGCCGCAATATCGGCGCCCACCTGCTTTCAGGAGCTGTTTCGACCATAGGTGTTGCATCCCTGGTCTTCTTCATGGCCCTGGGTCAGGGTGTAAAAGAAAAGATACTCGATCCAATGATTCGCAACCTGCAAAGTGAACTCGAAGTAAGGCCGGGAACCATTACACTGGGACCCCTTTTGTTGGACAAGCCGGCATTGCTTGGAGGCGGCCGTCTTGATGATTCCATGATCAATAAACTGAAAAAGATAAAAGGGGTGCGTATGGTCTACCCCAGGATGAACATCAAGTTTCCTGTCATGGCATACGGCAGGTTCTTCAAAAAGGGTGTGAGTACCGACTTGGTAGTCGACGGCGTGGACGAGGGACTGGTGGAAAGCGATCTTGGTAAAAAGGATGCATTCCGGTGGAAAAAGGGAAAACCGGTTCCTGTTGTCATATCCCCTCACCTGCTTGCCCTGTACAACACCTCGTTCGCAGGTATGCACAACCTGCCCAGAATCACTCCTGCATTACTCGAGGGTTTCCGCTTTCACCTGGTCTTGGGCAGGTCGTACCTGGGAGGCACTCCCGACCCGGCGAAGGTCGATGATGTCCTTTGCCGTTTGCAAGGCTTTTCTTTACATTCAACCCTTATCGGCGCAACCCTTCCTTTGTCCTTTGTAAAGGCGATGAACAGGAAATATGCGGGAAGGGAAGCGGCACAAAGCTATTCATCGGCAATACTCGAACTTTACTCACCTGCGTATGCGAGACGGGTGCAAAAAGAGGCACAGGATTTGGGCCTCAAGGTTACCTCCGATTCAAAGGACCTGGCGGAGAAGATCGAAACCGCGGTGCTCGGCACTACCGCCTTGTTGTCCCTGGTCGGGTTCGTCATTCTCATTGTGGCCGCCCTGGTAACCGCCCTGGTTCTCTCATTACAGGTCTCGGAAAGAAAAGTGGAATTGGGGCTTCTTCGAGCCATTGGCGCCACAAGGAGAGACATCACTCTGACAATCCTTTTTGAAGCAGGGACCATAGGCCTGTTTTCAGGAATATTCGGATTGCTCCTTGCCTGGCTTGCGTCCATGGCTTGTGATTCGGCGGCTTCCGCTGTTTTGGGAAATCTACCCATGTTTCCAAAGAGTATATTCTCTTTCCCCGCGTGGCTGGTATTGGCCGGGATCGGGCTTTCGCTTTTCAGCACCTGCATCGGTGCACTGGTTCCTGCGAGAAAGGCCGCAGGCCTGGACCCTGTGCAGGCCCTTTCGTAGGCGTGAGGCGGAGAATCCTGGTTGTAGCGACTCTAGTTCATGAAATGGCCGTCAGGTGAGATTTCACCGTCCACGATCGCTGTTTTCACGAGCTTGACAGCCTCTTCGAGATCTTCTTCGGGAACAGACAGCCTTTTTTCCGCGGTCTCCCCTATGTCGGTCGGAAATGCGGAACTCCTCAAATCCCTGATCAGGGTCTTGATACCTTTTTCCGATAGTATCTCGCTGATTCTCCCTAACTCCAGCGCATCGAAACATGTATAGAACTCGATGAAGTTACGCTTGTCCACCTCGAAGTCCGGCATTGTATCGACAAGTTCGACATTACAATCGGCGCAGACTTTTATACCTTCCCTGTACTCTGCTCCACATTTTGGGCAATATGGCATGACAACATCCTCCATGTAAGGTGTCTCTCCTTAACAAGGCAAGGATAATTGTGATACATGTTGCATGTCAATCAGAGGTTTGTGAGAAATTATTCGACTTGTGGATTGTTCCTGAAATGCTGATTTGCAAAGTTCAAACCCGCTCGCCATGGAAGTGGATGTTGATAATTTTACTCAGCCGATTTCCCGGATTTCGTCCCAGGTACAGATATTTAAGTTCTCCTTGAGTGATCCGAAAGACAGTATTTCGCAGTAATGAAATTCCATCTTCGTCAAGTGAATTGAAAAACCATCGTCTTGTTATTGTTTTTTCTGTGCATACATCGGCTCCGTAGTCGGCAAACCGGCAACAAACTACCAGGCGAAATACATGTTCACGGACAATGTCGTATTGTCACCAGGATAGGCGCCCAAAGAGAGTGCCACCGGTTGGTCTGACGGCAAAAGTATCCAAGCCACTCCGAACAATATCGCGCCTGTAACGGCAGTGCCTGCTGCCAACCCGGTATACAAGTTCATTCTATTCCTGGCCTCTTGGGCAGGCCTTTCGAGATTTGTAGCATCATAATCCATACCGGCTTTTATCGCCATTCCACCGAATACAAGCGAAGCTGCAAAGGAAGCCCCGGCCGTGGCCAGGCAAAGCACTGAAGGCCATATCGGTTCTTGCGTTACGGGGACAGGGCCCTTTAAGCGGGAAGCAGGAAGCACTACCGGTAATTCACCTCTTCCTTCGATCCAGCCCAGGTAGTATTCGGGACCGAACGGAGTCAGGAACAGGCCTTTACGCAAGGCTGTAGCGGCACCCCCGCGAGATGTAATAGTAGAAGGCCCGGCAAAGGCCAAGTTCTCCAATTTTACGACCTCACCCCGGCCCAATTCTATTTTCGCCTCCTTGTGGCCGCAGCGAAGCCATAAGGCTCCATCTTTTGGAAGCATGACCCAGAAGGGCCAGCCCGGCTCAGGCCTCCATTGGTAAAGAGCAATTCCTCCCTCTCCTTCCAGTACGAACCGGCATGCCCGGGCAGACCGACCGCGAAGAAGAGCGAAGTCGTCATGAAGCCAAGAACGATCCAATAATGGTGCATTCCTATTCATGAAAGGCGGAGAGTATCGCAGAGCCACCATGGCCTTAGCTTCCTTGACTCCTTGGTTCGCAGATGCCAGGAAGGCGGCAAGCTCGGTATACGTTATGACATTGTCCTGATTTACATCCGCCGGGCCTGAAAGGCCGCTTAATACCTCGAAGGTGAAGACTCCCATTTCCAGGGCAGACCACTCGTGAGCATTTGCACCGGCTGCACCGGACATGAACAGGCCGACGACCGGGTTTTTTCTTGGACTTGGTTTCTCGGTAAGGATCGCCGTGTCTTCCGCAGACATTTCTACAGGCCTCGCACTCTTTATGTTCGACTCCTCGCCTCTTTCCAGAACGACTTCCTCTGCCCGGCAAGCATCTATGAACACATGCACCAGGTCGGCCGGCATGGAGAAAACATGCTCCTTGAGCCATTCTTCATCCACGGTCGAGCCCAGCAGCGCAAGAACCGCTTTCTTTCCTTGACCGGGAACGCCGTGTCCCGAGTAAGTAAAGTAGAATATAGTACGATTTCCGGCCTGTTTGGCACTGGTTATTTCGGATGAGATTTCTTTTAGAGCCGTCTCGATATTATCTCTGGACGGTACTATAGCTTGTGCCGCCACGCCTGGAAACAACTGTTGAGTTCTCTTGTCAGGCATTGTTGCGAGTACACTTTTAGTTGAAAAGGCCGACAAGAATCGCTCAAAGCGGACAGCGTCGTCATCTGCAAACTCAAGTTTCTCCAGAGCCGAGTCAACGGGAGGAGTGTTGACTCCTACATGGAGCGAGAATATCGCCGTGCTTGCGTTTACACGCGGAACGAGGCTTATAAAGGCTATTACTACAAATAAGGCTGACTTCATCTTACTATCTCAAGCCTTGAAACAAGACGCAGGCCGGAAAAACCGTTTCCTTGTTTTGGTATTATATCCGCCTGCCACTCTTCTATTGTGGGTGGATGGTCCATGAAGGCTCCAACCACTCTGTAACTATTCGAACTGTGCTCTTCTCCAAGCAAAACGGCAGCCCGAACCAGGATGGATGCCTTCGCCTTGACCGGCCCCCTGTGTACTGATGGAAAATATAGGACCACATCCCGGCCTTCGCCGATAGCCGCCGCCGCAAACCATTCCTTTTTCGGCTGACCTACCACCTCGAACACCAGGCGGTCGCCTATATGACATTTCAGATTCTTGGACAACGGATCAGGACGATTGACATCTGAATCCCCGGAAAGGCAAGCAACAGCTAATGAACTTTTGGCAGGTATTCCTCCTTTGCTGGAAAATGAGCCGTGACTATTTTGTTCATTGGAAGGTATTGCAAGAAAGATGACCAGAACGGCAGCAGCAAATGTAGGGACACTCCAGGCAAAATAACGAATTAAACGGTGTTGCTTTTCCGGTTCATCGGCCTTCTTCACTCCTGCTTTGATTTTGGACCATATTTCTTCTTTTTCCGTAACGGCCAGGCCCATCCGCTGTGAAAGAAGCCTATCCAGTACAATGCGTTCCCGCCTGTTCAAGCCTGATTACCTCCCCTGTTACCGAAATGCAGAAAAGTCATCCAGATAATAATTTTAACACAGCTTTCAAGATTTCATACAGCAAATTTCGCCCATTGAACTACAAGATTTTGTTCCGTCCGGAACAGTCCCGTCGGGGCAACCTTTCATGGGGTCCACACAGGCGCCTCCGGCGTCTATGCAATCGTTGCCTCCACCTCCTCCGGGCATACAGAATCCGGGCACACCTGTTATAGCCCCGAGGCAGGACAATCCATCCTGGCAGTCGGAGGATGACAGGCAGGGTGATCCGAATGCGCCGCTCCCACACATGCCGAGTTGGCTTCCTTGCGGTGTTATGCAATTGAAACCCGAGGGGCAGTTGTCCTCGCTCTTGCACAGACCTGTAAGGCATATCCTGGCTTTATTCGGTATGTAGCCCTCGTTGCACACGGCACCTACCGTCCCAACCGGGCACGCTCCATCCTGTGGACAAGGCGGAAAGCTGACGCAGGATAAGTCCTGCTCTTTTGCGTCGGCATCGGATTTGTCAATACAGATGGAATACTTGTCACATCCATCCTTTCCATCCGGCCGGGGAGTGCATTTTTCAGATTCTGCCTTGGCCGAGCATAGACCTTTTATACATTCCTGGTTCGACGCACATGGCGTATCAGGGCAGGTATGGACTTCTTTGTTTACACACATGTGTTCCCACTCGGTGTCGCAATACTGATTGTTTGCACAGTTGTCATCGGTCGTACAACCAATGGCACACAGGCCGTTGAAGCAGAACTGGCCTTTCGGACAGGGGTTGGAGTTGGAACAAAGAAATCCCCCTCCCTCATAGCTCATACACGTGCCCTCGTTACATTTGTGGCCTGATGCACAATCCGTGTCCGTGTTACACTTATCCTTTGAGGAATCGTCCTTGCCGCCGCACGAGAAAAGGATCATGGCCAGAACTGAAAAGGTACCCAGCACCATTAGCTTGGAACGCTTGATATACATGCTATCACCTCCGTAATTATCAAGACTGCACCAAATTATCTACCTATTTGACAATACGCAGGGAACCTTGCTTGTGGCCGTTCTTTTTTTAAAGTTTCTCAAGGTAATGCACACCCTTTGAAAACAGGAAGCGTTTAAGGCCTTTATGCAATCTCCTCTCAAGGGTCCGAACACGCCGCCTGGTAATACCCATGTGGGCTGCCACGTCCGCTTGTGGCAATTCTTCCTTGTATCTCAACATCCAAAATCGCTTGAGTTCTGGCGAAACGGAATCAATGTACGAATTCACCAGCTCTTTCAGCCTATGGTGATGGACAAGATCTTCGGGTTCCTCCTTCAGGTTTGAATGATCAATGCCGTTCTCTTTCAAAAGGTTATGCTCCATCTTTGCCTTGGTCCCGGCCCTCCTGGCCATGTCAACGGCCAGATTCCTGGCAATGCCGCATATGTATGGTTTGAACTCACGGCTGGAATCATAAGCAGCCCTTGTCCCGGGCAGGAAAGCCTTGAGAAAAGTCTCCTGTACTACATCGGCCTGGAGATCCGGTTCAATAATACCTGCCCTGCGCACGGTGGTCCAAACAATGTCCACGTATGAGTGATATACCAGGGCCATGGCGGATTCATCGCCTCTTCTAAAAGCATTCAGCAATTCGAAATCAGAGGAGAGCAGATCCATGAGTAACGAATGCCTCCTGGTTCAACGGTGCTTAACAAGAAACGCTATCCGGGTACTTCTTGTTCATTACGATTTCAAATCCTTGCATTAATTAGCAGAGGAGAACTGCAGGGGCAAGGAATCCGGGCGGGAATGGTTATACTTGTAAAGTTGGCAAATAGCGGCGAATACCTGGCGTTGAAATACTCATGTCCGCCCGCTCACAATTGTAGACATTTGAAAATCCATCCATTAGACTCGTTTTTCGTTCGAGCAGGACCTAGGAACGCGTACAAGCCGGAGGCAAATAGCAAAGGAGAAAGATATGAAACAAACATGGGACCAGTACCTTGTGGCGGAGCATGAGATGATAGAACGGGCGATAGACGTGCTGAAGAAGGAACTTGAGGCCCTGGAGCCCGGGGCTCATCCATCCAGGAGACTCGGCAGGGCCGTGGATTTCCTGGCAACTTTCGGCGACAAGATACATAACCGAAAAGAGGAGGATTACCTGTTTCCGCTCATGGAGAAGAAGGGGATCCCGAGGGAGGGCGGCCCGATAGGCGTTATGATCAATGAGCATAAAATGGAGCGCGAGCTTTTGGCACGATTCTTCGAGATCCTGGCATCTTTTAAAAAGTTGTCCGGTGAGCAAGTTGATTCCATGAAAAAAGAGGGACTTGAATACATGAAGATAAGGGCCGAGCATATCTGGAAGGAAAACGATGTACTTTATGCCATGGGACGAAACATCTTCTCACCGGATGATGCCCGATACCTAATAGAGTCGTTTGTAGACCTTGACAAGGGCACATACGGACATGAGTTCGAGAAGAAGTATTCCAATATGCTGGAAGAAGTGGAGTCAGGCGGGCAGGGCATGCGCTTGATTGACAAGCTGTCGTACGACCAGATACACGCCATAATGGAAACACTTCCCGTGGAGGTTACATTCGTGGATGCCGAAGACACGGTCACCTACTTCAACAGGCTGGACAAGGAAAAGATATTCGTCAGGACACGTTCGGTCATAGGTCGCAAAGTTGAGATGTGTCATCCCCAAAAGAGCGTGGACAAGGTCAAACAGATAGTCAGTGGATTCAAGTCCGGCACATTGGACAAGGCCGAGTTCTGGATCGATATGGGAGGTGATACGATACTAATACGTTACTTCCCGGTCAAAAACGACGAAGGGGATTACCTTGGAGTCCTGGAGGTGACCCAGTCGGTCGGCTGGATACGAAAGCTGGAAGGAGAAAAGAGACTACTGGACCAATGACCGTAATGAAAAACTGTTCATGACAGCCATGCGTGGATTGCAGTGCCGATTGCACGCTGGTGCCGACCTGGACACTGATCATGATTTTCAGATTGACAATCATCAAGGTACGCCGTTCCGACCGGTGAAAACGTGAACATGGCCGTTGTCCTGTCGAATGCTCAAAATGGAGAGAGTGTATCCTTTAATTTCGGCCAGGAAGACGAGAACGACAATCTTCCTGAACCGGGGCCTATTCCTTGACTGCCAGAAAAAGTATACCCAGACCGATTCCCTCTATCACCGGGATTCTGCAAAGCTGGCGGTCCATGGCAATAAGGCAGCGGGTCAAAAATTTTGCGGCCGGGACCCTGCTCAAGGGATCAAACTTGTCCGGAAAGCCTGCAAAGGCGTACGCAGCGTACCCGAATCCCTGTATTGCCAAAAGACGCATACCTGCGGCCTTGAGCATGCCATGAAGCTCTGCTTTGCGGAAACTCGGGTCTTGTTCGTCGAAATCCTTGCAAAGCAGGCTTTGCATTATATGCCTAGCGGCCCGGACCAGCCAAAAATCACCCCGTGGTTCTGCTGCTACGAGTCTTCCACCAGGCCGCAGCACACGCCGTGCCTCGCACAGGGCAGTCATGATATCCGCGCTGTGGTGCAGCGCGCCACGGGCAAAGACGGTATCAAAGCTGTTCGATAAAAACGGCAATGAGCCCATGTCTCCAATTATGCGAAGGTCGTACCCCGATGCTTGTATCAGCATCTTGCGGCTCAAATCCAGCCCGACGATAGGCACAGCCCCTAACAGATCCCGTGCAAGGATACCTGTACCGCACGCCAAGTCCAATGTTACGCCCAACGGTCTGCCCTTTAGCATTGCAAGCATTTCCTTGTTCCAGAAAGAGTGAAACAGGCGGCTGGTCAAGGGCTCGTACCTTTCCTTGTAAAGCCCTGCAAGGCGTTGATGCAGCTCTGCTTGGCGCTTAAGTCTTTCATGTTCGCGTTTGCCCATTTATGATTCCTGGCTCCTCTCCTGTTTGTTTAGCTCTCTCGGATCACACTTCAAATTGTTATTTTGATAGCATAAGACGGTTCAGGCGGCAATGACCGATTGCCCCGGAATATGTGGTTTTTTACAATCATCATTTTACCTTGTTTCAGAAAACGGGAGACAGAGCATTCAAGTCCCCATGGTTGTTCCCACAAGAGTTCGAAATAGTATTTAGGTAAAAATTGACCAGGTATGCTCTGTCCAACTATCATGGCCGGCCATGGATAGAAAAGGACGCAAAAAGCTCGTCGGCAGGGTCTTGCTCGATGCTGTGCTGGTCATCGGTTCTTCTGTCTTCCTATTGCTGGTCCTGGAATTATGTTTCAGGCTTGTCTTCACCTTACCCCCTGGACATCGCCAGGTCTGGAGAAATACGGATTTAGTACCCACCCCGGAGCCGGATATGGAATTTATTAACAGGCCCAGGGGCGGAACGGATCCTGTGTGTAACCAAGGGTTCCGGGGCACCTGCCCGGTGAGGAAGAAACGTCCCGGCATATATCGAATCGCAGTGATAGGAGATTCGGTTACCTATGGCGAGGGAGTGCCCGGAAATGAAGCCTATCCGGCAAGGTTGCGAAGCCTTTTGGAACGCAGGCTCTCAAAACCTGTCGAAGTGATCAATGCAGGCACACCAGGCTATGACATTGTTCAGGCAGTGGCTATGTACTCGCACCGGCTCGTGCAATATTCGCCCGACGTCGTTGTGTACGGCTGCTTTTCCAATGACCTGGAGACCCAGCGAATCGTGGTGGTGAATAATGTAGTGGTAGGCGTGGTTCCGGATTACAGCCTGATGCCCGGGGAGATTTGGCTTCCTCTATGGCTTCATGAAAGACTCAGCAGGAGCAGTTACCTCTATGATTGGATAAATTTCAGGCTGCTTGGTTTTTTAACGGATGATCCGAGGATTTTGAGGGATACATTCAATGATACGGTAAGGATGAGGGCGGTAAAAGCCTTGAAGAAGTTGAAGGCGGAAGCAGGTAAAAGAGGGACGGCCTTGCTGGTAGCTCTCCTTCCTGTTGTTGTACGCAGGCACAGGAACCCGGCAAGATGCGGCGATCCCGGCGTGGACTCGAGTCGATGGAGACATTATTGCCTGTACAACGATCGGGTCTTGGACTACGTCAGGGGCCTTTGCAACAGGCTGGACATAAAGGTGGCGGACTTGAGGCTTGCATATGTAGATGATGGAGCAGAGTCTGTCGCATTGTCCAGGGAAGATCCCAATCACCCGAATCCGAAGGGGCATGAACTGCTGGCACGTGCCCTGGCCGGGCCGGTGGCGGATTTACTGGGAAGATAGGTTATCTGCGATGAGCATGAATTTTTTGGATTGGAGCATTGTATTCCTATACGGCGTATTTGCACTGGCCGCAGGCTTTTGGCTTTCCAAGAGGGCCGGCAGGTCCACTGCATCTTTTTTCGTGTCAGACAGAAATTTATCCTGGTGGCTCCTTGGCACGTCCATGGTAGCTACTACATTTGCGGCAGATACTCCCCTGGCAGTATCGGGCCTTGTGGCCCAGGATGGAATCGCGGGAAATTGGCTCTGGTGGAACCTGGCACTGGCGCATTTGCTTGCAGCTTTCTTGTTTGCAAAGTTATGGCGGAGAATCGGCACGGTAACAGACCTGGAGTTTATCGAGATCCGTTATTTCGGCCGGCCTGCATCAGTATTGCGTGGCTTCAGGGCGGTATACGAAGGCGTCTTGATGAATGCGATAATCATGGGTTGGGTGATGCTGGCCATGTCAAAAGTGCTGGGAGCATTATTTTCGTTCCCGAAGCTGCCGGCCTTGGGACTGTGCCTTGTTGTTGCCTTGATATACACGGTCATGTCAGGGTTTTGGGGCGTGGTAGTGACCGACCTGGTGCAATTCATAATGGCAATGACCGGTTCTGTGGCCTTGGCCGTTTTTGCAATACACAAGGTTGGTGGACTGAAGGCTTTGACGGACAAGGTATTGGCATGCAACCCGGGTGCGGATACCTTGTCGCTTGTGCCGAAACCCGGGACTGGTCTTTTCGTTGCATTTCTCATCTACCTGTCCGTGGGATGGTGGACCAGTAAGGGGGTCGACGGCGGAGGATACATTGCCCAGCGTATGCTCGCAGCTAAAGATGAAGGTCATGCCAGGCTGGGAACATTGTGGTTCGCCATCGCACACTACACGCTTCGTCCCTGGCCGTGGATATTGGTCGGTTTGGCATCGATTGTCGCATATGGAGGAACATCCTGGTTCAAGGCCGACCCCGAGTTGGGTTACGCCGTCATGATAAAAGATTGCATGCCTGCAGGGTTCAGGGGCCTCATGGTGGCGTCTTTTTTTGCAGCCTTCATGTCTACAATCGATACCCATTTGAACTGGGGTGCTTCCTACCTGGTGAACGATTTTTACAAAAGGTTTTTGCGGCCTGGCTTGGATGAAGGAGACTATGTGAAAGCAGCCAGAGTCGTAAGTATATTGTTGATGGTTGCCGGATTGTCAACAGCCCTCCTCATGCAGTCTATTTCCGGGGCATGGAAGTTGCTCTGGCAGCTAACGGCCGGGGTCGGAGGAGTCTATATCGCGAGATGGCTCTGGTGGCGCGTAAATGCCTGGTCGGAGATAACATCATGGATTTCTTCTTCGGCTGCAACGCTTGCTCTTGCCCTGGCAGCGCCAAATATGAGCTACCCGGAACGGCTTTCTCTTACTGCAGGTTTCTCGACCTTGTGCTGGCTCGTGGTTACTTTTGCGACCACACCTGTGCCGGATGACGTGTTGCTCGGGTTCTACAGGAAGGTTAGGCCCGGATCAGTGGGTTGGAGCAGGATTGCGGCAATTGCCGGACCTGGTGAAGAGATCATGGGAATCGGCGGGGACCTATGGTCATGGGCATTGTCAATAGCAGCGCTGTACGGAACATTGTTCGGCGTTGGTGAATTATTGGTAGGTAAAGGACTTCAGGCTTCATTGTATCTTGCGGCGGCTTTTGTCGCAGGCCTGGGGGTCTTCAAGAGTATGCCTGGAGGGAAATACCAAGCCAAGTGAAACGTGCAAACACGGTTCTGTTTAAAAATTTCCTTTCCGACGGCCAAAAAAGGAAAAAGACGGTAAACGGGATTGTTGTTCAGGGTATATTTATTTCTTGGTCCTTTTGGATAAGCGGCGATGCAGATCCAGAAGCCTTGGTGTTGTGTAGGTGGCAAGTTTATTTTTGTAAGGTTTGTCGACTTTGCCGGATGACCTGGCAAGTGTGTAGACTGCATCTACGAGTTTGGATCTTCCGCCGAATTTCTCTTTTGCCATGGTCTCTGCATTATAGAGCCTGAGCAATTTCAAATTGGGAAGGCGGGAAAGTCGTGCCTTGAATTGTTCTCTGGTCTCACTGCTTGGCCTTTGCAATAGTGTCGCCACTTTGTCGACCAGGGTTTTCTTGTTACCGAATTTCTCATTGACCAATGCCAGTGGTGCTTTGTTCATTTGAGCCTCCATTTACAATCAACGACCGGGCAAACCGGTTGTCACGATTACAGAGGCGCGTTCCTAACATATCCGGCTAAAATTGGCAAACAATAAATCATGATTTGTCTTGAAGCGTTTTTGTCTATTTATCAGGTGCCCTTTACGGCAGGCCGTATTTCGACAATCCCATTCTTGCCGCCAGGAACGGCTCCCTTAAGCAAGAGGAGGTTATCCTCCAAGATCACCTTGGCAACCTCGATGTTCTGAACGGTGACACGCTCGTTTCCCATTT
>JAADFL010000008.1 GCA_013152945.1 Deltaproteobacteria bacterium | reverse complement strand
AAAAAAAGCCGGTACATTGGTCCTCTCTCCGGCTTTTTACAAAGCCATGGGTACTTTGCCGATGGTATCTTCGGCATCCCGCCGAAACACATGGCATGAAAATTTTGAAAAGAGTGCGGACCGCTTAAGCCGGTGTCACTTTTCCGCGTACTTGAGTAATGCCTTTGCCCTCATATTGGTCGGATCAAAGGCAACTGCAACCCGCAGGAGACTCAATGCCTTGGCCTTGTTACCGGCATTCAAGAGCTTACCTGCCTCTTCGACAAGGGCTGTGGCCTTTTCCCGCTTACTACCGGTCAATTTTCTCTTTCTCTTCATAACCTGGGCACCTGTAAGGGTTGTTTTCTTTTTGTCCCTATTTGTATGAGCACCTAGTGAAGACAGGATATTCATTATTGATGTTCGCCGTTTTCTGCCTGTTCCCGGGTTCTTGTTGCCATTGTTGGTGCTTTGAGCAAATATGTTTGCATTCGTTCCGTTATGATTTACCTTACGGTTTACGGTACGGTTTATAATGTTTGTATTTTTTGGGGATTCGTCTCGTTGAACCGGCTGTTCCTGCCCTTGTTTTGCCCGGGCATTGAAATCTTCGAGCAAATCGCAAGGCATGGGTTCTCCCGGCGGTGCAGAAGAGCATTTTTTACCCTTGCAGGTTTTCATGAACCTATCCAGAACTTTTGGAAGCCGGGTGCCGTCACCTGCCAGTCGAAGTTTCATACTCCCAGGGGCTCTCCCCAAAACAGGTGATTTACTGGATTCCACGATTGCCGGTACTTCAAGGAGTCTCAAGCAACCGGGCAACGAAATGAGGAGTTCCACTTTCCTGCCCAGGGGCAGCGCCTCGGCGTTGTACACGGTAAAATATCCATCTTTCAATCCATTGTTCAAGGCACTTGCCAGTGTTTCGATGTTCTTGAACCTGACCCCTATTTTCTTTGGTCTGTCGTGAGATTTCGTATTGGATTTCAAAATATTACGGTTTTCTGATTTCATGGGACTTCGAACCTCTAGCATCGTACCGCCTCGCGTATCCGCTTTCCGCCCCTCTTGTAATTATACAATAAAACAGAAAAAGGGAAATGTCAATAAATAAAAGTTATGCTGTCACATTAAGTAAATAAACAAAGAAATCAAGGAAAAACAAAGAAACAAAAAGTCCCTTTTTATTTACAGTATAGGTGTAAATCACATCCGGCCGTCAACAAAGCGACTTGCTTCGTATCCACCGGATTCATCCGCATTTTCTTTTGTGGGCGGTATCATGGAGGCCAGGATTCTGGACAATGGAAGCTCTTTTTGAGCATACCGCAGAAGTTCGGCCCTACGCCTTGCACGTTTGCCCAATTCTTGTGCCACCACGCGCCTGGTCTCGGTCATCAGGGCCAAGGTTTTGGTTGGAATACGGAAATATTTCCTGCGCCCCTCCCAGATATTCCTGGCCACGATTCTTAGGACATCGTCCAACACGGAGATGGAACTTCCCGGCCTGCCCTCGATCTTGAATATTTCGTCATCCATGAGTTCTGTCGTGGAATAATCAATCATGGTTTTGAACAAGTCTCCGGCGGTCGGCTGCAGGCTTTGGGTGCGGAAGACAATTACCACGCGGCTGAAATTATGGCTGTGTGCATCCGAACCTCCCCATGGATGAGGCGGATTTCGATTTTCCCTGATGATTTTGCCAACAAGGCGGCCTGCCAAGGGAAACCGTGTGATCATGTCATCCGGAATGCGCCAACCCTGGGCAAGTCTCACCTGAAAACGTAGAAAGCCGTCCAGGTACTTTGAAGTGGATGCAGGAAAGCCCCCGTTTACCACTTCTACGAACTTGGACCTGGAAACCAGGCCCAGTATCGGTTCCAGGGACAGTTCCTGCCCATCGAGAGGGTGGGCGAGCGCATAAGCCAGTCCGTTGTTTTCACAATAGTCCAAAACTTTCCCGGTCTGTAATTCCTGCATGCCCGGGGCCCTGCACCTTTGGAACATGTCATCCAACATGTCTTGAGATAAGCCGAAGTAAGGACCGAACGGACCAGGGACCGGTTCAGGTCTGCCATATACCAGCACCTCGGGAGACCTCCTGTATTTCCCGTCAAGGTCGATGTCCACACAACTGATTTCTCCGCAAATGGCCAGGCGCGGGTTTGCAGCAGCCAATTTCAGGGCGTCTTTTTGCAGTGTATGGCTTTTTTGATTCAGGTGATCCGTTACGGTTATTATTCCTATCCTGGGCTCTGTCCAGGGATCGTTCAACAGCCTTGCCAGGCGTCGGACCTTTGTGTAGCACTCCTTCCATTCCGGCTTGTGGTCTTGGCCGAATATGCTTCGCAAGGCATCTGCGATCACCGGATCTATCTCGGAAGCCGGGCCGTTCGAAGCATTGGTATGAATGTGCGTTATCATACGCACCCTGTGAAGACCGTATTTCATGGGCAACGAATATGCCCAAGGTCACGTGGTTTTGCAACATGAAAAATAATGGCTGACAATGTATTTGTCTGTTATTCTTCCTTTTCATGTATGGAGCTTTGCCGGTCGTACCCGTACTTGTAACAGCCTATCTGTTGGGATCAGTACCCTTCGGCCTGTTGCTGGGCAAGCTGGCAGGCGTAGATGTCAGGAAAGCAGGGAGCGGCAACATCGGTGCCACCAATGTGCTTAGAACCTGTGGAACCGGTTGGGGCATTGCCGCCTTTGTCCTGGATTTTTTAAAAGGGTACGGACCGGTCATGATTTGCATGCATTTTTCAGGCGGCGGTACTCTTGCAGCGGTTTCAGCGGCAGTGCTTGCAGTGCTGGGTCACAACTTTCCTGTTTGGCTCAGGTTCAGGGGTGGCAAGGGTGTCGCCACCAGCGCGGGCGGAGCCTTGGCTCTTGTGCCGTTACCCTTGGCGGCAGGCGGTATTGCTTTCTTGATTATGGTGTTTATCACCAGATACGTATCCCTGGGCTCGATGACCGGGGCTACTGTCATGGCTGTAACACAGGTCTTGGTTGCATCCGCACCTTTTTCCATGCCCGAGCTTCCAAAGACAATTATGGTGTTGGTCATGTTTCTCATGGTCATGGCAAGACACAGGGCGAATATGTCCCGGCTGCTCAGGGGAGAGGAATCCAAGATCGGGAAAAGGAAAGAAAACATGCCCAATACCGGCGGTCAAAAAAACCGATGATTCCTGTTTATCCGGGCTCTCTTTTTATCGCACCCGCGCTCTCCTGTGAGATACCACTTTCCATTGTTTGTCACGCCGTTCCAGTTGTATTTGCAGGTCGTACACCGAGGCGTCCGTGGGAATAACCGAGCCCAGGGCCCCGGTTCCACGTGTCAGCACGGCCTGCGTATCCACTCTTGCATTGTTTCCTGTAACCTTGATCGAAGTGTGCATGAAATGCACTCCTATGCTCTTGGAGCGCAGGAACCAGAATGCGATCAATCTGGACAGATCATTTTTTTTCATTCCCTGGTCATCGCTGTAATCGTCGGCCACCAGGGACAAGAGCCCTTCCCGGTCCCTGTCACCAGCATAGACTTGCGCCTTGTCCAGGATCTGCCGGATCATCTCTTCATCTGAAAGGTCTTTTCGGTCCGGACATGAAAACTTGTACAAGACTACGGCCGCCAACAAGGCACAAAGAGCTGTAATCAGGGCCTTGGAGTAAGTCATGTTTACATAACCTACTTGTTGGCTGAAAACATGTCAATCGGCGAACCATTGTTCATTGAAAAAATGATATATATCAAGGAGATACATTTTCTATCGTACTTGTGTTCAAAGAGTCTTGACACGGTGCGCCGAAAAAGGCTAGATACCTTGGTCGTGTGCTGCACTTACGCCATATCGAACTTGAACTGTGAACGATTGGGTTGCGGCGTTTTTCTTGTCCCGGGTCATGAAACCGGGCAAACACCTGAATGCCGTAAAACCGAAGAGGGAGGTTTCATAGGATGGCTGGAGAGATAAAGAAGGCTGCTGTGCTCGGTTCGGGTGTAATGGGCATGGCAATAGCTGGACACCTTGCAGGATGCGGGCTCGACGTGCTCATGTTGGACATTGTTCCCTTTGACAACATGCTTTCCGAGAGCGAGAAAAAGAGGAAGGACACGGATCCTTCTGTGAGAAACAAGCTCGGAAACCAGTCGTTGAAGGCTGCACTGAAATGGAAGCCTCCGGCGTCCGCGCTTTTTTCCAAGAAGATCGTAGACAGGATTACGATCGGAAATTTCGATGATGATTTCGAAAAGATCGCTGACTGCGACTGGATCATCGAGGTCGTTGTGGAACGACTGGACATAAAGAAGCAGGTGTTGGCCAACGTCGACAAGTACAGGAACCCGGACAGCATAGTGAGCACCAACACCTCGGGACTTTCAATAGTCAAGATGAGCGAGGATTGCTCTGATTCATTGAAGAAGCACTTCATGGGCACGCATTTCTTCAACCCGGTACGTTTCATGAAGCTCCTGGAGATAGTACCCCACCCGTTGTGCGATCCCGGCTTGTCCGGGTTCATGGCGGAATTCTGTTCCGAAAGACTGGGCAAGGGCGTCATCTGGGGTAAGGATACGCCGAACTTCGTGGCCAACCGAATCGGCGTTCACGGCATGATGTGTACAATGAGGCTCATGCAGGACATGGACATGAGAATCGACGAAGTGGACGCCATAGCAGGCAAGCCCATGGGAAGGCCGAAAACAGCATCGTTCAAAACCGCCGATCTCGTGGGCCTGGACACATTGGTGCACGTTGCTGACACTATTGTCGAAAATTGCCCTGACGACGAGGCCCGGGACGTGGTCGCTCCTCCTGAAATGCTCAAAAAATTGGTGGAAAAAGGCGCTCTTGGCAACAAGACAAGGGCCGGTTTCTACAAGAGGGGTCCTAACAAGGAAAGGCTCGTGCTCGACTGGAAGACAATGGAATATGTGCCGGTCCAAAAATTCGAATATGAGTCCGTGGCTGCAGCCATGAAGGCCAAATCAGACCCTGCGAAACAGATCAAGACCTTGGTTGAAGGAGATGACAAGGCTGCATCCTTCGCCTGGAAGATGGTGTCCGAGTCTTTGGTGTACTCTGCCAACAGGGTGCCTGAGATCGCAGACATGGTCATTGAAGTCGACAACGGCATGAAGTGGGGTTTCAACTTCAAGCTGGGGCCGTTCGAAACCTGGGATGCTCTTGGCCTGGAATATGTAGTTGAACGGTTGGAGAAGGAAGGCCGCCCGGTTCCGGTCGCTGTAAAAACAATGCTTGAAAAGGGCAACAAGAGTTTCTACAAGCAGGAAGGCAACAAGAAATACCAGTACGATATTGCGAATCACAAGTATGTGGAAATCCCTGGAGATGAGCGAGTAATAATGCTGCCCGAGTTGGGCAAAGAGAAGAAAGTCGCCCACAACGATGGAGGCACTATTTGGGACATTGGAGACGGATGTGCATGTCTTGAATTCCATACCAAGATGAATGCAGTGGACAACGATACCATTGAAATGCAGAACAAGCTCGTTGAACTGCTGGAACAAGGAAAGTTCGAGGCCGGGATAGTTTCCAACCATGCGGAAAACTTTTCGGTCGGCGCAAACATTTTCATGATATTGATGGCAATCAACAATAACCAGGTCGATGAAGTCGAGAAGCTGGTAAACGATTTCCAGCAGGCAAACATGAGGATGAAGTATTGCAAGCGGCCCATAGTGACTGCTCCGGTCGGCATGGCCCTGGGCGGAGGCTGCGAAATGACCATGCACGGTCAAAAGGTAGTGGGAGCAGCCGAGACGTACATAGGGCTCGTCGAGGTCGGAGTTGGTGTGATACCTGCAGGCGGAGGCTGCAAGGAGCTGGCCGTAAGGATGACCGAGGGATTGCCTGACGGAGCACAGGTGCCCTTGCTGTCTGTGTACAAGGTCGCCTTTGAGAATATTGCAACCGCAAAGGTTGGAATGGGATTCATCGAAGGCCAGGAGCTTGGATATCTTCGAAAGACGGATATCATGGTTCCAAACAAGGATCACGTCATGAAAAGAGCAAAAGAGGTGGCCCTTGGAATGGCGGCCGCCGGTTTCGAACCCGGTAGACCACGCAACGATATTCCTGCTGCAGGAGAAAGCGCAAAGGCCGCGTTCATGATTGCAGTCGACGGCATGAAGAACTCCGGTTGGGCAACCGAATACGATCAGTTCATTGCAACCAAGTTGGCCCATGTCATAACCGGTGGAACCAGGTATGAAGGGCAGTTGATCAGCGAACAGGAGCTGCTTGACCTGGAGCGCGAGGCATTCATGAGCCTGCTGGGAGAAGAAAAGACAAAGGAACGGATTCAATACATGCTCTTGAACAACAAGCCCTTGCGGAACTAGCCGGGGCTTTCCAAGAAACGGAGGGAAACCATGGGAGATCCCGTAATTGTTGCTGCATGCCGGACAGCGGTCGGAAAGGCGAAACGCGGCAGCCTGATACATACCAGGCCCGACGACATGGCCGCAACCGTGCTCAAGGAAGTCGTAAAACGTGCAGGTGTCGATCCAAAAGACGTGGAGGATGTTATCTTCGGGTGCGCCATGCCTGAAGCCGAGCAGGGCATGAACGTGGCCAGGATTGCGGTCCATTTGGCTGATTTTCCCGAATCCGTACCGGCGATGACCATAAACAGGTACTGTTGCTCCGGTCTGCAGGCGATCTGGGAGATTTGTGCAGATATTAATGCCGGAATGATAGACATAGGTATCGGCGGCGGAACCGAGTCCATGACAATGGTGCCGATGGGCGGTAACAAGATCGTACCCAACATCAAGTTGGCCGAAGAATACCCACAGGCCTATGTGAGCATGGGGGAGACCGCGGAGAACGTGGCCATGAAGTACGGCATCACCAGGGAGGAACAGGACGCATTCGCACTGCGCAGTAATCAGAAAGCGATCGAGGCGAACGAGAAGGGGTATTTCAAAGAACAAATCGTTCCCCTGCCGGCATACAAGTACGATGGCAAGGGCAACAAGGTCGAGTTCCTCTTCGAAGTGGACGAAGGCCCGAGGCCTTCTACAATGGAGGGTCTCGGCAAATTGAGGCCGGCCTTTGCAAACCCAAAGTCAAAGAAAGAAGGCCTGGGCACTGTTACGGCCGGCAACTCTTCTCAAATGAGCGACGGGGCGGGTGCCGTTCTGGTCATGGACAGGGCAAAGGCCGAGAAAATGGGCAAGAAGCCCATGGGCAAGTTGCACGGATACCGGGTAGTGGCGTTTGATCCCAAGCTGATGGGAATAGGTCCGGCCCTGGCGATTCCGGCGCTCATGGAAAAGGTCGCAAAGCCGCTGGGCCTGGACTACAAGGATATCGATTGCTGGGAAATAAACGAGGCTTTTGCCAGCCAGGCCGTGTACTGTGTTAAGGAACTCGAAAACAAGGGGCTCGATCCTGAAAAGGTGAACCCCAACGGCGGCGCAATCGCGCTTGGCCACCCGCTTGGCGCGACCGGAGCGAAACTTGCCACGCAGATGCTGTACTGGCTCAAGGATCACAAGAAGCGCTGGGGCGTGGTCTCGATGTGCATAGGCGGCGGCATGGGTGCTGCAGGTTTATTCGAAAACTACCTTCTTTGATCCGTGGATTCCTGAAACTCATTCTTTTCACTGAACTTTTTGAAGTACGTTGCAAATCGGCAAGGCAGAGCAATTTGCTATGAGGAACAATTCGAAATTGAATAACTGAAAATTTGCCCTGGAACGGCCGGGGCGCACTTTTGCCGGATTGTAGGGCGTAAAAAATTATTTTCACATTTGCTGCTTCAAAGGCGAAGCCGGAAAATTATTGAGAACTGCATCTCTGCCCGGTGAAGGCGCTTCAAGGACGGCATTGCTTATTTGCTTGCCATGTTCTCGTTGAACCAATCGACAAATATCTTGAGGCCTTTTTCCAGGGGAAAGTCAGGGTTGTATCCGAGGTCCCTTGCAGCCTTGGATATATCGGCAAACGTCATCTCCACATCTCCGGCCTGCATGGGCATGGCCTTGATGTGCGGCTCTTTTCCAAGGAGGCGGGCGATGGAGGAAATGAGTTCTTCGAGTGCAATGGTCCTGGAATTGCCGAGGTTGTAGATATTGTATCCTCCTGCATTGTCCAGTGCGGACAAGGTTCCCTGCACGATGTCGTCAACAAAGGTATAATCCCGGCTGGTCTTACCATCTCCGAACATGGGAATAGGCCGGCCGTTTTTAATGAGCCTTGTAAACTTGTGGATTGCCATTTCCGGTCGTTGGCCCGGCCCGTACACCGTGAAATACCGCAGGCAAGTTACATCCATCCGGTGAAGATGATGATAGGTATAACAGATCAACTCCCCTGCCTTTTTGGTTGCCGCATAGGGTGATATCGGGTTGTCCACGTTGTCGGTCTCCCTGAATGGGACATTCTTTCGATTGCCGTAAACGCTTGAAGAAGAAGCGAACACGAAACGTTTGGGCCCGAATCTCCTGCATGCTTCGAGAAGGATTGTAGTACCCCTGACATTCACCTCTTGGTACAACAGGGGTTTCTCTATACTCGGCCTGACACCGGCCCATGCAGCAAGGTGTATTACTGCATCGAAACGCCCTTGCTCCATGATTCGCATGACAGCCTTTTCATCGGTAATGTCGGAGCGCTTGAGACTGAACAGGTCTTTGCCCTCTCTTTCGAGTTGTGCCACATTGTTTTCCTTTATGGCCGGGGCATAGAAATCATTGAAGTTGTCGACACAGGTTACCCTGTCTCCCCGCCTAAGCAAGGCCATGCATACATGGTGTCCTATGAAGCCTGCTCCGCCTGTGACCAGGACGTGCATCAGCCCGCCTCCTTCCTGCCGATTCCGTAATACTCCATGCCCAGGGCCTTCATTTTGGCCGGATCGTAAACGTTTCGGCCGTCGAACACCACCGGTGTCCGCATCAGGCCCTTGATCCGTTCGAAGTCCGGCCGCCTGAACTCGTTCCACTCGGTGACCACCAGCAGGCCGTCCGCGTCTTTCAGGCAGTGGTACCCGACCTTGCACAGGAGGACCCTGTCCTTGAATATCTTTTCTGCATTCGCCATTGCAGCAGGATCATAGGCCATGACCTCGGCTCCCAGGTCCAGCAGCTCCTTGATAATGACCACCGACGGTGCTTCGCGCATATCGTCGGTCTTTGGCTTGAATGAAAGGCCCCACACGGCAAAGCGCTTGTTGGAAAGGTCTTTACCGAACCTGGCCTTGACCTTGTCCACGAGCCTGTGCTTTTGGCGTTCGTTCACTGCGTCCACAGCCGCCAAAAGTTCCAATTCGTAATCGTGTTCCCTTGCGGTATTCAAAAGGGCACGCACATCTTTTGGAAAACACGACCCGCCGTACCCGACCCCTGGAAAAAGAAAGGAATAACCAATCCTCTGGTCCGCACCCATGCCTTTTCTCACCATGTGGATGTCGGCGCCGGCAGACTCGCAAAGATTGGCAAGGTCGTTCATGAAAGAGATCCTTGTGGCCAGCATTGCATTGGCAGCGTACTTGGTCATCTCCGCGGAACGCACGTCCATGAAGATGATGGGATTCTCGGTTCGAATGAAAGGCGCGTACAGGTCGGACAAAATATCTCTTACCCTGGGATTGCCGGTTCCGATGATTATCCTGTCCGGTTTCATGAAATCATTGACCGCATCACCTTCTTTAAGGAACTCCGGGTTGCTCACCACGTCGAAGGCATGGCTCGCCGAACTCGATAGTATATCGGCAATCTTGTCCGCCGTGCCAACCGGCACAGTGCTCTTGGTGACGATTATCTTGTAACCGTTCATGTGCTTCGCAATGGTCCGGGCCACGTCCAGGACGTGGCTCAAGTCCGCGGATCCATCCTCGCCCTGGGGAGTGCCTACTGCGATGAATATGACATCGCCGAACTCGACTCCCCTTACGAGATCGGTGGAAAAGGAAAGCCTTTCTTCCCTCATGTTCCTGGCCATGATGTCTGCGAGGCCCGGCTCGAACAACGGCACCTCGCCCCTGTTGAGGGCACTGATCTTGGCCTCGTCCTTGTCCAGGCACATGACATCGTGGCCTGTCTCGGCAAAACCTGTTCCGACGACCAATCCCACGTACCCTGTTCCAATAACACTGATCTTCATCCCATGAACCTCCAAGCATACAAACCTACCAGAATGAAGCCTGACTTGCCAAGCAAGGGTTGTTGCGGTAAACACCAAAGTCATCCTCGAACCTCTTAAGGACCCCCCCCTCCTAAATCCGCAGTAGAACGAATCCTATGCCTCAAGGATTCCAGGGTCGTGGCAAAAGACTACA
>JAADFL010000007.1 GCA_013152945.1 Deltaproteobacteria bacterium | reverse complement strand
GCCAAAAACGCCTTGATTCCTTTCTTTTCCCATTTTCTGTAACGCTTTCTCTGTTTTTCCGTCAGTCCGTTGTAAAGTTTCGACAATTCCCGGCGCGCGGTTCTTCTCGCTCTCTTTCTTTCTTTTTTGGGCAAGCCCTTTGTGTCAGCCACAGTTTTCTCCTCCTGTAAATTATAAAGAGTCACCTTTGATTCAAGCCGTTTTCCCGGCTGCATATCATGGTTTTTTTTTGAAAAGTTCCTCCAGGTTCTTCAATGCCTCCACTCTCTCCCCGCCCTTGGCACCTTTCCT
Source organism: Deltaproteobacteria bacterium (assembly GCA_013152945.1). Classification (GTDB taxonomy): domain Bacteria; phylum Myxococcota_A; class JAADFL01; order JAADFL01; family JAADFL01; genus JAADFL01. The sequence goes on along the minus strand of JAADFL010000007.1, from coordinate 10,070 downwards.
CATTGCAGCGCCTTGACCCCTGGAAGCCCCGGGTTGCCTGGTCCCATTTCGCAAGGTCAGGGAAATCCTCTTCCTGGTTTCATCCACGGACAGGACCGTGGGTTGTACCTGCTGCCCTATTTTTACAAGCTCATGAGGGTCCCTGACAAAGCTGTCGGACAACTCCGAAATATGGATCATGCCTTCTTGTTTAAGTCCGATATTGACGAATACACCAAAGGAGGTGATGTTGGTAACGGTTCCGGGCACTGACATTCCGGGTTTCAAATCCGCCATGCTGCGAACCAATGGATTGAAACTCGAGGACAGTGGCCCGAAGGACGGGATGCTGTCCTCGTGCGGGCGAAGTTTTGCCACTCTTTTCATTTCCAATAACAGTCTTGAAAGCCGGCCCTGGTCCAGGTCTGCTTGGTATTCGGCCAGCCCGAGCTTAATCGGATCAATTCCGGACCACTCTTCATAAGGCTTGATTGCCCTTTTCGCCAGGACCACGGCAGACAATACATCTGCGGGCAGAGACGAACCACCGGGGTCCAGGTGTTCGGACAACACCTGCCTGGCCTCCCGTAAGCCGGATGTCCTTACCGGCACGACGGAAAATTTGTTTGAAAGGTGCCTTTTTAGCTCGTTCAGTCTATCCGGGTCCACTCCCTCGGAAGGCATGATGACATATTCGGCCTTGTCCTGTTCCAACCTAGCCGTCAGGTCCTCAATCCAGTTTTCGACGGATTCCGTCACATAATGAGACAACAGGTCACCGTCCTTGGAAACAACGGCCGTGACTACCGGCTTTTCACCACCTGGAACAAATACGGAGTGCAGCTTTTCATTTACTTCGATCGGAGCGGAGCGAAGCAGATCGAAGTAGGCCGACGCAGCAAGCCACATTGCAGCCGCGGCCATCTCGCGGTCGAGAGAATTGAAGACCTCGCGTTCCAGGTGCCCGAGCACCAACTCTTCGAGAAGAGATAGAGGACTCCTCGTCTCCAGAAGCGGAGCAAGGGTCTTTTGTAAGGCCGTAACCTGACCTGCCAACGAATTATTATTTACTTCGAGTTCTATATTGAGCACGCCCAGGGATTGTCCCCTGCGCATGGCCAACCATCTGTGAGGAGGCAAGGTTAAAGTCTCTTCGGTTCTCTTCTCATAGTCTTGAAAGTCCCCGGCATCCGGGTTTTGGGAGTCGACCAAGGTCGATTTTACCTTGCCGTTTCTCCAGGCAATTGCGAAACATCTCTCCCACAAGTCCACCCCTGCGATGAGTGCCTCCGCCCTGGCCTCGCGCGAGTCGAATGAAATGGCGTCCACGGCCTTCGACACCCTGGACAGTGCCCTCACGGAATGAGCATATACCGGTTTTTCCAGGGCCTCCGGCGGCAAGGGCTTTGCCTTGGATGCCTGTCTCTCTTTTTCCAGCGCCTTGACCGCATTTCTGCGTTCAATGTAAAGCTCGTACGCATAGGTCAACCTCTCCAGTGTCCGGGCTGGTAGTTGCCCAAGGCCATGGGGAGGGCGTTCTATCAAGTCGGAAATGCCGTCCCTGTTGGATAGCCGCGCAGCCAATCTCCCTGCGGCCGCCATGTCCAATCCGCTTTCAGCCAGCAGGCCGGTTGCTTCTAAAAAACGTACATAATCCATTTCAATGTCACTCTTCTTGTTTAATTGGTAATGCCACCAACCTTAACAGGAACCATAGGATCTCTGAAGAGTCCTTTGGTAGCTCCAGTAAATTCAGACGCCGGTAATATAATATTTTTAACTCTCCGGGTCAATAACGAGTATGTGGTCTGAAAAAACAAATCAAGAAAAAGAAAAATGCAACCGACGAACACAAAAAGCCCTGATCATCATAGGCCCGCGTCATTGGAGAAATTTTATAATTCGAGATCTTTTACAATGTCTTGTCATGTGGGATCATTTCATCGCCTGTTTTCCTCGCTTCGAGCAGCTTCCGGGTTTCCTGCGCAATGATCCTTCCAAGGACATCTTGACCAAACCTGGTGAGATGACCGTCTCCCGGATAATAGAGCCGCTGGGTTCGTGCGGCCTTTCTCATTTCTGAAACAGGGTCTATTACCCTTATGCCTTTCATTGAAAAAGCTTTCTTCAGCTTTTTCCCGGCCTCATCCCGATCGAGATTGAGCCCGTCCAGGCCATAGTTTTCAATCATACGCTCCCATTCGCCGGGTTCCACCTCCACTTCATGCGGAAGCAGGATCACCACCGGACCTGCTGCAAGGTCTTCACATGTTTCACGGAACTCGGCCAATATGCCTCTTGTGACATCCATAGCTTTCTTGACCCACGGCTTGTTTGAGGGCAGGTACAGATCGAGCCAGTCACTGTCCCCGGGACGGCCGAATATTTTCCTGTACCACGGCCTGTGCCTGAATCTCTCATGGAGGACATGTTGTCTCCTGGTCACCAGGTTGAACAAGGCCGAGTGGTTTCTCAAGGGGTCCATTATCGGATTTATCAGTTTTCGATGGAGCCAGGACCTGTCCCTTTTGACAGGAATGCCTTCGAGTTTCAACGAGCCGGTGGGTTCGAGATGAAAAAAAGGCTTGTTCCTCGAATACCTGCGTGACGAGGTATTGTCCAACATGTCGTTCGCATAGTACATCACAACAAATACGAGGTCCGGCGAGTACAGCAACCCATCCTGTTGGAGCCACATGAATTCCTGGTCTGTGCCGTACCCGCTGGTTCCCATGGAAATAAATTCCACTCCCGGCAGCCGCGCTCCAGCCCTCCTTGCCATGATCTCATCATCTTCCACGCCCAGGCCCCAAACCATGGAGTCTCCAAGGACCACCACCCTGGCGATTCCAGGCCGGTGCATCCGTTCATGTTCCACGTCTCTCAATCCCTGAAGATTTTGGTGTACAGAGCAGAAATAACCAGGACCCGAGATCACGCCTTTACTTCCCGGTACGTTCCGCCACCCAAGGTACGAATCGAATTTGGTAAACAGCCTCTTGTCATCCTGTGTGAATCCCCGGAAACCTGGTACTGCCATGCGTACCACCGCTTCAAGTGACAGGAAACAAATGATCATGGAAGCCAGGATGAGAGACAGGGGAAGCCAAAAGGCCCCGGGTGAACGTGGCAGCCGATGCCCTTGTTCTGCCGATTCTTTTTTTTCTCGTTTCATTGCGGACATAACAAAATTATCCTATCGCTTAAAAAGCCTAAAAACCGGGGTCAGGGCACGGAATCAAGGTTCAGCCATATGGACGAAAGCGCCAGTGGTTTTCGACCTTCAACATCCAGGAGGAGTTGCATGAGCTGTGGAGGAATTCCCAGAAAAGACACGGCTTTCCCGGCGATCTCTTTCCCGTAATCAATGCCTTGCCCCTCACCCGAGACCCCTGTCTTCGCCGCCGCATTCATTGCCGTATTCAATGTAGTTTGTAATAATGCACGCACGAGGCTCAGGGGTTGATGTGGAACGACTACCAGGTCGACATCTTCATCCATTGGAATGCCGGCCTTTGCCTTTGCAATATCAATTGCCTCGGCTAACCCGCCCAGTTGATCCACGAGGCCCAGGTCCCTGGCCTTTCTCCCTGTCCAGGCACGCCCCTTTGCAATTTTTTCCACCTGTTTCACGTCCATGTGCCTGCTCATGGCCACTGTATTCAAGAATCTGTCGTAGAAACCGGTTACAATGGATCGAATCGTCTCCCGTTCACTCTTGGTGGCAGGCCTGGACAGGGACCACATGTCGGCTCTCTTTCCCTGTTTGAAGGTGGCGGTCTTAATCCCGAGCTTCGACAACAAGCCGGATGCATCAAGTCTCAATGCAAAAACACCTATCGAACCTGTAATCGACCATGGTTCGGCGACAATGGTGTCCCCGCCGCATGACAGGTAGTAACCTCCGGACGCAGCCATGTTGCCCATGGAGATTACCAGGGGTTTTTTCTTCCCTGCATTTTTCATTCGTCTCCATATTTGGTCCGAGGCAAAGACAGAACCACCCGGAGAATCGATTCGTACTACCAGGGCCTCGAGTGAATTGTCGCGAGCAGCCCTTTCTATTGCGGCCGATGCCGTGGCCGAGCCGATCTTTTCATTACCGAGCAACCCCTTGCCGCCTTTGCCTGTTACAATGGTTCCCTTTAAGTCGATTATTCCTATGCGCCTGTTCGGGCCCCAGGAAGTCTTTTCCCTGGCAGCGAGCGAGCGGATCAACACGATCCTTTGGCCGGGAAAGAAACCGTTGATGACCTCTTTAATTCCGTCGATGTACGCCACCTTGTCCACGAGGCCGTTCTTTTGTGCTTCATTGCAATCGAGCAGGCCCCGGTCTATGAGTTCCTTAACCCTCTGTGCCGATAATCCCCTTGCTCCGGCTATCTTTGATACGAGCTGGGTATACATATCCTGCACAAGGGACGAGTAAGCCTCCCTTGCAGGATCGGACGGACCGGTTTTTGTAAAACTATCCGGCGCACTTTTGAAAACGTTTCCTCGGGCCTTTTCGGCTTCCACTTCCACGCCCAGGCGTTCAAGGGTGTCCTTGAGATAGTACGTTGACAGCTTGGTTCCCAAGATGGACAAAACAGCTCCCGGCGGCACCACGACCTTGTCTGCAGAGACCGCCAGGAGATAAGACAGGGTACTTGGTTGCGACAGGTATGCAACTACGTGCTTGCCTGATTTCTCGAATTTCGACACAGCCTGAGATAACTCCTGCATGTCGGCGGGACCAAGGTGGTTCGAGTCCACCACCAGCAATATACCGTTTACCCTGGGATCGTGTGCAGCCCTTTCGATTTTCATAACCTCGGACAATACCGTCCTTGGTTTCTTCGAAATAAGAGGAATACCATCCGCCTGTGCACCTGCGGCAAGGCCTTGATCAACATCGATCCTAAGCCATCCCGCCCCAAGGGTCGCCAGTGCCGGCCTTGCATCCGCAGTTGCTGAAATGTGCACGGACGCGGCCGAGAAAGAGTCAGGAGAGAACCATGTATAAAAGCCCAAATCTATATGCGCCATGTCTAATATAATACCTGCGCTTAAATTCGCATCCAGGTCCGCGGTGGCTACCAGTTTCAGCCCACTTACTGGTTCAACATCGATCCTGAAGTCGATTGGAAACCTCGATCGATTGTCATCGAACAAAGACACATCCGAGGAAATTGTGACCATGTCAATTCCCGGCCTGACCGCAATACCTATGTCCAACTTCCCGTCCAGCCTCCCAAGGCCGGTAACGCCAACGTTTCCAAGATTTCGGCCTGCCAAGCCCAGGGACAAGTACCTCCACGGTCTTACAAGCAAACCTGCGGACCAGCCCACGCCAAGGCCCCGGCCCGAGTCCAGTGAGTCATATACCTGTAGTGAGGCACCGGCAAAAAAAATGTCCCTGTACGAGAGCGGGGCCCATCCAATCGAGTAACGAAGCATACCGTCGGTTGCAGCGCCGGCCTCGGGTTTCAGGTAATCCAGCCCCAGGGCCATTCCGTACGCCTTCAAGACCAGGGACTGGCCGAAAGAATAGGAATTATTCATCTCCTGATAATACATGAACGTGCCTTCGAAACCCGGATGCACTGCGAGGCCCGCTGGGTTCACCATTAGTGAAAAGGCATCGTCAGTCACAGCTACGGACGAGCCCGGAGGCTTGAGCGGCAGCTTGTCTTCCGGCCGTGATTGCCCGGCCAACAACAAGGGGGCCATGCTGATTGAAAGTATGCAAACAACCAAGCCTGGTCTGGAATACCTGTTCATTTTTCAGGACACCTCATCCCGTTTTTTTTCTTCTTTTTTATTCCCCGTGTACATCCATCCGGCCAGGGCCTGTTCGAGCTGTTCCATTTCTTTCTCCCACCTGGCGCCGTCCCATTCCAGCTCTTCCATGAACAATCCACGCACCAGTTCTGCAGCTTCCATACAAGCATCAGGATTCCACAGTGCGAGCCTGGCCCTGCGAATGAACAGATCTTCAAGGCGCACCACTCCTTTGCAACAAAGGTGCGCCCTTACCTCTGCCGCACACAGGTCCAAACCCTGGGCCAGAGGTTGAAGTTCCTTCTTGTTTATAGCCATCCTCGCAGCCCAAAAGGAATATGCGCCCAGCCTCCTGGCCATTGCATCCGAAACAACAGGATCAATCGAGTAGGCCTTTACAAGAGCCGATGACCCCGGCCCCGTAGTCAGGCCGTCCAATATCATTCCCTTTGTAGTGCATGACCTGGCCTTCACCCTTTCACCTTCCGGCAATTCTTTGAGCACCTTGTCCACGGCCTCTTCAGCCATTGCCCTGAAGGTTGTGAGTTTGCCGCCTGAAATGGAAATCATTCCCTGCTCCTCCCATACCTCCTCGTCCCTGGCGGCCTTGGAAGGATCATCACCCTTAAAGTCCAGGAGGGGTCTCAAGCCTGCAAAAGCAGCCTTTATATCCTTTTTGGACATCTTCAAAGATGGAAAACCTCGCTGCAATGCCTCGAGTATGTAGTCAACCTCTTCCTGCGACGGACGAGGGTCATCCAGCCCTCCTTTGTGCAACACGTCGGTTGTTCCTACCAGGGTCCCTTCAGGATGGGGAATCAGGAAAACCGGCCTGCCGTCCCGGGGTGAAGTGAGGGCCACTGCGGCTTCGAGAGGCAATCTGGTCCTGTCGAAAACCACGTGTGTTCCCCGGGACGGCCTTACCCTCCGGCCGGAAAGCCTGAACCTGTCCCTCAGCTCGTCCACCCACACGCCGGCGGCGTTGACCACCACCATCGCCTTTATATCAAAGGACCTGCCGGAGATCCGGTCGCGGACTATCGCGCCTTGTATGCGGCCCGAGCCGAAGTTAAGCGGTTCGAGGACTTCGGTCCATGTCAGCACTGTGGCCCCGTAAGCGGATGCGGTAGATGCCACGGCGAGTGTCAACCTTGCATCGTCCGCCATGCCGTCCTGGTAGAGCAACGTCCTGTCCAGGGAGTCCACGTCCAGGCCCGGGGCCAGCTTGCTTGCCTTTGAGGCCGGGAGGTGATCGTGGTGTTTTTTCGACCCGGCAAGCAGATCGTAAATCCCTAAGCCGACATCAACCGCCCATCCGGGCACCTTGTCTTCCTTGCGGGCCGTGTACAGAAACGGCACAGGCCAGGCCAGGTGAGGATTCGTGGACAGCAACCTGTCCCTTTCGCGGCAAGAAAGGGCGGTGGTTCGAAACTGCATCTGCTTCAAGTACCTCAACCCGCCGTGGATCAGCTTCGAGGATCTGGACGAAGTTCCAGAGGCGATATCGTTCTTTTCGATCAACACCACATCGAGTCCCCGCTGCGCCGCATCCAGTGCAATACCGCAACCGGTGATGCCTCCGCCGATAACCATGAGGTGGAAACCCCGGCCCAATCTTTCCTGGTCCAACATCCTTCTGGCAGGGCTAAGCATGGTTACCTCCTGCTTATTCCATCTCTTACCGTTATTGCCCACACCTTAAGCCAAACTTCATTTACTGTCCAGCGAGCCTCGGCCTGTATTGAAGGCCTTGCTATGTTCCGCCGTCCAGGTCCATTTCCGAACCAAGCTTCACGATGGGCTCGGCCCCTTCGAATCTCAAGTGAAGAAAATTCCTTAATCCCTGCTTCAATCTTCCGGGCGGCGGGCCGAACGTTACAGGGGCCCAGGTGCCGGTATTGGCAAAGACCGTGTTCCTGCCCAGTGGCACCATTCGCGGCCTGTGCGTATGACCGAATGCAACAACCTTGACATCCAGCAGCTTGGCTATCTTCCCGGCAATATCCGGAAGGTTCTTCTCAAAGGTATGTATGTTCTCACCCTGGATAGCCCATTCATAGATAAAATAGGCAAGTGGAAACGCAGAAAGAGGAACCATGAGTTTGATCCATAGTGGAATCGGAACCAGGGCCAGCACGACCGTGCCCGTTGCCATCAATCCTCCAAGAAGCAATCTGTCTATCCAGAATTCCCTCAATATCCTGAAAAACCTGCTTGTAATGGGAGCCCTTTGAAGCGCAGCCAGTTTCTGCAAGACCGTTATTTCCAATCCGGCCGTAGCAGATTCCCTTTGCATCAGTGCTTTCATGTCCGGCGGTTTACTCAACAGCTTGTTTCTGATTCGAAGCAGCTTTCCCATGACCACCAGGCTGCCGAGAAACCAATTTATGGCCAGCCCTCTTATGGAGAATGCATAGTATTTCACCCAATGAGTGAAATAACTGTACAGGTTCAATATGAAATCCGAAGCATGTGGATTGAAGAAACCCATCTTGGTCATCAAGTACCTATTGGACAGGTTGCCCATGGGCAGGGCCAGCCGTTCCTCGCGGCCTATCCGGACGGTCGGCTCCAACACGTACCTGAATGACGTATAGTGATCGTATTGTTGGCCATGTTCGACATAGATGGCACCCGGTACATAGTAGAACCAGGGACGAAACTCAACTTCAAGTTTGCCTTTTTCCAAACCCAGTCCTGTGGCTATAACAGAGAGTCTTTTTAAAAAGACCTGCTTGACTTCATCGAAGTGGAATTCCCTGTCGTGATTTCCGAGCACATACACCACCTTGTGGCCCCGGGACAGGAAAAGCGCCAGTGCTTCACAGAAGATTGGATGGTTATCCAGTATCCTGCCGAGTTTCCATGCCGATTTTTTTGAATTTGCATGGAGGCCCCGCCATTTCTCGAAAAGACTCACTTTGAATTCTTTGTTCTTCGGGTACGCGGTTATCAGGTCGAAATCGAAAATGTCGCCGTTGAGAACCAGGACCGGCTCGGCCTTCCTATTCAAGGCAGACCGCTCGAACCTGTCGACCAAGTCGTAAAGATCCCTGTCATAAAGGAACCTGGAAGACTTGTAGTACATCCAGCCGTCCTTGTTGTCCTCGACATCGGCCAGGTGAAGATCTGAAAGCACCAGGAATTCATTGTTATTACTTTGCCCGCTGTTTTCCAAGAAGACCCCGTTTCTTCAAAGCAAGAAATTACCTGGTTTCACTGCATGTCTTTAACCTTATGCGCCCATCTTTTCAATGATACTTTTGCCCTCTCCAGTGCCATGGAATCGATCTCTCTCCCGCCATAGACCTCGTGCTGGTGGATATCTTTTATAAAAAACAGTGTATCCCCGGGGTCTTGAAAGGCCGTGCATGCCCGCTCCACGAACTTGGCCGGGGTTTCGGATACAGATCTTTTTATTCCTTGTTTCGCCAGGATTTTTTCCATTTCGTGTAGTAGTACCCGGCCCGGAGTCCTTCTGGGTGCGCGGTTCCTTTTGAACGGCACTTTTTTTAGGAGAAAAAACAGCAATATCGATAAACAGCCGATAATCAATGCCGCTGTTATGCTGTCAAAGGCCTTGCTTTTCCCACCTGTAGTTTCTTTTGCCCCGGCATTAGATGAGAACAGGTTCACCTTGAAAGCCAATCTGTGCAAGAATGAGAGCTGTGCGCCCAGGTCGTATTCAACGACATGCCGGTACCAGAACTGCCTTAGCATGTCGTAGAGCTTGGTTATAACAGGGGAAATCCTCCTGTGGGACGAAGCCGGAGTGGCATCGAATCTGGCCCAGCCGTACCCGGGAAAGAACGCCTCTGTCCAGGCATGTGCGTCTGCCTCGCTAAAGGCAAGGTATGAGCCGTACTCGTTCCACTCACCGGACACGAAGCCGGTGGACACCCTTGCGGGAACACCGGCGCACCTCAGCATGGCTGTCAGGGCTGTGGCAAAATACTCGCAATGTCCCTTCTTACGTTCGAACAGAAAGTAGTCAAGCTTTGAAGATTGCCTGGGAGGCGGCACACCTTTCAGTGTATACTCGTAATTGGTCTTGAGGAAATGAACCAGGGCCACGGCCTTGTCATATGGATCATCCAGGCCTGTCGTAACCCGGGTGGCTAGGTTACAGGTTCTTTCCGATATGGCCGTTGTTCCAAGGTACATGTTTCTCACATAGTCCGGATACGCATCTCCTCTCCCCTTAAGGACTGTGGCCGTGGGTGGAGCGATGTCCGAAAGCACCTTGTACTTCAGAACGTTCCTCCCGGCCCTCCACGGACGTACAGAACCTTCGGAGTCGAACAGCAGCATGTGCAGCTCGAAATTAT
>JAADFL010000006.1 GCA_013152945.1 Deltaproteobacteria bacterium | reverse complement strand
TTCAATCTTCTTTCCTGATTTTTTACGGCTATATAATTATCGTATGGATCCTGCCTTTTGTTTCCTGTTTTTTTCACTTTTTTCGCCGGCCTTGGAAAATACCGTCACTTACCCCTCGAATATCTTGTGCAACATTCCTTCCCATAGGCGTCGCATGCCACCCGGCCCACATGCTTCCCCTTGTAATCACAAATGTTTCCAAACCTCCCCCTCCACAACCTGGGTCAGGAGAAAAAGAAAAAGAAAAAGAAGAGGGGGCGGGGGAAAGGGGGAGAGAGCGAAGAGTGAAGTGGCGTTATTTCTGATTGTTTGGAATTTTTATACCGTATTTTTTTATTTTTCTGTACAGGGTCACTCTGTCCATACCAAGAACTCTGGCAGTCCTGGACCTGTGGTAGGAATTTTCTTCCAGGGCACGCTGTATCTCTTCTTTCTCATCCATTTGTGCATTGGCGAAATAGCGTTGCCTCTGAAAGATACGGTATGGCTCTAACAAGTCCGGCGTAAGGTCGAATTCATCTATCCTGTCACCCCTGGTGAGTGCCAGGGAATATTCTATAATGTTAATAAGCTCCCTGACATTTCCGGGCCACGAGTATGAGCGTAATCTATCCAAGGCTCTTGAGGAAAATCTGACTCCCGGTCTTCCAACCCTGATAGCCCTGTCGGCCAGAAGTCTATTGGCAAGTAAAGGTATATCCTTTTGTCTTTCACGCAGTGGCGGCAGGTGCACCGGTATTACCCTAAGGCGGTAGTACAAATCTTCCCTGAATCTGCCTGCCTGCACCTCTTCCTTCAAATCTTTATTGGTGGCGGCTATAATCCGTACAGATGCATTCCTGGTCTCATCATCTCCAACTCTTTCATATGTTCGCTCCTGGAGGAGCCTTAAGAGTTTGGCCTGGAGTGTCAGCGGCAGTTCTCCAATCTCGTCAAGAAACAATGTTCCGCCCTCAGCCTTTGCCACCCGACCCAGCCTATCATTGACCGCTCCCGTGAATGCTCCTTTTTTGTGGCCGAAAAGTTCACTTTCCAGCAGGTTCTCCGGAATGGCCGCACAGTTCACTGTTACAAAGGCTCCGGCCTTCCTGGGGCTGGATTTATGAATGGCCCTTGCCACGAGTTCTTTGCCTGTTCCACTTTCTCCTGTTATCAGAACAGTGGCCTCGCTTTCAGATAGTTGCTCGATGAGTTTGAAGATTTTTTGCATAGACATAGAACGTCCGATCAAGCCGAAGAAACTATCTCTTTTTTCCAGGCCGGCCAGCATGCCTTCTTCTGCAGTCAGGTCGAGAAGTAAAACCAAGGATCCACGGACATCTCCATACTCGTCCACCAGTGGTGCTGCTGACTCGAGAATCGGCACACTGTGCCCGTGACCGGTAGGTCCGTTCTTACTTTTCGTTTCAATGTTTGTGCGTCTGCCTGAAGACGGCATTCCGGATTCGAGCAATTCTTTCACCGGACAGGCAGTGTCACAAAGCTCACTTCCAAAGACATCCTTGCACCGCTTGTTAATGGCATCGGCTTCCCTTATTCCAAGGATTTGCTCGGCTCTTCTGGACAAAGAAACAATACGCCAGTCCTTGTCAAGAGCAGCCACGCCCTCCTGAATACTCCCCAGAACAGTGCTCAACGTTCTTTCCCGTTCTTCGGCCAGCCTGTGTTCCGTCATACATTTGGTCATCTCTTGTTTGAGTGCGGTCACATCTCTGAATGTTTCTATGCCGCCTATGATGGCTCCCTTGTAATTTTTCAGAACAACGGCGTTTTTTCGAACCGTCCGGGTTTCACCGCTCTTTGTCTTTATTTCAAGTTCAGCATCATGAATTTTGCCCAACTTGAATAACTTGCAGTCTTCAAGGCAACTCGGACATTTGATGCCTTCCAGACAGTATTTGCCCACCAGTTCATTTCTGTCGAAGCCGGTGAGTTTTTCAGCTCCTCTGTTTATATAGACAACATTTCGTTCTGTATCCACGAGGAACAAGGCCTCGTCCATGGTCTCGAGCATTTCCTTCCACAGTTCCGGTATCTGTTCGAGTATATCCTTCAATGCCATTACCATGCTTGGACTCCACCTGTTGTCGCATCACCATGCAACATTAAACACAATTGCAGTAACGTTGCAAATATTGCAAAAGATTTTCTATACATGACTTGAGATTTACATACTTACATGCTGGAATAAAATCAATGATTCATGTATCTGCATGTACTTGATTGTTGTTCCGGGCACTGAGTCTGGTTCGGTTTTCAAGTGGGCGGGTGTGCTGGATGAGCGGTGTAATCATGATTTCCTTTTTTGGGAGGTGTTTTTATAGTAATGAATAACTATTCGAAACAACTGATCGTGTTGTTTCAAACTCCTCCAAGCCGGCCGGACATGCCGGCATTGGGACTTCCTTACATACAATCTGCTTTGAAGGCAGCCGGCTTTGGTGTCACATTATGTGACTTGAGTCTGGCGATATACAAACATGCTGATAAAGAAATGCATGAACTGTTCAACGAGGAATTTCATTCTTATTGGTACTCCCCATTGGATGGACCTGCCCTTGCAATGTTTGAGAAGCAAGATGCAATGTTGGAAAAGCTCATCCAGGATGCGATTGGCAAGGAGACCATGCTTATTGGTTTGACTGTTTTGGCTACCCAGAAAGCCTCTGCTCTCTATTTTGCCGAAAAGATAAAAAAATTGAGCCCCGATATTCCCATTGTTTTGGGAGGTCCGTCTTGTTTTCAAAATTATGAACCCTACGAATTGGCGGCGAGTGAGTGGGTTGATTATGTAATTGTCGGAGAAGGAGAGGCTGCAATTGTAGACCTGGCTCATTACATCAAGGCAGGAGCAGTCGGCCCCCTTCCCCCTGGCATATTGAGGAACAGGGGTAATGACCGGTCGGCAACCGAAGCAGGTGAACCACGGCAGCTACTGCCCAACCTCGATGCGATTCCATTTCCTGATTTCAATGGATTATTGTTGAATGATTATACCGTGTTTGGCCGTTTCCCGATAATGGGCAGCAGGGGCTGTATCAGGCATTGCGTGTACTGTGTGGAGCATTTGATTTGGCAGCGCTACCGGGTTCGAAGCGCTGGTAATGTTCTGGGTGAAATCCTGGACCGGGTCGAACGGCTTGGTGCAAAGTCAGTGGAATTCAATGACTCCCTGCTCAATGGTCATCCAAGGATTCTGGGTCAGCTCTGCGATGGGCTGATTGATGCAAAAGCCGGGGTGTCTTGGGGAGGACAGGCAATAATAAGAAAGGAGATGACTCCCGGCCTGCTGGAGAAGATGTACAATGCCGGTTGCAGGCAACTGACCTACGGCCTCGAAAGTGCCTCTCCACTTGTTTTGGGTCTCATGGGCAAGCCAACGGATCTCAAGGTCATCTCCAATGTTATAAAGCATACGCACGAAGCAGGTATTATCCAGAAGGTGAACATCATGGTTGGTTTCCCTGGTGAAACAGAGACTGAATTCCAGCAAACTCTTGATTTTCTTTCACGCCATGCCGATTATATCGATGAGATCAATCCTTCAGATGCATTCACGGGAATTATTCCAGGAACGGAACTCTTTAAGCGGGCTCAAGATTTTGGTGTTTGCTTCGTCAACAATAATCATTACTTCTGGGAGACGAAGGATGGAAGCAACACCATGGCCGTTCGGATTGAACGCTTCGAGCAGATCCTGAAGCTGGCAAGCTCTTTGGGACTATATTCAAGTTATGGATCCGACCATTATATCGGCCGTGAACGCGAGCTCGGTGAATTCTTCCTGAACAGGCGGGATTACAAAGAGGCGGTGTTCCATTTGGAACGTCATCTCGACCAAGTGTATGCGGGAGCCGGGGAAAACGGCACAAATGATAACGATCGGATTGTTTTAGGCCGGGTTGTTTCCGGTCCTGCCTCTGACTTTAAAACACTGATGCACCTGGTCATGGCCCTGGAAGGTTCCGATCAAAAAGAAAAATCATCGAGTATATTGAGGACTGCCGCATCCACGAGATTGTTCGAGATGGAAAAAATCCTGCGCGAGCAACCAGACCAAGACGCACTGGAGTTCCTGCATTCGGTATTCTCCGGGAGCCATGAACCTTGTTTGTTGTTCGAATTGTCATGGATATTGCGCAGGCAGGGCAGGGCTCATTGGGTGGCATCGTTGGTCAAGGACATGCTCGATGTCGGGCAGTCGTACTTGGGCGGTGATTCCTTTGTGGAATGGCAAGAGCGTGAAAAACCCGTAAAACCGCAATTGGATAATTCCAATTTACGCTGTCTTGCAGAGCTGTTGTTACAAAATGGTTTCCTAGACACGGCTTGGTGTGTGGCCTCGGCAGCACCCGGGGAATCAAATGATTCACTGATTGTTTGGCTCAAGGCGACAGCTTTACAAAATAGAGGACAAATCGATATGGCGCTGGCCGAACTCGAGAGGATCGAAGACATCGAGCCAGGGCTCCGGGCAGCGGTGTCGGATACTAAAGGAACCTTGCTTTGTTCTTTGGGCAGGTTCTTTGAAGCTGCATCCGAACTGGAACACGCCCTGGCGCTGGAACCTGACCGAATCGAAACTTGTTGTGCCCTTGCATACTGCAAGTACATCCTGGGTGGTTTGGATGAAGCTCGTAAACTTGCTGAAAAGGCTTTGAAAGGAGACGAGAATCTATTGGCCTGTTTCCTGCTGGATTTATTCAAGGGGCATGTGCAACCAACCGGAAATATCCTGGAGTCGCCGCCACCATCGGAGCGTTTCATCAAGAGTGCATCAGGCCAAAAAATATCGTATTATTTTTTGAGTGATCAACATGCCGCTGCAGCGGCAATGTATTTGAAGGGGAGGCAAGAAGAAAACAATGAGTGAGATTACTTCAAGTACACGGGAAAAGAAATTTATCGAAGAAACTGCGGCAGCCCAATCCATGAAAAATGCATGGACCCGTTTGGCATCCACGTGGAGAATGATTCATGTGGAGATTGGTGATTCAAATCTCACGATAAGGCCGAACTCTTGGCTTACGGATCTTTTGATAAAAACGTTCTTTTTCGACCTTGACCATTGCATCCCATTGAAGAATGTTCTCTCGGCCAGGCACGAAGGCGATTGGGTAAATTACGGCAAGGTAGTTGTGAGTTTTCGGAAAGATTCCGGTCTGAAACAAGAAATACGCCTTTACCTGAAGGACTGCCGGCATTTTCTGGATGTACTGGAAGGTGAGAATATTGCGGTTTCCCGCTGAATACTATTAGGAGAAAAATGTGAAAAAGCATTCCCCGGAATCCCTATTAAAAGTACCCAAGGGATTTTTCAACAGGTTCAACGAAGGCATGGGCTTACTTGGAAGCGGTGTTAAGATCGCATACACAGGGCCCAGGTTGGCTTTCAGTTTGCCGCCATTGATGATCAATGTCTTGATTTTTATCCTGGCCGTATGGATGGTCGTTGAAAAAGGCGGTTCATTCATAGACATGGTTATGGGCCCGGATGAAGGCAATTACCTGGGTTGGCTGAACTGGCTTTTGAGCGGTTTGCTCAAGGTGGTCCTGTTATACTTGGTAGTAACGGTATTTCCTATCTTGGCATCGATAGTTTCTGCTCCTTTCCTGGAGTTTCTTACAGAATCCCAGGAAAAGTACCTGGGTACCAGGAAAGACCTTCCTGCTTTTTCGTTCAAAGCCATGTTCAAAGACCTTGTGACAACTGTTTCCCATGCCTTGAAGAGCCTGCTGCTTTTTATTGTATTGTCCATGATTTCGGTACTCCTTGAGTTCATTCCCGGTATCGGCCAGGTCATTCATGTTGTTGTGGCGGTTTGTTTGAGCGGACTGCTTTTGGCTTTTCAGTTCATGGATTATGCGGCTGCCAGGAGGAGGCTTTCGTTCAGGGAGAAACTGGGAATACTGGTAAAGGATCTCGCGGGTTCACTGGGTTTTGGAATAGCCGTGTTTTTTACATTTTTAATTCCTTTGACAGCTCCATTTGTATTGGCTCCGGCTGCATGTGGCGGCACATTGCTGTTTCTTCGAACAGGTTATAAAAACAGTACAACCAATTGAAAACAGAGGCTCCAGATCCGTTACAATCCATGTTTTTTATTCAGCTTGAAGCAAAGCATTCAAGAAGAAGGCTGAAGTACTTGAAAAATCAATAAAAATTGGTGTGTCTTTTTTTTCTTGACTACCTCAATATCTAGGTATTAGAGTGTCTATCAACACTATTGGTGGTAGTGTTAAGTGAAAAATTGGAGGAGTAATCATGGCGGATGCGGTATTGCGCCCTGTACGGGCTGATGATTCAACGGATTTGGCACTTTTCGTCCAGACTTCCAAGGAGGAAGTCGTAAGTTGGAACAAGCAGAGAATAATCGATGCACTCGGCAGAGAAACTTTCGTGGATCCTGTTACTGCCGAAAGCATTGCCTGCGAGGTAGAGGACATCATTCGACGTGCTGATATCAAGTTTCTTACTGCTCCATTGGTCAGGGAGCTTGTTGATGCGAAATTGACCGAACGGGGCCTGGAGCAGGCGCGAAAGATGCATACCCGCCTGGGCATGCCGCTGTATGACGTAGAGCAACTCATTACTGCACAGAACAAGGAAAATGCGAACATTCCTCATGGTCCGGAGGCCACGAATCTCACCCTGGCCGAGAATATAAAGAAGGAATATGCCTTGTTGTCGGTTTTCAGCAACGAGGTTTCTGAAGCGCACATGAGGGGAGACATACATCTACATGATCTTGGATTCATCGATCGCCCCTATTGCTCGGGCCAGTCAATCGAATATGTCAAAAAATACGGGCTCAATCTACCCAATGCCTTGTCTATCGCCAAGCCTGCGAAACATGCCGAAGTCTTATTGGCCCACATGGTGAAGTTTGCGGCCGCCCTGCAGTGTCACTTTGCCGGTGCAATCGGTTGGGATGCGGTAAATTTATTCTTTGCTCCATTCTTGGGCGGCATGTCGGATGAGCGACTAAGGCAATTCGCACAAATGATGATTTTTGAATTCTCGCAGCAGGCGGTTGCAAGAGGCGGCCAGGCAATATTCACTGACATCAATCTGTATTGGGAAGTGCCGAAACACTTCGAAGATACACCGGCGATAGGCCCCGGAGGTATTCCTACCGGTAAGACCTACAAGGAATACCAAAAGGACGCCCAGAGGTTCGTATGGGCCTTGTTCGAGGTATACAGGGAGGGTGACGGCTCGGGAAGGCCTTTCTTTTTCCCAAAGCCGCTCGTGCATATTACCGAAAGGTTCTTCAGTACGCCGGGCCACAAAGAGTTCTTGAACCTGATATGTGACGTGGCTGCAGAGAGGGGAAATACGTACTTTGTGTTCGACCGCGGTTCTACAGCAAAGGTAAGTGAATGTTGCCGTCTATCGTTCAAGCTTACAGACTCAGACCTGGATGACGCCAAGACTCCTTGGAAGATGAGGTACTCTGCCTTGCAGAATGCCACGGTAAACCTTCCGAGAATAGCGTACGAGGCGGCAGGAGATGATACCAAGCTCTTTGACGGGATCACCAAGAGGATTGAACTCGTGGTGGAAGCGCATCGGCAAAAGAAGGCTTTTCTGGAGAAATTATTGGCCATGGGAGATAAGGGGCCTCTCGGATTGCTCACCATGTCGACCGATGGAGAGCCTTACTTGCGTATGCACCGGGCCTCCTTTCTCATAGGAATGGTCGGTTTGAACGAAATGGTCCAGGCACACTTGGGAGAGCAACTTCACGAGTCGGACAAGGCCTACCGGTTGGGCCTGCAGGTGATAGCGCACATGAAACTCGTGGGAGACAGGTTCGCCAACAAGCACGATATGCACTTTGTGCTTGAACAAACCCCTGCAGAGAGCACGGCGTACAGGTTTGCCAAACTGGACCTCAAGATGTTTGAGGAGCAGGCGTCGGTTGTCGTGAAGGGCAATATCCCGAAAAATGAAGTTTACTATACCAATTCCACCTTGTTCAACGTAGGAGCCAAGGTAAATCCAATAGACAGGGTGGAAAGGGAAGGAAGGTTTCATCCCTTGATCGAAGCAGGTGCGATAACCCACATTTGGCTGGGGGAACAACGGCCTCCCGCCGAATCCATGGCGAACCTTGTGAAGAAGATCTTCGAAAAGACTTACAACGACCAGGTTGCATTTTCTCCCGAGTTCACCACTTGCATGGAATGCGGCAGAACATCAAGAGGTCTCTTCGAGACATGCACCTACTGTGGTTCCGACAAGGTGGAAGGTATTACCAGGATAACCGGTTACTTCACCAAGCTGTCGAGCTGGAACAAGGGAAAGATAGGAGAGTTGAAGGATAGGTACAAGAACCAGGATGCTTTCAAGTCGGTGAGCCCGTTGGCGAATGCCGGGTGACAAAGCCGGGGAGCAAAGGAGGGATGCAGGAGATGACGCTTTTTACAAAAGAAGGTTGCGAGAAGTGTGAGTACGTTAAAAGAACCATTGACCTGGAACATCTGGGTGTGCGTGAGCAACAACTCAATGGAGAAAATTATCAGGCTCTGGCCGAGTTGGCTTATTATGGTTTGGTGGAAAAGGCTCAAAAGACTCTCCCCATCCTTGTTACCGAGGATAACCAGGTCGTGGTGCATGCAGGAAGGATTAAATCATATTTGCAAAGACAGGCCAGGGCCTAGTAAACGTGGCGTCTCTTCCGCCGATAAAGGGTTTTCTCGAAACCACGCTGTTGGATTGGCGCGGCAAGGTGGCTTCAGTCTTGTTCCTACCCGGGTGCAATTTCAGGTGTCCGTACTGTCACAACCATTTATTGGTGCTCAATCCGGGTGAGCTGGAAACAATACCTTTTGAAAGGGTAATGTCACGGTTGCGGCAACTCAGGCAATGGAATGACGGTGTTGTGATAAGCGGTGGCGAACCTACTCTTCAACCCGGTTTACCCGGACTATTGACAAGGTTGAGGCAGGATGGATGGCTCTTGAAGTTGGATACGAACGGCTCCAGACCCGAGGTAGTGGCAGGCTTGTTGGAACTCGGCCTCCTTGATGCCGTATCCATGGACATCAAGGCACCCCTGGATGATGCTGCGTACAGGCGGAACGCAGGCGTATCAGTGGACTTGGATGCCGTAAGGACCTCTATAGGTGTACTGGCCGGTGTTTCGCATAAATTGGATATAGAGTTCAGGACCACGTTGACTCCGGGTTTCCTGCTGGAAGAAGATATTTTAGCTATTGAAGCCATGGTGAAATCCAGAGCCCCTGGTGCGCGGTACACCTTGCAGGCGTTCAATCCTGAAAACCCGTTGAATCCAAAGTTATGCGACTACCCGGCAGCAGAACCCCTGGAAAGAAAGCCTCCACAAAAGCCTGATTTCTTACAGCCCTAAGGTCCGGAACCGTTTATTTTGGGCTGGTTGCTGGTTGTTTTTCAGGTGACCTGGAAATTCCATCCCGGCGAACCAACTCTTTGGGTGAATAGGATAACCATGATGATTTTTAGTTTTTCTTGTTGTCCGCGTTACTGTCCGGGTTATCGTCTTGTTCGTTATCAGCCTCTTCGTCGTGTCCAAGCCGTTCTATGCCAATCTTTACAACCCTTGTCGGCTCTGCCTTGAGTATCCTGAAAATGAGGTTGTCCCACCTGACCTGCTTTCCTGGCTGTGGAACACATCCGCAGATGTCTGTTATGAAACCGCCCAATGTTTCATAATCGGGTTGGTCTGGAAACTCTATGTCAAGGGCCTCGGAAAGGTCATCGAGATTCATCCTGGCATCCGCTTCAAACCTGTTGTCGTCAAGTTTTACTATCAGGGGGGCTTCGTCATCAAACTCGTCCCGGATGTCGCCTACGAGTTGTTCCAGAATATCCTCGAGAGTTACGAGTCCGCTGGTGCCTCCGTACTCGTCCACCACGATCGCCATGTGAACCCGGCGTTGCTGAAATTCCCGCAAGAGTTCATTAAGTCGTTTGGTTTCCGGAACATAGAAAGGTGGTCTGACCAAAGACGTTATTCTGAAATTGGAGCCATGTTCGATTCGCAAAAGATCCTTGGCGTACAAAATTCCTACGATGTTGTCTATCCGTTTTCGATGAACCGGGATTCTGGAGTGACCGCAATCGGAAACAACTCTTTTCAGGTCATCGAGAGTTATTTCTGTGGGTACCGTGACCATGTCGGTTCTTGGAACCATGATTTCTTTTGTCTGCAAATCACCGAATTCAAACACTGCATGGATCATTGCCTCTTCGTGTTCTTCTATCTCGCCTTCTTCCTGGCTGATCCTGACCATGTGTTCTATTTCAGCCTCGGTTACGCTCGGACCGGCACGGTCGGTTCCAGTGCCGGCCAGCCATAGTACGCCCTTGGTGATGCCGTAAAGCAGGATTGTCACCGGCCAAATGGCGTAATAGAAGAGCCTCAGGATGTGTGTAGAGATCATGGCATACATTTCCGGCTTGGCCCTTACCGAGTTTTTGGGCATTACCTCACCGAAAACCAGTACAAGGAAAGTCATAATTCCAATGGCTATAGGCAAACTGGAAGAAGAGAACAGCCTGGCTGAAATGTCTGTTGCAACGGCCGATGCTGCGATGTTCACAAGATTGTTGCCTACCAGAATCGATGTCAGCACCATGGCCGGCTTTGAGGTCCAGAGTTGCAAGCCGGAACCCAAGCGGGGGTACCTTTCGATCAAATGTCCGGCCTTGACCTCGGATATGGCGGTAAGTGCTGTTTCAGATGCAGAGAAAAAGCCTGAAAGGAGTAAACATATAATTATTGTTGCATACTCCCAATACGGGACTGTACTCACCTCGCTTTTTACCTCCAAATTTATAAAACAATATCTGCTATTGTTTATATCATGGAGGGAACGGACTGCAAGCGAATAGAAGGTACCCGACCGAGGTTGATGTCCGGGATTTTTATTTTTCGACGTAATATCGGAGAGTTGCGTCCAGCAAGAAGATCTGCAATCGACCATCGCATGCCTCGACATGGTGAATTGGGGGCCTGGTTCGTAGAATGCCCTTCCCTAGAATGCCCTTCTCAAGGTGATTGATTACAGTGTTACCATGGCATATGCCAATTTATTAAAAAGCCCGTAATAACTTTTAATGGGGTACCCGCCTGATTTCAACATTATGTAACATCGTATAATTTCAAATAAATTTTGGCAGCGTGAAAACCAACCTGGGAACGGTTGCACGCGTGCACGCGGAATCAGGGGTTATAGATCCTGTCTTGAGCTATCTCAAGAGCTGCGCTAGACTCTTACAAGTTCAAATTGCAGTACGGCCGGTGTCTATATACAGCCCGTGAAGAATAGGCGCCATGAAATCAGAATGTGAAGAGAAATGAAAGTAAAGCAATTGATACTTGTGGGTTCCAGGTACGACGCGTTCCTTTTGAGACAGGCAGGCTTCCGGCAACACGGTATGGACGATAATGACACGATTTCCAGGGCTCCTGAATTCATGCTGGCTAACAAGGCCTCGCAAGCGCTGGACATGGTTCGCATGCAAGAAACGGATATGGTAATGGCCGACCTCGATCTTCCGGACATGTCCTGCTTTGAACTCGGCAGAAAGGTCAAGGAAATCCAGCCCGGCCTGCCGGTAGTGGTGGTAACCGGCAAGGATCGCTATGCCGGGCCTGCATTGGCCGTTCCTGAAATAAAGGGTGTTGATTACGTTTTCATTTGGTATGGAAGCACATCCCTGCTTCATTGGATTGTTAAACTTGTCGAGGATGAGTTTACATTCGAGCACGAGCGCCTGGTTAGAAAATGGGCGGCACTTATGCTTGTAGAAGACGATGCAGGATTTGCCTCAAGATATATACCCTTGCTCTTCGATGCATTGCGGAGAAATGCAATGGAATTGGCTGGGCGGGATGAACCGGAGGGCAAGGCGGACGAGTGGGCGGATACGCCGAACCGGCCCCTATTGCTCTATCGCCGGGACTTCGAATCAGCCAAACAATGTTTCGAGGAGAGCAAAGAAGGGCTCCTGGGTGTCATTTCGGACTTGGAATTCCCAAGGAACGGTAAACTCGATCCAAAAGCCGGGCTTATGCTGACCAGGTATGTAAAGGAACGGGCGCCTAACATACCAATCATAGTTCAATCCCATGACAGGGAAATTGTGCATGAAGTAGAGGCTGCTTCAGCGGTATTCCTGTGGAAGGGATCAAACCTGCTCTTGGCGGAATTGAAAAACCTGATGGCTGCCCATTTGGGATTCGGAGACTTTGTATTCAAAACACCAAAGGGGAAGGTAATAGCCAAGGCGCACAATCTTCGGGATCTCGCGGATTGCATAAGCCGCTGTCCTGAAGAAGTATTCGAAAATCATGGACTCAACAACGACTTCTCCGCCTGGTTGTTCATACATGGCGAATTGGATTTGGCATGGGCGGCACGACGGCTTTCGACAAAGGAACCCGGTGTCCGCGAAAAATTCCTGTCCATGCTCAAGGCCAGGCTTGCGGAAAAAGGGCCTTCGTAATAGAAATATGTGATAATGTTTATTATTGGAAGCAAAATAAGGCAGGCGAGGCAAGGGAGAAAATAATTATGATCCCTGGTTTCAACCACAATGTAAGATACAAAGAAAAGTCATTCCATGTACAGACGGAAGACTCCGGCCCTGCCGTTCCTGTTATAACCACACATATTTTCCTTGGCGGCAACATCGTCGCATCCAGGAAGACGATGTACGGCGAATTAATCAAAAGAGGAGAAAACGAGGATGCCGTTCGCAAGCTCATGCAGGAGCAGCACAAGACAATCATGCACGAACTCTTCAACGGCAAATTCGACTCGACCATTTCAAAATTGGCTGATGTTACACCGAGCGGGATTTTTCCCGCAGTTGAAACGGGTTCTAAAGAAAAAGACCGCCCTAAGGCAAAAAGCGAGGTAGCGATCTCTGTTGCACCGGATCATTCTTCAAGCAAGAAACCTCCTTTGCCGGGCCATGATGCAGGAGCCGGGGCCGGGCTGACAGTAAATCCTCACACATCGCCCACACGGCCCGGTGCCGGGCTTCAACCCGGAAAGGAACAGCGCCCCAGTACAAATGGAAAGCCCAAAATTTTCGGCGCGGATATTTTAACCGAACGTAGTTTCGACCAGGTAGTAATCGATTTCATAACATCACGAGAAAACACTTCCGGCAAGGAGCAATAATCGTGATCCAGCTCTTCCACGTCACCAAGACGTACGGGCATGATCTGATTGCATTGCAAGAGGTCAGTTTCAGGGTGGAGAGAAGTGAATTCGTATTCCTTACAGGCAGGAGCGGCGCAGGCAAGACCACCTTGCTCAAACTCCTTTTCGGAGCCGAAAGTGCTACACGTGGGCAAATCCTGTTCGATGGGAAAAACATCACCAGGCCCAAGAGACATGAAATAGCCGCCTTGAGGCAACGGATTGGAGTGGTATTCCAGGACTTCAGGCTTATAGACAGGCTTACGGCAGTGGAAAACATTGCTCTTGCCGTGCGTGTACAGGGGCTTGGAAAAAAGGAGGCAAGAGCCAAGGCGGAAGAAATGCTTGCTTGGGTGGGACTTCGCCACAAGGCGGACGCCTATCCTCCGGCCCTGTCTGGAGGAGAAAAACAGAGGATGGCAATCGCAAGAGCGCTCGTGGTCGAACCCGTGCTGCTCCTCGCCGACGAACCCACAGGCAATCTGGACCCGGAAATGTCACTGGAAATCCTGGAACTCTTTGAAAGGATAAATGTCAGGGGAACAACGGTCCTGCTTGCAACTCATGCCTATGATCTCATCCAGGCACGCGCTCACAGGGTACTCCGCCTGGAGAAGGGACGCCTGGAGCCGGGATTGCCGGAAAACTGATGAGGCCTGATTTACTCCTGCAAGAGACCGTGTACAACCTGCGCCGAAACCCGGGTTCCACCATGCTCACCATTGGTACAATCGCAGCGTCCCTGCTCCTCCTTGGAGGTTACAGCCTGGTGGTTCAAAACCTGTATCTCATGGTCGGTGGTGTGCGAACCCAGGCGGTTGTCATTGCATATCTCAGCGACGATGCAGATGCAGAGTTGCTCAGGGCGACCTCTGCCAAATTGCCTGGCGTTCTTGAAGTCCGCCTCGTAGACAAACAAGAAGCACTTCAAAGGCTCCAATCATCCATTGCAAAGGTGCAGGGCCTGCTTGATGCGGTCCAGGGCAATCCTCTTCCCAGATCAATCGAGGTGATACCGAAAAACACATCGAAAAAATCTCTCGAGACTCTTTCCACCTCCTTGTCCGCCTTGCCCGGAGTAGATGAAGTCGACTATGGAGGATCTTGGCTGGAACGACTCGAAGCATTGATCAAGTTCATGGTGTACGCGGGCATAATCATCGGTATGGCTGCACTCTTTGTCTCGGCATTTCTTGTCGCAAGTACTTTGCGGTCGTCCATCTATTCCAGGCGGGACGAGATAGAAGTTTTGAAGCTCGTGGGCGCAAGCGATTCATACGTAAGGGCACCTTTTCTCGTGGAAGGCGCACTGGAAGGCATTATCGGAGCCGGGCTGGCCTTGGCAACCTTACTGCTTGTTTACGAGGCGGCGGCCCCAAAGGCGAAAGAACTTTTATCCCTGGCCTTTGGCAAGACGGACGTGTTTTTCCTGGCTCCCCCGATAATGTTTGTCTTGGCTGCAGCCGGGGCATTGCTGGGAATAACGGGCAGCTTTCTCGCCATAGGAAGCGTTTTGAAGAAATGCCAGTGAGCATACGATGAAAACCGTCCGGGCATCCTCGAAATACGCTGTCTTTTTTTTGGTATTGCCGGTCCTGGCCGGTTTGCAACAGGACCGGACTTCATTGCTGGAGCGTATCGAGCAACTGGACAAAGAGATACAGAGCAGATCCAGGGAATTGGATTGGATTCACCGGAAGATAGAAGAAACCGAGAAATCGATTCGGCAAGGAGAGTCCTTGTCCATGAATTTAAAGGCGCGGCTGGAAAGGCAACGGGCCGGGCTGAAAAAAAGATTAAGAGTCCTATCACGCATTTCCAGGGAAGGGCTTGTGGGTCTGCTCCTCGGAAAGGACTCGATAAAGAACATGAGGGCCAGGTTATATTATCTGCAGGTTCTACTGGGAAAGGATTCCGGCCGGATAAGGGAATATGGAAATACCATCAGGAAACTTAATGAGACGCACAGGGACCTGGAAGCGAAAAAAAAGGCCTTTACCGAGCTGAAGGGCGCACTGTTAAGGGCTCAGCAGGATGCTCAAAGAGAGCGAAAAAACAAACAGGCCCTGCTCGAAAAAATAATGCACAACGAGGGAATGCGAAGAGAAAGGTTGAACGAGAGCCTGCAGGCCATCAAGCATATGAAAGACATGCTTTCACATCCAAAAAAAAACACCCTTGTTTCCGGCAGGGCATTCCGAATGGCCAGGGGAAGGATGATTTGCCCGGTGCATGCCCGCATCAAACGGGGTTTCGGCGTGCTGGAAGATCCTGTGCTCAAAGTTGAAATCAGGCATCCGGGGTTGAGTTTCGATACAAAAGTAGGACAGGAGATCATGGCGATCTTTGACGGTAAGGTAGCTTACTCGGGCTGGTTCAAGGCCTTTGGTCAGGTGATAATCCTGAACCACGGCGGCGGGTTCTATTCACTTTACGCGCACCTTTCCAAGATCGACGTGTCTGATGCAAGCGAAGTAAGAGCCGGTGAAATAATCGGCAGAACAGGTGATACCGGTTCGGTCAGAAAGCCCAAACTGTACTTCGAGATCAGGTACAAGGGCAGGACAATAAACCCGTCCAGGTGGGTCAGGTGTGCAAGATGAGGCATGCTTATTTTTCAACAGGGAATAATGCCTGGGCAGGACCGGAAAAGGGTTCATAAGTTTCTCTTTTCATGGGCTCATTGGTTGGGTTGGTTTGGTTGGCAGGTGAACATTTTTTGTCAAAATAAACTTGTCGACGCCTTTAAGCCGGCAGAGAAAACATGCTGAAGACGATTATACTTTCCTTTCAATCGAATGAGATGCATTCCGCCAGGCCCCGGGGCGGAGCTGAAAAACGAGTTTGTCAGTACAAGATTTTTCTTCTACCCGTGCCGTGCTGCACGGATTTTTTCATATGCGTCCTGTATTTCCTGGAACTTCTGGTTCGCAAACTTGATGAATTCTTCGGGCAGGCCCTTGGCCATTATGACATCAGGATGGTACTCCTGCGCCAGTTTCCTGTACTTGTGTTTGATCTCTTCCATGGAATCGTCAGGGCTTGCTCCAAGGACTGCGTAACATGCATTCAGGTCGTTTCCCCGTGACCGCTTGAACTCTTCGAAATCCTGGACCGGGATATTGAAGATCCGGGCTGCCTGTTTGAGCATTGCTTCTTCCCCCGGATCAAGCACGCCGTCGGCCATGGCGACTCTCATGAGCAGGTCCATCATGTTGTTCAGGACCTGTGGTTTTCCGCCGACCACCTGGTAAAAATGCTCGGCGAAGTCGCTGAAGCTGGTATTGCTGTTCTTTGCCTCTTCGAATATCCTTATTCCCAGTCTTCTTCCTTCTTCATTCAGTCCCAGCTCACTTCGCATGAAATTATCCACAACTTCGATTTCCTGTTTTGAAACTACTCCATCAGCTTTTGCGAGCTTTCCCAGCATCGAGAACATTGCGGTAAAGAACGCGGCTTGGCGCTGATCATCGAGAAATTCCGCATGCCGGTCGCCGTACGACTCATCGTGCTCCGCAAGATCGAAGCCGTGGCCCACTGCTGCACCCAACACGGCGCCGAGCGGCCCGCCGAACATGTATCCGAGGCCCCCGCCCAGAATCTTTCCCATCCATCCCATGCACGGCCCTCCCTTCGAGCACCGTAGAGGTCGATTTACGCCGCCGTCATTGTGCCTTCGCCACGTTCACAAGCATGGTCATTTCGCTGCTTACGTCACAGACCGTTATGCCCTGACCACAAATCCTGCCTATTGATTTCCTCGTGAGTGAAAGCATGTTGAAGAAGGAGTACGGAGCCAGTCCGGCAGCCTGTACCTTGTCTGCAGGAATGGTGAAGCTTCCATCATCCGAGACACGGCATTCGACCGTGGCGCCTCCTTGCATGGAACCGCCTGTAAGCGAAATCAGCACGGTCCCATCAAGGTTCCCGCCGCTCCATTCAAGTTTGAGATCGGAATTGGTATCGACCGTAATCTCCGGCAGGCCGCCCTGTCCCTGGCTCACTTCGGGGTAAGTCAATTGCATCTTTTTTGGAACGTATAAGCTTCCCCCGAACGGCCCCAGACCCTTGCCGGTGTCACCATTTCCCCGTATTATGTACTTCTTTCCTGTGGCTATCTTGCCAGGGTCCATGGAGCCGTCCTGTGTGGCCGTGTATGCACCGTTTTGATTTGTATTGTAATTGAATGTCATTCTGCCGCCGTTGAATCCATCTATTGTGAAAGGACCTACATCCATGGGGTCCCGTTGTGTTACACAGTGTTCACTGTTCTTGATAGGCTGGCCGTTGTTGTCCTTGTCGGGAAGGCATTTTTGTTCAGGACTGCAATCCGTATCAGACGTGCACTTGGGCTGCTTTTCCTCGTTTTTCACCACAACACACGAATCCAGCGGTATCTTGGATTCCTTGTCGTCATTGGGCTCAAAGTCTTCTCTTGCCGTTGGCAAAAAGGCGCCGGCAGCCACGCCGGTCGGCTGTGCCATCATGTCGATTACGGAAATTGTCAATGATACGTTTATTCCGGGATTGTTTTCATTGAATCCTGCCCCGGGATCGGCACAAGGATAACCCGACGTGTCAGTGTCGGTACCGGTATCGGTATCAGTATCAGTATCAGTATCAGTGTCTGTGTCTGTGTCTATATCCGTATCCGTGTCCACATCTCCTCCATTGGAACACCTTCCCGTGCTTGGGTCGCAATTTTTTCCATAAGGGCACTTTTGGCCCCCGGGCATGTGACAACCCGGCACGCAATCTCCATCATTGCATACCTTTGCAGGAGCACCGCAGTCCGTATCCGTCTTGCACGGGCCTGTATGGGTTCCTGTATCAGTGTCCGTATCCGTATCGGTATCCATATCCGTATCAGCGTCGGTGTCGGAATCGGTATCAGTATCAGTATCTATGTCCGAGTCTCCTGTCTTGTTCGGCGAAGAACCGTTCCCACAGCCCTGCAAAATGAAAAGAGGGAAAATAATTGTGATCAGAAAAAACCGAAGTGCCTTCAATGTATTCATGTTGACCTCCACGATGGCAATGATCTTAAATTTAGCTCTAATTTTTTCATGATTCAACAGCATATTTGGGTAAGGCGTCAACAAAGCTTTAAGGGGGCCATCCATTCCATCACTGTATGCCTTGTTGAGTCACACAATTCAAACATGGCTTTGCTTACATTCAGCAGCCAAGCAAAGACCGGGCGGATGACAGGTTCATACTGCTCACAACTCTTACATGTTCGGCACTACCCTGTGGCCTCCTGCATCGTCTGTGGAGCCCCAGGGTGAATTATCGAACTGTTCCACCACATAGTAGGCCACGGCAATGAAACCGACCATTAGGGGAGGATTCCCGTGAAAGAACTGGTGTGCATAGTTTATCCACTTGACCATGCTCTTTTCGTCTTCAGTGAGGTTGGGATCTTCAGGATGCATCAACCTGGCTATGGTCTGCACCTTGAATGACGGAGGTGAATCGAGAAAGACTATGGAAGACACCGGGTTGGTCACCTGGTTCAGGAATGAGTGAGTCTCGTAGTTTTTGGTGGTGTAGAGTTCCAGGCTTCCTATTACATTCTTTCGCCAGATTTCTTTCTTGATGTAACCGGACTTGATTATACTCATCTTGTCCGGCATGGATGCGCCGGCGTTATCTTCGTATTCCTTGATTTTCTCGTCCATGTGATCCGGGGTCGGGATCCATCCAATACCCTTGTAAGCAACGTTTATGCTGAATGCACTGTCTCCCCGGTATGCGCCGTAAGTCGCCACTGCCGCATTGTGGGCATCGTTGTATATACCGAAATTTTGGGACATCATGTTGTCCATCATTTCTATGCGCTTGTTCATGTTCCAGTTTACGAAATCATTGTTCAATTCGCGGATTGCAAATCCACGCCACTTGCCGTCCACTCTGGCCCTTATTACGCCCTTGTCCAGTTCTGATACATCCACCGTGTCCTGTACGAAATACCGGCCGTCATTCTTCCACACTCTTTCCCTCGTCTTTGCCGGAGTCGGCAAAGGAAGACCGCCATCGACCCGGGCCGATAACTTGGGCGAAATAACGCCGACACCTGCCGCAGCAGCGGCAGCCCCTGTCATTCTCAATGCATCTCTTCTCGTTATATCCATGACTTCACCCCTAATTTGCTGCAACGCACCTAAAGCCGATGGTGGACATGGAACTCTCCATGTGCTCGCTTTGCCTTATGTACGATGGCAATTCGTCAGCACTGGAGCCGAACGAGCCACCCTTTATAACCTTGATCTCCTGCTTGTCGTCAGGTGCATAGTTCTCGGAGAAACCGTCCAGGGTCCACTCCCAGACATTGCCTGCCATGTCGAAAACACCATCAGGAGTAACGCCCTTGGCGTAGTGATCCACTTCACTGGTATCGCCGATGTTGTAATTGTAGTTTGCAAGAGACCGTGTTGGATCGTCACTGCCCCACGGGTATTTTCGCGCCTCCTCACCGCGGGCCGCGTACTCCCATTGTGCCTCTGTGGGAAGATCCATACCCCTTGCCTGACAAAACTCTCTTGCCTGGCTCCAATTCACGTATATCACCGGGTAGTTTGAAAATTCCTTATTACCGAAGTACGGTTCCCTGCCGGTAAACGATCCGTCGTATTTGGGTCTTGTGCACTTCTTGCAGGCTACGCAGGCAAGGTACATTTCATTGGTTACAAGGGTCCTGTCTATTTTGAAGTCAGGCACTTGGGCCGATTTTGTCCCGTTCTCTCCGAGCGAAACGGTTCCGCCCTTTAGTGCAACAGTCGAATTCTTTACACATACACCGAAAACGTTCTCCTCGTCTTGGCCGCAATCAACCGAGTCTTCCAAACATTGCAGGCCTGTATCCGTGTCCGTGTCCGTGTCGGTGTCCGTGTCGGTATCTGTGTCGGTATCGGTATCGGTATCAACATCACAATCCGGGCCCTGATTGTATTTCGTACAATTAGAATTCTCGCAGCCTGTTGCAACAATACAGAACCATGCAACAGCCCACCCAAACAGCGCTGCTGATTTCATATTTCTAAAGAGAAACATCGAAGCCCTCCTATTTATGACAGTCAACAGGAGTTCTTTTCCTATGCCAGGCCATTACCTGTCAAGTAGTAACATTGCACAGAATTGGAGCCGGAATAATACCGTTCTTTTTCCTGACAACAACCCGGCAATAAAAATAAGTGGCTCTGCCCCGATTTTGTGGACACCTAAGAAAGGGCATAATAACCTCGAGGAAGCATACTGTCCTTGCCCTTATGAAATGAACACCGGCTCTTGTACCTATCAAAGGCCAAGGAGTGTACATCTCCTGTTTTTTGAGGTTTCACATGTTCTGTTTGCCATACCTGGTGCCGAAAACCTGTCATCCAAATAAAAAAGATAAACCCCTTTGCAGGTTATTACATGCATGCCATGCCTTAATTTGGCCTTTAGAAAGTGAAACATGAAAAATCAACTTGGTTGGGGGGAGTGGATGGGTGAGAGGGAACGTGTAACTTGCGGTGCGGGGTGATTCCTGGTCAATACATGGGTTCGAAAACGTGGATCTCCTTGCTCCGAAAGTCGGCTACGTATATCCTGCCGTTCGGCGCTACCGCTACTCACCGGTCCCCTGCACGAATCGCATGTCAGGGATGCTTCCAAGCCGCCATCTTTTCCCAGCACAAGAACTTTTCTGTTTCCATAGTCCGTAACAAAGATCCTGCCATCCGGGGCTACGTCTATCTCGTCATAGTACCATGGCAGGCGCTCAGCCACTTTTGAGATGGCCATCTCTTTAAGCAGCTTTCCATTGATTGAGTAACGGACCAGCTTGAAGGTGCCTCCTTTCATGGTGTGAGTCAATAGTGTACGCGAACCAGGCTCGACGGCCAGCCCTCTGGTTGGATAGTCTTCGGTGTCCCCGGGTCCCTTGAAGCTGGAAGCCACACCCAGGGCGTCCGTGATTATTCGATTGGTGCCTGCGTCCGTAAGATATACCTTTCCATTCTCATCCGTTGCTATGCCATATTCTGCAACCGCCCGGTCGACCTGCCCGAGGTATTCATAAGTGTAGTTTTGTCCTGAACTCACAACCTTGGCCAAGCCTGCCACTTGGTTGTCTCCATCCATTGAATCTATTCCAAGGTATATGGTTCCGTCCGGAGCTATTGCAAGACCATGGGGTCTTGCCTCGCCGGTTCCGAGGGGCACCTCTACTTTGGCCTGGAGCTTCATGTTGTTGTCAAAAATCAAGACCTGGGTGTTTTTATCCGTATGTGCGCCCGTCGAGTCGAGCACTATAACCCTGTCTTGGTCCGCAGCCACGCAGACCGGCATGTGTACGAAATTACCTTTGCCGAATGACTCTTTGTAGTACCATCCGCTGGGAGTCTTCCAGGCTGATTTTGCCGCTCCCTGCTTGTTTTCTTGTTCCTGCCCCACATTAGCACCGGACTGTTTTGCAACAGACTGATTTTCAGCAGCTTCTCTGCCGGCAGAGGATTCGGCATTACTTTTTGTCTGTTGCCCCGCACATCCGATTGAGAGCATTACCCCTGCAGCCAGTGACACTGTGATTTTGAAACTAATTGGATTTGTCATCGTTTTTCTCCACGTTTTCTTCCAAGCCCTTGGCGGTTTGGTCCTGTAGATGTATTGCGGTTTTCCCCTTACCCTCCCATACAAGTATTCGACCGCAGCTCGGACAAGTATGAACCGCATCGTAGCGCATTAGTTCGTTATAGAGCTGGGGAGGGAGACCCATCATGCATGCCAGGCAATGTCCATCCCTTACAAGAGCCACACCGATACCTGCTCTCCTGTCCCTGATATGCTCGTACTTGGCCAGCAATTCAGGCTCAACCTTGCTAAGTCGTTCCCGTCTTTCCTTATCCAGCCTCTGCACTTCTTTATCGATTTCGATGATCTTTTGTTCCACTGCGGCCTTTTCACTATCCCGTTTTTTTTCAAGCTCTTTGTAGGATTCTTCCAGGAGGGCCACGTTTTTGCCCAGCACCTCAATTTCCTCGAGCATGAGTAGAATTTCTTCCTCGCGTTGGCTGTTCGAGCGTTTTTGGGATTCAATTTCCCGCTGGAGGGCCACGTATTCCCTTGTATTTTTTATTTCAAGTAAACGTTTTTGCCACTTCTTGAGGTTTTCCTCTTCATCATCAAGAGCTTGTTCCTTTATCTTGTGATCTCTCTGCACTTCAATCAGCCTGGCTTTTTGTTCAGTGTACCCAAGGTTCGCCTTTTCAAGTTCTTTTTCCAAGTCATTCAATTTTTCCGGAATCTCTTGTCTCTCCTTTTTCAGACGATGGATTTTCGCATCTACCTCCTGCAAATTCACCAAGTTTCGCAAGTGCTCTAGCAAGGCAAACCCTCCTCAACATCCGGGTTGAACCCTTTTCCGGATAGAAAAAAATATATTATATTTCCTTTGAAAAACAACGATATTTCCGCATTGCTCATAACAAGCGATGGATAGCGCCAAGACCGTGCCCTCGTCCGATTTACGGCGTAATTAATAGCAGTTTCTCGTAATGGACCCGGCATCTTCCTCCTTGCAGTCTATGGAGGGTGGGCCCAGCAGGACTCGAACCTACGACCGACCGGTTATGAGCCGGTAGCTCTACCAGCTGAGCTATGGGCCCTACCGGGACAGCATAATGCCGCCCCTTTTCAAAGAAAGAGAGTCTATTAGTTTCACGATATAAAGGCAAGGCAAAATTTGTTTCTTGTGCATGATTTGTCATTAACGATAATCAAGGCCTTGGCCCGATTGGAATTACGGATTATAGCATCGGTAACGATTCTGACCGTTATGCTTCACCGGAAGCATCAGTTGCTTGATGGGATGAAAAAAAACTCGCAAATGACTTTGCTTCGGGAAAAGGATCTAGGTATCTACAAAAGATTTGAGTTTCTTACTCCTCGAAGGATGTCTCAACTTCCTTAATGCCTTGGCCTCGATTTGCCTGATGCGCTCCCTGGTGACCTCGAAATCCTGGCCAACCTCTTCCAGGGTATGGTCTGACTTTTCACCGATACCGAAGCGCATCCTCAAGACCTTCTCCTCCCTTGGAGTGAGTGTTCCGAGCACCTTCCTGGTCTGCTCTGAAAGGTTCATGTTGATGACGGCCTGCGACGGCGATACGGTTTGCTTGTCTTCAATGAAGTCACCCAGGTGGGAGTCTTCTTCCTCGCCGATCGGAGTTTCAAGGGAGATTGGTTCCTTTGCTATCTTCAATACCTTACGTACTTTATCCAGAGGCAGTTCCATCTTTTCGGCTATCTCGTCAGGGTTTGGCTCCCTGCCCAACTCCTGAACGAGATAGCGGCTGGTCCTGATCAGTTTGTTTATCGTCTCTATCATATGAACTGGTATCCTGATCGTCCGCGCCTGGTCGGCAATGGCCCGGGTAATGGCCTGTCTTATCCACCAGGTGGCATATGTGGAAAACTTGTACCCCCGCCTGTACTCGAATTTATCCACAGCCTTCATAAGTCCTATGTTACCTTCCTGGATCAAGTCCAGAAACTGCAAACCCCTGTTGGTATATTTTTTGGCAATGGAAACAACCAGTCTCAAGTTGGCTTCGACCAGTTCTCCCTTGGCCAGTTCGGCCTGTCTTTCACCTTCCTGAATTTGTTCGTACGTGTGTCTGAGGTTGTCTATTTTTACCCCTGCTTCCCGTTCCACTCTCTTGATTTTTGCGCGCGAGTTCTTGATGGCGCGGTCAATCTCCTGTACTGCATCTTCGGACAGGCCAATTTTTCGTAAGATTTTTTTCTTTTTTTTAGGACTCTTCTTGATGTCCCTCAGGGCTTGCCTGAATTCTTTTGCACTCATACCGACCTGTTGTTCGCACACAAATATCTCATATTCACATGACTCGACACGCATGACCAGGGCCTTCAGCCGATTGACGATTCTGGTTATCTGCTTTTTGCTCAAACGAAGTTCGTACAGTGCCTCCTTCAGCGTCTGGCGGTATTTCTCGGTCTGCCTTGCCGCAGCTTTTCTCCTGCTTTCCGAAAGGTTCTTGTCTTTCATCCTTTGTTCGGCTTTTCGCATGAGTTGTTCTGTTTTTTTAATTTTCATTATCAGCTCGATGATACGTTCACGCTTTGCTGCCTCATCCGGCGCAATTTCATCGTCGTCATCATCATCCGTGTTTTTGACCACGTCTCTGGCTCTCAGCGCTCCTTCTCTAAGTTTGTCGGCCAGGCCGATAATTTCACCTATTGCCATTGGTGAAGACAGAACGGCATCCATTACCTTGAGTTCGCCTTCCTCGATTCTCTTCGCGATCTCAACTTCCCCTTCGCGGGTCAGGAGGCTGACAGAACCCATTTTTCGTAGGTAGAGCCTTACGGGATCGCTACTCTTGACGAATACTTCAGGCTCCGACTCGTCGTTTGAACCCTTTGCCTTCGCCACCTTTGCCCTTATCTTCGCCGATACCTTGGATGCGTCGTCCACAACGTCGATACCAAGATCTTCCAGCATTCCCATAACGTTTTCGATCTGTTCGGAACTGACCATGTCAGGGGGAAGGGCCTCGTTTATTTCATCGTATGTCAGGTATCCCTGTCTCTTTCCCTGATCAACCAGTTTCTTGACTTCCTTTCTGCTCATGTCATTCGCCATTTTCAACCTCGCCGGATGCTGATTTTTCCGTGCCCACGGCACTGATAGCCGTGGAACCGTCTTCTCTTTCGCTTCGCACCATTTCCTGGAAACGCTTCAGGTCTTCCTCGGTGCCTCCTTTGGACAAAGCCTGTAAAATCTTGCGCCTTTTGTCCTTCTGGTTTTTTTTTCTCATCATGTCGAGGCACTCAACCAGGGTTTTCTCCGGGTAAGGCCCGGCAGGATCCCTACCGAGGACCATGTCAGCACCGATGTCATGTCTTGTGGCTTCGTTGTCGAGTGCCCCGAGCAGACCGGCGGCCGATCTCTCGCCCCTTGAGGCCGCATCCAGGAAAAGGGCCGCATCCCGGCCCTTGACCAGATTCTTTGCACCGATATCAAGCGCTGTTTGGATTAATTCCGGGTGGAATGCAAGGAGCTTGATCAATAGGTTCTCCTGCCGTGAACCGGGAAATTCATCCTGTAGATTTTTGGGCGGCCCGCCTTGTGACCTTGTATTGCCGAGCATGCCCGCGAGTACAGCCTCTTTTCCCGTTCCAATGGTTTCGGCCAGCCTTTGGATGTACATGTCCCGTTCGACCGGGTCGGTAATAGCCGATAAAACGGGCGATAGCCTCTTTGCCGCTGCGGCACGCCCGGAAATGGACGGCCCGGAGACTTCAACAACCCGGTTTATCAAGGCGTCCACGATGGGTGGTGCCTCCTCCAGGAGCCTTGAAAAGGCATCTGCTCCCTTTTCCCTGACAAAATCATCCGGGTCCATGTTCTCCGGCAGGAACACGGCCTTTGGGGCAAGGCCTGCCTTCAACATCAATGGAGCACCCCTTTCAACAGCTTTGAAACCTGCCTGGTCTCCATCGAAAACCGCATAGATCTTTCTGGTCAACCTGGCGAGCGTATATAATTGTTGTGTCGTTAGAGCGGTTCCACACGGAGCCACTATGTGTTCAAAGCCGTTCGAAACAAGGGACAGTAAATCAAAATATCCCTCCACAATGACGGCCGAGCCATTCCTTGCTATGGCAGGTGCGGCCTGTGAAAGACCGTACAGGACGGATGCCTTGTGGTAAATCGACGAACCGGGCGAATTCAGGTATTTCGGTCCTTTTTGTTCTGTGCCCAGCGCTCTTCCGCCGAAAGCTATGACTTCTCCTTTCCTGCTCATGATAGGAAACATCAGCCTGTTTCGGAAGACATCATAATAACCCCTCGCACCCCGGGCCAGCAAACCAAGCTCCGCCGCCAGGGGCAGGGGCAACCCTTTTTGTCTCAAATGATCCGTAAGTCCCTGCCATCCGTCAGGCGCAAAACCCAGCCTGAATTTTTCTATAGTTTCATTATCCAGTCCTCTCGATTGGAGGTATGTCATTCCGGTATGGCCTGTGCCGGCCCGTAGTTCTCTTTGGTAGAAACTTGCCGCCAGCTCGTTTATCGCAAGAAATTTTGCCCGTTTATCCTTGTCGGTCTTGGAAAGAACGTAACCGGTCTCCGGAATTTTCACTCCTGCTTCATCGGCCAAGTCCCTGACCGCCTCTGGAAAGGTTCGCCCCTGTATTTCCATGATGAACCTGAAGACATCTCCACTCTTTCCACATCCGAAGCAATGGAATATCTGGCGTTCCGGACTGACCGTAAACGAAGGATCCTTGTCGGCATGAAACGGGCACAATCCTGTATAGTTCCGGCCGGAACGCTTCAATGACACGAATCTCTGTACTACTGACACGATATCAGTGCGATCTCTGACTTCTGCAACAACAGTATCGGGTATCCTGCCGCCCATTTTTACCTGAAGCCCAACATGCCCTTTATAAACCTCTTCCTATTATTAGTGACCCTTATTCCGAAAAAACGGGAAAAAATGTTTATGTAATTTCATATTTATTAAATGCCGTTTCAAACAGCGGCCTCCAGTACCCTCTCTTTTCCAGCCAGGTCCAAATGGACCTTTTCTACGGACAGACCGGATGAAATCGCAATTTCCCTTGTTTCGGCTGCTCTTTGTGATGCCATCTCCACGAGCAAACCGCCTTTGTGGTCCAGTGATTCCGCCGATCCACGGATAAGCCTTTCAATGACCGCCATTCCGTTCTCCCCTCCATCCAGGGTCAGGTTGGCATCACCCGACCTGACTTCGACTTGAGCATTATGTATTTCTTTTGTGGTCAGGTAGGGTGGATTCATGATAATCATGTCAAAAAGGCGTCCCCGGACCGGTTCATACAGGTCTCCGACCAGCCACTCGACCCTGCCATCCAATTTGTTGCGGGATGCATTTTCAACAGCCGCATCAATGGCCTCGGCCTGAATATCGGTAGCAGTCATTCGTGCGCCTGGAAGTTCCCTGGCCAATGCCAATGCCACTCCTCCCGCCCCTGTTCCGATTTCCAGGATACGTGGTTTCTCCAAGTCCAGCCTCTGGGCCCGCTTCAACGCAGCCTCGACCAGGATCTCTGTTTCCGGCCTTGGAACCAAAGTATAATCGTTTAAAAGCAAGTCAAGTGACCAGAACCCCTTTTTCTGCAAAATTCTTGCAACAGGAAGTCCTGAAGATCTCTTTTGGAGGAGGTCGCGATATTTTTGAAGCTCCCTCTCTTCCAGGGGCCTGTTATGATCAAGGTACAAATCTATCCTTTCGCACCCGAGGACTTCCGCGAGCAGTAGCTCGGCGTCCAAACGGGAAGACGGACAGCCCTTATCACCAAGGTATTCGGCTGCCAAGCCCAGTATCCTGCCGAGGGACCGATCCCCGGCTCTTCTAGTCAGACCTGCCATTGTCAGATTCACCCGCACGCAGGCTCTTGGCCCTGAAATGGAGCGCCAGGGGCTCGATTACCGGTTCCAGGTCACCGTCCAACACTTGGTCGAGTTTGTACAATGTCAATCCGATCCTGTGATCCGTTACCCTCCCCTGTGGGAAATTATAGGTTCTTATTCGCTCGCTCCTGTCACCGGATCCTACCATTATGCGACGTTCTTCAGCCATTTCTCTGTCCCGCTCCCTTGTGAGCCTGTCCATGAGCCTGGCTCTCAAGACCTTCATGGCCTTTGCCTTATTCTTGTGCTGCGATTTTTCGTCCTGACATATCACAACCGTGTTGGTGGGAAGATGAGTGATCCTGACCGCGCTGTCTGTTGTATTAACCGATTGTCCTCCCGGGCCGCTGGACCTGAATACATCTATCTTCAGATCCTTTTCGTCTATGTCGAGTTCCACTTCGTCGGCTTCGGGCATGACGGCTACTGTTACGGCACTGGTATGTATTCTTCCCTGTGCCTCTGTTTCCGGGACTCTTTGAACCCTGTGAACCCCTCCTTCATATTTCAGCCTGCTATAGACCTGTTCTCCCTTGACCAGGAGGACGACTTCCTTGAATCCTCCAAGATCGGTTTGGGTTGAGCTTATGATCTCGGTCGTCCAATTCCTTCTTTCTGCAAACCTGACGTACATTCTAAGCAGGTCGGCGGCAAAAAGTCCTGCTTCCTCGCCGCCGGTTCCCGCCCTGATTTCGATGAACGTGTTCTTATCGTCCCTTGGATCTTTTGGCAGAAGCAACTCGTTGAGTTCATTTTCTTCTCTTTCAAGCCTCGCCTCAAGCTCGGCCACTTCCTGGCCGGCCAATTCTCTGACCTCCGGGTCCTTGTCCAACAAGAGTTCCTTGCTATCCGCCAGTTCCTGTTCTGTTTTCTTGTACTTGTTATATGCTCCAACCACCCTGCCGACCTCGGCATATTCGCGGCTTAGCCTGATGAATTCTTTCCGGTCTTTTATGACCTTCTCATCCGACAGGAGGCGGCCCAATTCTTCGTACCTGTCTACTACCTTACCCAGGCTCTCGAACATGCCTCACTCCGCCCCGACCGACATATAGTCCCTGACGTGGATCAGTTCGTCTGAACCAACAGGCGCCTTGGCTTCCGGACCCGCAGCCTCTCTCCAAAGGGCCTGCTTCATTGATGCGATGGCCACCTCCAACTGGTCGTCCGTAGGTTCCCTGGTGGTCAGTCCCTGCATTGCAAGGCCGGGCCATGCCAGGGCCTTTACCCATGTACTGCCCATTCTTTTGGCCACGAATCTCTGGTATTCATAAGCAATTCCCCCTACAGGGAACAACAGGGGGAGCTTAATGAGTATTACGATGACAGTATCCGCAACCCGGTTTCCGGTAAGCGGCGGAAGCCATACGAATGCCAATGCGAAAACAATTATTGAAATAAAGATCACTATGAGCAGAAAGGCTGTCCCGCATCTCGGATGTCTCGTACTGTGGCGCCTGGCGTTTTCTACAACAAGTTCCTCGTGGTTCTCATATGTATATATTGTCTTATGCTCCGCGCCATGGTACATCAGCACTCGTCTGATATCCGGCAGCAAACCGATGGAAAACACATAAACCAGGAATATTATCGCCTTGATTCCGCCATCTATGATGTGGAACCAAATTGAATTCACATCCAATTCGATGCCGCTCATCCAGCCGATACTCAAGGTCAACAGATGCGGAAGTACTACGAAGAGACCGATGGCGAATGCAAGGGCTATTGCCAGTGTTCCGTACATGGCAAAGCCCGTGAGACCGGGTGATCCCTGGTCCCCGGTGGCTTCATTGGCATTTTCGATGGAAGCCTGTTCTGCAGAGAACGACAAGGCCTGGATTCCATTGATCAGGGTTTCCAGCAGGACTATGCTTCCTCTGAAAAAGGGCCATCTCAAAAAGGCGTACCTTTCCCATATTGATCGCCAAGGTGAGTCTTTGATGACTATCTCTCCCCCTGGTCGTCTTACCGCAATGGCCAGGGAGCGCGGTCCACGCATCATTACCCCTTCAATGACCGCTTGCCCTCCCACGTACGGGCGTTCACTCATGAATAGACAGCCCTCCGGGACAGCCCCACTGATTTAGAACTTACTATGTTGAAATTGCTAGTTACCGCCGTATCTCTTTGCGTATTTTTTCTTGAAGCGCTCTACCCGTCCTGCAGAGTCCACGAGTTTCTGCTTACCGGTGAAGAATGGATGGCAAGCCGAACAAATCTCGACGCTGAAGCTTCCCCTCGTGGAATGTGTCTCAATGACATTACCGCAGGCACAAGTTATAGTGGCCGGTTTATACTCCGGATGAATGCCTTTCTTCATCGCAAGCCTCCGTGCCCGGCAACTCCGGACAAATGATCCACTTTGGGTACTGCATAATCATCAGAAAGTCAATAAAATTTTTTTCTGTGTGGTAGCCGAATTAAAATGTCAAAAATTCCATGGGTGTTGCCCCTGGAATCGTTGGTACCAAACGATCCCCCTCGCCCGCTCTGCGGGAGAGGGGGACAAAAGGGGGTGAGGGCGGTGGAAAGCCGGCCTGGTCCAGGAGATAAAAAAACAAATCGTTTGGATTTGATCTCGCATGGGCGGTTCGCGAACCACCCCTAGTGCATGAAATAACAGCATATTTTAGGCACCCTGAAAACCAACCTGGGTGGGGAGGGCCGGGTAGGGAGGGCCTAGTCCAGGGTGATGACCGCCTAATCCGGTAACTTACTCCCGCCTCTGCCTGGGGAGCTTGATCGTGAAGCGCGTTCCGTTGCCGGGCTCGGATTCGACCGATATGGTGCCTCCGTGCTTTTCCACCACCTTGTTGGCTATGAAGAGGCCCAGACCCGTGCCCTCCATTCCCTTTGAGGAGAAGAACAGGCTGAAGATCAAGGACTTGGTCTCCTGGTCCATGCCGATCCCGTTGTCCTCCACCACGATTGTGACCTCGTCGGTCGAACCGTTTCCAACCAGCGATATACTGTGACTTACATCCTTGGTGTCCACGCGGCATGCGTCTATTGAGTTCTCCAGTATGTTGACCAGGCTGGCCTTCAAGGACTTCTGGTCCGCCTGGGCGGTGCCTATGTCAGGGGCCAGTTCCACCCGGAGCTTTATGCCCATATCAGCGGCCTTCTTTGCGAACATGCGGGACACGTCCTTCAACAGCTCCAGTATGTCCACCTCATGCCACTCGGGCTCCCTCTCCTTGGCTATGTAGAGCAGGTCCAGCACTATGCTCCTGACCTGCTCCACGTTGCGGCGGATCATCTTCCAGCCTTTCTCGATCCTATCCGGACGGTTGTTCTCAAACCCGGTGTTCATTAGGTACATGCCGCCGTCCAGCCCGGTGAGCAGGCCCTTGATGCCGTGGGAGATGGAGCCCACGAGGAGGCCGAGCTGGGAGAGCTGATCCTGCAGCTTCCGAACGTCCGTGATGTTGGTGGACACCTCCATGACCTGGATCACCTTGCCGTTCGTGTCGAGTATCGGGGCGGTGATAACCAACGTGCTTATAGGCTGGCCGTCTCGCGCGATGACCACCTCCTCGCTCTGGTGGCTCCGGCCGTCGCTGAAGCTCTTGGCCACAGGGCATCTGATGCAGGGTTCTCCCCTGCGCTTGTACACCTCGTAGCAGTAGGCGGCGCCTATGTAGTCTCCGAAGTCGCGCTTGAAGGCGCTGTTGGCTTGTACTATCTTGAGATCGCGATCCTGGACCGAGATGTAGCAGGGCACCTCCTCGAAAAGTAGCCTGAAGCGCTCACGGCTCTCGCGCAGCTTTTCCTCGAGAAGCTTTACAGGCGTGATGTCGGCGCTCACTTTCACTGCGTGGGTGACCGTCCCGTCGGAATCGGTTATAGGCGCGGTGTAAGCAAGGATGGGCATCTTACGCCCGTCAGGCAGCACCACATCCTGCTCGCTGCGATGGATGAGACCGTCCTCGAAGGTCTCGTTGACAGGGCAGTCGCGGCACCGCTCTGTGCGCTTCTTGTACACCTCGTAACAGTACTTGCCGATGCCCTCGCCGAACACCTTCCTGTGCAGATCGTTTGCGGAGATTATCCGATAGTTGTGATCCTGGACCGTAAGGAAGCACGGGGTAGCTTTGAAAATCTCCTCGTAACCGAGCTTGCTGGTCGGCGAGTCGCCGCCTACGAAAGTTATAACCTCCGACATGGCCAGAGCCTCCTGATCGCAACCCCGGGCGGACGTACACTGGGGCGCGAGCATGCATTGAGACCGCGCCGATGCTACACGGCGGTCATGTTGGCCGTGTCCGCCGGCTTTGAGCCGTGTTTTCTCTCGTCGAGGAGCCTCCTCAAGTTCAAGAGCAGGGCCTCCGTGTCGATCGGTTTCTCCATGTAAGCGTCCGGCGGCATGACTTCGCGGTAGTACATAAGTTGCCTGAAGTTCATGACCCCGGTGATTATGAACACCGGAATATCCTTGGTATCGGGATCCTTTCTCAAGGCGGTGAAGACCTCTATGCCGGACTTGCCCGGCATGGTTATATCCAAGGTGATCAGGTCAGGCCTCTCCTGCTTGGCCTTTGCCAAGCCTTGCGCTCCGTTCATGGCGATTACAACACTGAATCCCTGATCCTTTAGGAAGGCCTCCAGGTACTGGACCACATCAGGCTGATCGTCGATGACCAGGATCTTCTTTCCCTTGGCAATGTCCGCGATGGGCATGGAAACCAGCTTGCGTTTCTCTTCGGGGAGGGCGCAGGCGTCGGCCACGAACTCGCACACGTTCTTGACCGTCACGCCCAGCTTGTAGTGCTTTACCAGGTCGGACAGACCGTCCTCGCAGTTGTGGCAGGCGGTGGCAACGTGCTTGGCTCCTGTGGCTCGGATCTGATCGGCCTTGATTCTTCCTACCTCGATCCTTTTAGAGGCGT
The DNA here is from genome assembly GCA_013152945.1 of Deltaproteobacteria bacterium. Taxonomy (GTDB): domain Bacteria; phylum Myxococcota_A; class JAADFL01; order JAADFL01; family JAADFL01; genus JAADFL01. The sequence continues at coordinate 41,796 of JAADFL010000006.1, read as the reverse complement.
ACTCGGACATGGACATGGCGCCGCCTCCGCCGGTGCAGCAGAAGCTGTCCTGCCTGTTCGGGTACATCTCCCTGAAGTCCATGCAGGAGCGCTTGAGCAGGAACCTCGGTTCCTCGGTTATGCCGGCGCTGCGAGACAGGTTGCATGGGTCGTGGTAAGTGACCGGCTCCTTGTTCCGGGTGCGGTCCAGCACGATCCGTCCCTGGTTCACGTAACGCACCATGGTCTCCAGGATGCTCTCGATCTCGAACGGTAAGGGGTTGGCCTTGGCCCAGTTGGGGGATTCCCACTTGGTGCTTCTGAAGCCGTGACCGCACTCGGAGATCACCATCTTTTTCACCCCGAGCTTCTTGGCTTGGTTAAAGGCAAGGTTGCCCATGTGGGCTCCGAGCTTGTTGTCGCCTGAGAAAAGGCCGAAGTTGGTGTTGTCCCAACCTTGGCTCGGCATGGTCCAGTTCTCCCCGGCCAAGTGGAATATCTTGAATGCCGCCATGAGCGACTGCGGGGCGTACTTGACCTCCCTGGGGTTGATGACGTACACGATATCCGCGCCTTCCTTGTCTATAGGCACCTTGAAATCAGGGAGTTCGTCCTGGACCTCCTCCTCCAGCCACTCGAGGGTCTCGATGTAGTCCTTCGGGGTGACACCCATCTGGTTGCCTATCTCCCACTGGTCCTTCATAACGCTCAGTATTCCTTCCGGCGCCACTCCCTGTGCGGTAATCAAACCGCGAGCGGTTCTCATCAAGAGGGCCGTGTCTATGCCGAAGGGACAATTGAACGTGCAGCGCCTGCACATGGTACAGGATCCGTACACTATGTCCTTGAGCTCTTCCAGATCCTCGTCTGTCTTGAGGGTCTCGCCCCCGACCCACCAGGGAAAGATACGGCCGAGCCGATCATTGTGATACTTGTACAGCCGCCTGATCTTGTCAGATTTGGCGGCGGGAGTCATCTCTGGATCACCTGTGGCCAAATAGTAATGACATGAGTCGTTGCAAAGGCCGCAGTGAGCGCAACCCGCAAGGGAGAGCAGCATCTGCCTCAACTTTACCGACTCCTGGAATCCATCGACGACCTTTTGTGCCTTTTCCGAACGCTTCATAGTATCGCTCCTCCTTGCTTTATCATGCAATACTGTCGGTTACCGATTTCTTCGGGTATACGCCCCTGTGGCCGAAGTGCTTGCCCATGTGGTAACGGAGGAAGAACCAATAGATGTAGTGAGAGATCTTGCTGAAGGGGACGTAGAACAGGAAAAACGTAGCCAAGGCGTAAAACGCAGTCAGCGAAGCCTCGTTCTTCTGAGTGACGGCGGGTATGCCCGCGACCATCCATGCGACCAGGAGGAACAGGCAGAAGTAGTCATCCGGGTGGCTTATCTTCCTTATGGCCGGCAAAAAGATCCTTCGGGACAGTCGGATTAGCCCCACGAGTACCGCTATGGCGAAGATCACCTGCAATCCGAGAATGACTATAGGGTTACGCATAGCCTGGTGTGATATAGGCATCACGAAGGCGGTGGCAATACCGGCTGCCATTGCTATGTGGAAAAAGGCGAACTGGAACCAGCGACCAAGGTGCTTGCGCGTGCTTTCCAGTTCCCACGGCATTGCCAGCGTCATGTATGCATAGCGGATTCCCTTGTCATGGTCCCCCCTCGGCGGTGTGCCTTCCTTTGCGGCGGGCATTTTGAAAATCTGTACTATCCAGTACGTGTACACCACCACCATGAAGGTGAAGGCGATGTAGTGGAGCTGGTTCATCAGCAGCCGGGTAACCGGGGAAAGAGTCTCCCAGTCAAGGTAGGGAGCGTTTTCGAAGAGAAACATCTCACACCTCCAGATCGAGCTGTTCGCGGCATGGCCCGGGGCTTGCACTCAAGGCTCGCCACGTTCCGGGATATTGGAAATCTTAGTAAGTTAATGGGATATAGAAGTCAAGTAATATTTGACTCCAAGCCGTTCGACCCGTGGTAAACTTGCCTTAAGACAGGGTGATCCAGGGGGCTGGAATGTTTATTCCCCCGGGTGCACCAGGATATTTCAACTGGAGATGGTGGCCATACGTTGATTTCTCCGGTTTTTCAAACCCTGACAGAGCCGTTCGAAAAGACGGGAGCAAGTGAGGGAAGATTATCAAGTGGTTCGGCTACAAGGTGCATCTGCTTGTGGACGGCACAAGGGCGACTCTCAAAGCACTGATACACTGAATAAGGGGTTTTTGCGCCTAAAAACGGATGGAAATGCAGCCTGGCAGTTAAAGATCCACTTCTCCGGTCAAAAAGCGCCCTATCGCAACTCAAAAAAACAGGATTGATCACCCAAAATCAGGTGATGTCACCCAACTCTTATCATTAAAATTCCTTCAAGCTCAAAAAGTTTTTTACTTCCAATGAAATTCAAGCTGAAAAGAATTTTCGTAACGGATTGGTGAAATAACGTTCGATTCCCGAATAGTAGAATAGCTTGGCAGCGTCGGCTGCCAGTTCGGTTTTTTTACCGGGAAAGTCCAGGGCCAACCTGAGTAACCTCTGGGGTTTCAGGTAGAAACTCATGTAAGCCATTGTCTGAAGCCTCTCCAGCTCGTGCGCGGAGATTTTCTCCGAAGCGCTTCTCTCTGCATAGAAGTAATTGTAGTTGTGTTCGGGCTGTCCGGCCTTTACCATAGACTCTTCGAAGAGCCTGGTCCCCTCGAACGGGATTACCATAAAGAAAAACGCGCCATGGAGGTCGAGGCTCCTGGCAAAGCGTATCGTATCCAGGACCTCGCGTCTGGTCTCTGTCGGAAAACCCAGCATGAAGAAACCCCATGTAAATATTCCGAGTTTGTGTGCTGTAGAGATGTTCATGCGTATTCGATCCAGGTCTATGTTTTTATTGATCATTTTTTGCAATCTCGGCGTCGCGGTCTCGATTGCGAAGGCTATGTGGTAAGTGCCAACGGAGCTCAGCTCGGTGATGATTTCCCTGTCCAGCTTGTCTCCCCGCAAGCCGTTTGGGAAAGAGAAGCGGGTTTTAAGTCCCTTTTTCCTGATCCCGGAACATATTGACATCACCCTGTCCCGGTCCAGGTTGAAAATATCGTCGAATATCTCGAATTCATCGACACCGTACCTTTGGTGCAGGTATTGGATTTCTTCGACAACCCTGTCCGGCGACATGGCCCTGAAACGCTTGCCGAATATATTGTGACAATATGAACACCTGTAAGGGCATCCCCTGGATGTGAACAGGGGCAGGTATCGTCTGCTTTTGCTTACCGGTGTCAGTCGCGGATTGCGCCAATAGGGATCGAGATCGACGAGATCGAAGGCAGGAAAGGGCAATTCGTCGAGGTCCTGCAACAACTCTGGAACGCCGGGCTCCTTGTCAGGAGGGTCTGTAACGGTAACCACGCCCGGGATCGCCGCATTCACGGGAAGGCGCTCGTTTGACAATACCTCCAGCAGTTCCAGGAATGCTTTTTCTCCTTCTCCTGTCACGGCTGCATCCGCCCCGGTTTCACCGAGTATGTCTTTTGTCCGGGATGATGCCAGAGGCCCGCCCAGAACTATCGGCAGGCCGGCATTCCACGTCTTGAGCAAGCGCACGAGAAATTTGACCCTGCCGAGTTCCAGTGACATGGCGCTGATTCCCACGACGTCGGGCCTGAAATCTTCCAATAAAGAGCTCCATGCATTGCCATTCATGGCTTTGATGTTTTCATCGATTATCCTTGTCTCGGCAAGGCCCGGGGCTTTGCTCCGTATATATGCGGCCAGGGATAGGATGCCGAGAGGAGGGGGCAAGGCGTCTTTTCCGGCTTTCTCCAGTCTTAATAGTGGTCGTACCAGCAGTAACTTCAACATGGCCTGAACATATTGCCTGCCGGGTTCCTGGTCAAGGAACGGCCTTTGTTATAGCGCCTTGCCAATCACTCCGATCCATCGCCCACACACAACCCGAATACCGGAAAAACCGTCAGCAACGACTCTAATAACCTGTTTGAGCCTTCAACTTGCCTTGTTGCTTTCGGATACTATTTCGTCCAAGTCCTGCTTGAGCTTGGCAGGCAACCCGAGGATTTCGACATTCAGGAAGCCCCGAACTATTGCCGAAATCGCGTCCTCCTTTGACATTCCCCTGGCCATAAGATATTCGACCTCCTCCTTGTCGATCTTGCCGACTGCAGCCTCGTGGGTCATCTCGAGATCAACGGCACGGCCCTCAAGCTCGGGAATTGCCAAGATCTTTCCTTCAGGATGCAGGAGCAGGCCCTTGCACTCCAAGTGAGCTTTGACTCCCGGGACCTCTCCGACCAGGCGTCCTCTGGCGATTATCTCACCTCCCAGGGACACGGTTCTGGAGATGACCTCGGCCCGTGTTCCTTCGGCCTGTAGGTAGACCTTTGAACCGATGTCCACTAATGTCCCGGGCAGGCCCACGAGAACGCTGTTGAACCTGGCCGTGGCACCCGGGCCCTTCAGGTATGCTGCAGGGTACATCTTTATCTTCTTTCCGGGCTGCATGGATATGTAGTCTGATATGAAGGTGCCGCCTTCTTCAACTATGACAGCGGTCCTGGGAAGGGTTTCCACCTCCTCCCCCCAGGCATGGATCATGGTGAAGTGCAGTGTTGCACCCTTTTTTACATAGAATTCCGAGTTGCCGAGATGGGTGCCGCTGCTCGATCCGGATGTACAACCTGTCAAGACATTGAGGTCCGAACCATTTTCCGCCACCACGATGTTGTGGACCTGTTGTACCGAGCCTTCCTCGGACATGTAAAGGCAAGGCCTGAACAGGAAACAGCGGATGGGCGCCCGGTAACGCCCGTATGAAGTAACCATTTGAAAAATCATCGAGATCGCTTTCATCGGACAGTGCTTTTCCGAAGTATTCCCTGTAATTACCATTTATTGCATCCCTTACGGGCAGTAACTCGACTCCTTGTTGTTTCACACCGCAGGAAACCACCTTGTCCTCTTCCTGTATGAATGTGCCGCTCCTGGAGTCCTCTTCGATGTCTATTCCGACCTTGAGGAATTTCTCCTGTTTTTTGTTTATACCACGCACTTCAAGCACTCCTTGTACCCGTACTTCTCCACGGTGCCGAGAAGTTCCCTGGGATTACCTTCACATGCTATGTACCCGTCGATCATCACGTAACCCCGATCAGAGAACAGGTAATTCAGAATGTGTCCGGTGTGGGTGATTATCAATGCGGATCTCCTCCTCTGAATTCGTTTTTCTTTCAGCGATTCCTTTCCATTCGGCTCCGGGTTCCTGCCCAGCAACCTATTTATTGCCTTGCCGAGCAGTGCGATGTTCTCTATGTCCACGCCCGACTCGGGCTCGTCCAGCAGAACCATCCTTGGATCCTGGGCCAACAGTTGCATGAGTTCGGAACGTTTCATTTCACCTCCGGACAGCCCTGAGTTGAGCTCCCTGTCCAGGAACGGCCGGCAGTGCATATCCTCTGCAAGAATTTCCACGTCCTTACGCATGCTCGTGTCTTGCCCCGGTATCTTTCCGTTGTTCATGCAAATTGCAACCAGATGTTTCGTTTTAATCCCTTTGACTATGGGAGGCCTTTGAAATGCGATGCCTAGTCCGGCCCGTGCCCGTTCGTTGATGGGTATGTGGGTGATATCTTTTCCGTCAAGCAGTACCCGGCCCTTTGTAACGGCGTACCCGGAAAATCCCATGGCAGCCATGAGCAAGGTACTCTTTCCCGAACCATTGGGTCCAAGCAGGGCATGTACTTCCCCATCCGGAACCTCTAATGAGATACCATGCAGGATTTCCCTGCCCTTGATTTCAACGTGAAGATTTTCGATTTTAAGCATGTCGCTCCTCCGCGTATTCAACCGGTGCATTAAAATAGGGACCGTGCGACCCTGTGTCAAACAGGAACCGGGGTATGACTTCGACATCCTGGAGTCAAGCGGTGTTGCTTACTGCCATTTCCTGCTTGCCCTTGGTGCGAGCCTGTGATATTGAGCCATATCTCGCCCGGTCAAAGTGGCCGGGTAGAACACACGCACCGCGTGGGCCCGCCTCGGGTGCCGATCCGTTTCGGACGGTGTTTTGGCGGAGGAAACCGCACGTGGGCGGAGGCTTAACCCGGAAGCAGGAGGTTTCCATGAGTATTTCAATGAGACAGATGCTGGATGCAGGGGTTCACTTCGGTCATCAGACCAAACGTTGGAACCCGAAGATGAAGCCGTACATCTATGGCCCCAGGGACGGAATCTACATCATCGACTTGCAAAAGACCATGAGGATGTTCCACAAGGCATATAGCTTTGTTGTGAAGACAGTGGCCAGTGGCGGAACGGTTCTCTTTGTCGGGACGAAAAAACAGGCACAGGAGGTGATCAGGCAGGAAGCGGAGCGGTGTGAACAATATTACGTGATCCACCGGTGGCTGGGAGGAACCCTGACCAATTTCAAAACCGTCAAGAGTAGTATCGACCGTCTTATTGCCTTGGAAAAAGAAAAGGAACAAGGCGGATTCGAAAAGCTGAGCAAGAAAGAGGCGTTGAAGAAAGAGAAACTTCTCTTCAAGCTCAAGAGAAATCTGGACGGTATAAAGGAAATGACCAAGCCTACGGATGTCTTGTTTGTAGTGGATCCCTCGAAGGAGGCCATTGCAGTTGCGGAGGTGAACAAGCTGGGAATCCCGGTCATAGCAATAACGGATACGAATTGCGATCCGGATCCGATCGATTTTCCATTACCGGGCAACGACGATGCCATAAGGTCGATCAGGCTTTTTGCTTCGGCCATAGCCGATGCCGTGCTGGAAGGACGCAAGCAGGCCAAGGACAAGATCGTGGAAGCCGAAGCCAGGGAATCGCGGGAGGTGGTTCCGGGCGAGAAACTTGAGGCCGAAGGGTCCACTGCCGTGCAGCGTAAGGGTGTTATTCCAAAGGAGGCCAATGTGCAAAAGGTTGAAGAAGAAAAAGAGGATACCGGCGAGGCCGGAACAGCGGAGTCGGGAATCGGCGGGGAGGAAAAAGTGCAGGAATCGAGCGGTGCAACAGATCCGGTGAATGCCAAGACGGATCAGGCTGCGGGAGAGGAGTGAGGAAATGGCGGAAATAAACGCAAAGCAGGTAAAGGCGTTACGGGAAAAGACCGGCGCCGGAATGATGGATTGCAAGAAGGCCCTACAGGAAACCGGTGGTGACACGGAAAAGGCCGTGGAGTTCCTGAGACAAAAGGGCCTGGCCTCTGCCAAGAAAAGACAGGCCAGGACCGCCAAGGAAGGACTTATTCATTCATATATCCATCCGGGCGGTAAGCTTGGTGTGCTCGTGGAAGTAAATTGCGAAACCGATTTTGTGGCAAAGAACGAGGAATTCCAGCAATTCGTGAAGGACGTTGCAATGCAGATCGCTGCGACGGCCCCATTGTGCGTCAAACCGGAAGAACTGGACCAAGAGGAAATTGACAAAGAGAGCCGAATCTACAAGGCCCAGGCTCTCGAACAAGGCAAACCCGAAAATATTGTAAACAAGATAGTCGATGGTAAGCTTAAGAAATGGCGCCGTGAAGTCGTTTTGATGGAGCAGGCTTTTGTCAAGGACCAGGATAGAACCGTACAGCAGCTCCAGGATGAGCTCCGGGCCAAGATCGGTGAAAAGATCGAGATAAGGCGATTCGCGAGGTTCGGGCTCGGGGAAGGGCAGGAAGACACGGGCGAGGAGTAGGTCCTGTTCTTTGCCTTGGTCCGTGAAGAGCTATTAAGCTAAGGAAGAATGATTAGGCGGAGGAGGGGGTTGTTTTGAAAGCGCCCTATCGACGAGTACTGTTGAAATTATCGGGAGAGGCCCTGGCCGGTGATAGTGGCGAGACCTTGAGCCCTGATGTTCTCGAGGACATTGCCGGTGAGATACGTGAGGTGGTATTGGCGGGAACTCAGGTGGCCGTGGTCGTGGGAGGCGGCAATATGGTCCGTGGCGCTGCATTGAGCAAGGCGGGAATCGATCGAGCCCAGGGCGACAGCATGGGAATGCTTGCAACCGTGATAAACGCACTTGCCTTGCAGGACAACCTTGAAAGGTCGGGTATAGAGGCACGGGTAATGTCCGCCATGAAGGTGGATCAAGTGGCGGAGCCCTATATTCGCAGGAAGGCGTTACATCATATTGAAAAGGGACGGGTGGTAATGCTGGCCGCCGGCACAGGGAATCCGTATTTTACAACTGATACGGCCGCGGCACTAAGAGCCATAGAACTCAAGTCGGATGTGCTTTTCAAGGCGACCAAGGTCGATGGCGTATACGATGCCGATCCAAAGGAGGATCCCAGGGCGGTTTTTTTCGACAGGTTGACTTACCAGGAAGTATTGAGGCGTGGTCTTAAGGTCATGGACCTGACGGCCATTTCTCTTTGCAAGGAGAATGGTATGCCCCTGGTGGTTTTCAATCTTACAGTGCCCGGAAACATCAAGAGAGCGGTCAATCATGAAAAAATCGGCACCCTGGTTTCAGACGAAGAAACGTGAAATAAGCCGGGAGCCTATCAAAGAAGCAATAGTCGTGGGAGGTGTGCAGATGATCGATGATACGATCAAGGAGTTGGAAGAATCCATCAGTAAGAGCCATGACGCTTTGAGGAGGGACTTGGCTCGAATAAGAACAGGCAGGGCTTCCGTTACCTTGCTTGATGGTATCAAGGTTAACTATTATGGCACGCCCACGCCGTTGAACCAGATGGCTACTCTGGCAGTGCCGGAACCCAGGTTGATAGTTATAAATCCCTGGGATAAGAACGTGTTATCGGACATCGAGAAGGCGATTAGCGGGGCCGACCTGGGACTGAATCCCATGAACGACGGAAATATTATCAGGCTTCCTATCCCTTCCCTGACCGAGGAAAGAAGAAAGGAACTGGTGAAGGTCGTAAGGAGAACCGGTGAGGACAGCAAGATTGCCATAAGAAATCACCGGAGGGATGCCAAGGAGATGCTCAAGAGCCTTCAGAAAGACGGCGAAATATCCGAAGACGATCTGCACCGGGCCATTGACGAGGTGCAGAAACGAACCGACGAAGGGACGAAAAAGGTCGACGAGATGGTCCAGGCCAAGGAAAAGGAGGTACTGGAATTCTGACCGGCCGTAGATTGCCCCGCCATGTGGCGATCATTATGGATGGGAACGGACGTTGGGCCGAGAGGAAAGGGCTGCCCAGGCTGGAAGGCCATCGGCGTGGAGCCCGTTCGGTTGACGTAGTGGTGACCGCCTGCAGGGAGCTGAACATCCCCCATCTTACTTTGTATGCGTTTTCCAGCGAGAACTGGGGACGGCCGAAAGACGAGGTTGACGGCCTCATGGAATTGCTCTCCATTTACCTGCGCAAGGAAAAGAAGAAGTTGTTGGATAATGGTATCAGGCTGAACCCAATCGGAGAAATAGAAAGACTGCCTGACTGGGTGAACGGACTACTTGAAGAAGTCATTGAAGACTCTGCCCACAATAATGACATGGTGCTCAATATCGCGCTCTCCTACTCGGGGAGGGAGGAACTGGCAAGGGCGGCGAGGTTGATTTGCAGGGCGGTTTCGAGAGGAGACCTGGAACCTGAAGAAATAGATTTCAACGCGCTAAATGACAACCTCTACACTTCGGGCCAGCCTGATCCGGATTTACTGATAAGGACCGGTGGGGAACAAAGGGTGAGCAATTTCCTGTTGTGGCAATTGGCGTACACCGAACTCTACTTTACGAAGACCCTGTGGCCGGACTTCCGGAAAAAGGAACTGTTTCGTGCATTGGACGTGTTTGAGAGCAGGGATAGACGGTTCGGCCTTGTAGGCACACAGGTGAGGAATGATTGAGAACCCATGTATGAAGTCGATCCGGGAAGATCGTAATGAGTAATCTCGCGGCCAGGGTAATGGTGGCGTTGGTCGTGGTGCCGGGTTTACTGGCCCTATTGATCCTTGGGCCGGATTGGGGATGGTGGGCCCTTGCATCAATCGCCTGCTTGGTGGCGTTGTATGAATTCGCCCGGATGACGCAGGACACGTTTTCGGCAAGAATGACCTCCATCATCCTGGGACTTTCCTATTTTACCGGATCTTTCCTGTTGATGCTGGAATACGTGCATGGCAACGGCCATATGGAGCATCAACCGGTGTATTTCGTGCCGGTATTGTTGTGGTTGGGTATTTTTGCTCCGATCTTGGCAATGCTTTTTCATCTTTTCTCCACCCCTGACCCGAAGGAGGCCATGGACCAAAGCGGGTACATGTTACTGGGCGCTGTCTATTGCGGGGTATTGTTCGCATGTCTTGCCGTCATTCGTGATATAGGCGGGACCGGGGTCGGCTGGCGTTGGATCCTGGTCTTGCTCGGGCTCAATTGGTTGAACGACACGGGCGCCTATTTTTCCGGTCGTTTTCTGGGCAAGAGAAAGCTTTTTCCCCGGGTGTCCCCGAAAAAGACCTGGGAGGGTGCAATCGGGGGGTTGTTCATGGGAGTGGCGTGGCTCCTGTTGTCGGAAGTGATCTATTTTCCCGGCCTGACCATAACGGATGCATTAATCCTCGGCCTTTTTGGAGGGATTTTCGGACAAGTCGGAGACTTGGTTGAATCTGTTTTTAAGCGGGCCCGGGGTGTAAAGGATTCAGGGACTATATTGCCAGGGCATGGTGGAATACTGGACAGAATGGATGCGGTGCTTTTCACCGGACCGGTTGTTTTGATATACGCCATGTGGCTTCATCCGCTGTAAGGAGTCGACCTTGCAAGGTATTGCCCTTCTCGGATCTACGGGGAGCATCGGGAGATCGACTCTCGATGTGGTGGCTAGGCATCCGGGCAGGTTCAAGGTGGTTTCATTGGCTGCAAAGGGCAGCAACCCGGAGCTGTTGAGACGGCAGGCCTTGGAGTTTGGGGCCGGCTTGATTGCTTGTGAGCAAGTAGGGCCTGCGGATATATTGCGATCCGATAAACAACTTTCACATGTCCGGATAGTTCACGGTCCCAAGGCTGCGTCCCGTGCTGCTTTGGCTGAAAACGTCGACCTTGTTGTTGCAGCCATGTCCGGCACGGCCGGGCTGATTCCTGTTTTCGAAGCGGCAAAGGCGGGCAAGAACCTGGCTTTGGCCAACAAGGAGGCGCTTGTATTGGGGGGACCGCTTCTGCTTACCGAGGCTGCCAAAGCCGGCGGCGAGGTACGGCCCATAGACAGTGAGCACTCTGCATTGTTCCAGGTAATGGGCGGAAGGGAACCCATAGGGGTCAAAAGGCTTTTTCTGACCGCCTCGGGCGGACCATTTCGAAACATGACCCTTGATGATTTGGCTGCTGTTACCCCGGAGCAGGCATTACGGCATCCTGTTTGGAACATGGGCAGGAAGGTAACAATCGATTCCGCGACCTTGATGAACAAGGGCCTCGAAGTTATCGAGGCCAGGTGGCTTTTCAATCTACCAGGGGATGACATATCCGTATTAGTCCATCCCGAGGGCGTCGTACACGGCATGGTTCAGTACAAGGATGGGGCGATTGTCGCGCAGCTTGGTAATCCTGACATGAAGCTGCCTATTGCGTATGCATTGAGTTGTCCGGAAAGGCTGGAACTCGATTTGCAGCCTCTGGACCTGACTTCCCTGGGGGGCTTGACTTTCCAGGAGCCCGATGTCGGCCGGTTTCCATGCCTGTCACTTGCGAGGCGGGCGCTTTCAAAGGGCCAGGCGGCAGTAGCTGCGCTTTGTGCTGCCGACGAAGTGGCGGTAGATGCCTTCTTGTCCGGGAGGTTGGAATTTCTCCGTATTGCCTGGCTGGTGGAGCAGGTACTGAATGACGCGCCTTCGGGTAATCCGTCGTCCCTTGACCAGGTAATCGATTTATTGGCCGAGGCCCGGGTGAGGGCCGAAGATTTGCTCGCACGAAAAGGACGAAGCGAAAGGGACGGTGAATGATGATTCAGCTTCTTGGCGCTGTTTTCCTCTTGGGCATACTGATATTCATACACGAGTTGGGGCACTTTTTGGCCATGAAGGCTTTTGGTGTCAAGGTGCTGAAATTTTCATTAGGCTTTGGAAAGGCGATTCCAGGGTTGCGATTCAGGAAAGGTGAGACGGAATACCAGGTTGCATGGGTGCCTTTGGGCGGATATGTGAAGGCACTGGGAGAGGAACCGAATGAGCCTGTGGATGCTGCGGAAAGAGAGAGATCGTTACGGGCCATTCCGAGGTGGAAGCAGGCCGTCATCTATGCGGCTGGTCCCCTGTCCAACCTGGTGTTGCCGGTGGTCATATTCTTTTTCGTGTACCTGGCTGCAAGCGAGCGTCCCGGACCTTATATCGGTGAGGTGATGATGGACAGCCCCGCCCAGGCCGCTGGCTTCGAACCCGGTGACAGGATTGTCGAGATATCAGGACGAAAGATTCATTACTGGAGTGAAGTGCCCGCGGTGATACAGGAGCTTGGAGCCAATCCATTGAAGTTCAAGGTAAAGAGACACGGCAGTATCCGTGAGATTGTGGTTACACCGGCCAAGAAGTCCGTGGAAGACAACTTCGGGGAAAAGCATCAGGTTTTTCGTGTAGGTTTTTCAGTCATGTTCAGGCCGGCCGTAATCGGTATCGATAAACCATCTTCTCTTGCGTACAAGGCCGGATTGCGTACAGGTGACAGAATTTTGAAGATCGACGACAAACCGGTAGAGCGTTTTTTACAGGTCAAGGAGATGTTGACAAAAGCCGCGGGAAAGAATGTCAGGTTAACGGTTTCAAGACGGCCTTTTCCAAGGCCTGTTCCAAGAGGCCGCTATGGGACAAGTGAATCCGGTGACGCAAAGGTCATCGAAATTGTGCTCCCACCTGCTGTTGAAGGTAGTCCTGCAAGAGGCTTGGAATCCGGTGATCTCTATATTGGGAGGGTGGATCCGGACGGACTTGCGGCCAAGGCGGGCTTGGAGCCCGGTGATAGAATAAAAAGTGTCCAGGGCCGGGATGTGCCGGCATGGGATGATTTTGCAGACCTGGCGAACCAGGTGGCTGCCTCTGGAAAGCCCGTGGATTTGGTGGTGATCCGCCGGGGAAGCGAGGTCGGCATCCAACTCTCACTAAAGGCCAAGCAAAAAGAGGATGAACTCGGACGCCAGGTCAAGGTCTACCAAGTAGGCGCGTATTCCTTACTCCATGGTGAGCGTCGACCCATGGTCATGGTTCCGAATAATGAGAGGTTGTTATTTGCTGCAGGCCGGTCTTTTAGAGAAACTTGGGGATTCGTGGACGTGACAGTCAGGGGACTCTACAAGATGATTACAGGAAAGATTTCGACCAAGAGCCTGGGTGGTCCGATCATGATTTTCTCGGTTGCGGCAAGGGCTGCCGAGGCGGGCTTGACTCCTTGGCTCAAGGTGCTTGGGCTGATAAGTATCGGTCTGGGGTTGTTGAACCTGTTGATTCCCATTCCTTTGCTGGATTCAGGGCAAATCCTGATTCTCCTGATCGAAGGCGCGAGGCGAAGACCCATGAGCTTAAAAACAAGAGAGGCTGTCAATCTTGTCGGGTTGTCACTCCTCATCATGTTGATGGGTCTGGCTTTCTGGAATGATATCAGAAGGTTCTTTTTCGGGTGAACTGATTGTTGGTACTGGGTATAGATACGGCAACCAGGCATGGAGGGGCTGCTCTGGTCGATTCTGCGGGGGTTGTCGGGGAGATCGTAATTGCTCCACGTGGCGGGCATGGCAGGACATTGATGAGCAGGATCGATTTTTTGCTTGCATGGAGTGGTGTCGGGTACAGCGACATCCAGGGACTGGCCGTATCGATAGGACCTGGTTCCTTCACAGGTGTGAGGGTCGGTTTGTCTTCGGCAAAAGGTTTGTCCATGGGACTTGGATTGTCCCTGGCTGCGGTATCGGGCTTTGATGCCATGGCCAGGCTCGCGGCATGGACGGACATGCCGGTCTGGGTGGTACTGGACGCAAAGCGAGGGCAGGTATTTGCCGCAGCATATTCAAAGGGCGGCCGGGAGCGCATCCAAGAACCGGGCGTATATGAACCGAATGCCTTGGGAGAAATTATCAGGGAAAAGGGTGAAAAGGTGCTGGTTTGCGGGGATGGAGCTTTACGCTATGGGAGTTTGCTTGCCGGGATAATCGGCGACCTGGGGATATTCATTCCAGGTGAAAATAATTTACAAAGGCCGGCGTCTGTTGCCTGGATCGGCAGGGAACGTTTGATGGAAGGAGTGTATGATGATCCCGCATCCGTCGTACCCATGTACTTGCGGGGAGTTGATATCAGGAAGAACAGTGCTCCATAATAGCTGGATGTGTGCTCGAACCCGGCGGTATCCTTGAAATTTTGACTTGGATCTTGAGGCATGGAAGAAAATGGATGAGACCGGTTACAATATAGCAGTGGTTGGTGCAACAGGGGCTGTCGGCTCGCAGATGGTATCCATATTGGCAGAATGTCGTCTTCCGGTGAAGGAATTGCGTGTTTTCGCATCCCCTCAATCAAGCGGCAATAAAATTCATTTCAATGATTCACGTGTCCCTTTACGGCCGTTGTCCCCCGGTTGTTTCGAACATATTGATATAGCCTTGTTTTCCGCCGGCGCCGGGGTTACGAAAAAATGGGCCAGTGAAGCTGTGGGTGCCGGAGCCCTGGTCATTGACAATACATCGCAATACAGAATGGACAGGGATGTCCCTCTCGTTGTTCCCGAAGTAAATCCTCACGAGTTGGACAGGAGGCCTGTGAAAGGAATCGTGGCAAACCCGAATTGTTCCACTATCCAGATGGTGGTCGTATTAAAGCCGATTTATGACCTGTTCGGATTGAAGAGAGTGGTGGTAGCCACATACCAGGCGGTTAGTGGCGCAGGACGCAGTGCCATGGATGAATTATCGAACCAAGTGGTATCTCTTTACAACAACCGGCCTGTCGAGGTCTTAAGATTTCCAAGGCAGATAGCATTCAATTGTATTCCGAAGATTGGAGATGTACTGGAAAACGGGTGTACGACGGAAGAAATGAAAATGGTCTTGGAAACCAGGAAAATCATGGGCTTACCCGGTTTGAGGATCTCTGCCGCAACAGTTAGGGTCCCGGTGTTCCATTCTCACAGCGAGGCGGTCTGGCTGGAAACGGATAGGCCCGTGGATCCGAATGAGGCCATGGAGGCATTAAGAACGTTTCCAGGGATCCAGGTGTTGGACGAACCTGATAAGGATATCTACCCTACTGCCCTGGACGCAGCAGGCAATGACATGGTAATGGTCGGCAGGATAAGGCGGGATACATCTGTTGAGAACGGTCTCTCCCTCTGGATAGTGGCGGACAACCTGCGTAAGGGCGCTGCCTTGAATGCCGTCCAAATAGCGGAATTGATGCATGACCACGGCGCATTGAAAGCAAAGCCCTGATCCGCGTACTCCATGCCTTGTCATAATGTCCGCCGATGAGCTTTGAAAACGTCTTGATTGTCAAAATGTCAAAGTTTACCGGCCGACGGCCATGGCGGGCCGCCTGTAACATGCCTTGGTTGGGCCCATGCCGGATGGCAATCCATGTTTATGTTGTCTTCTGTCAATTGATTTCCGGCAGATAAGCATGGTTCTGCCTACCGGGGTGTTTTTTAGCCATCTTGATGGCGTGAAACTTGCTTATCATGCGCTACGGTTGTAAATAACTAAGGCAGGCTGGATTATTGCCAACGCTCTCTTGGAGGCTGAAGGTGATTAGGGTCCATAACAAAAGTTGTCTCCCGCACCCATCCGGGAATTCCCGGTTGTTGGTGCGGCAAAATGATGAAGTGATTCGAGCACTCTGTTCAACAGGAACGAAATGCTCTGGTTTGTTCCATGCCTGGCCGAATAATCAAAGGCATACCATTCCCGGTCCCTATATTGTGCTTTTCACTTTGACTTTGCTTGCTTCCATGCAGTTCGTTCTTTCACCACAGGTTGAAGCCGCTGATTTGAAAGTCGAGACAACACCCGAGGAAATTGTAATTTCCAAGTCCGAGTGCCAGGAGAACAAGGATGTTATTTCATTCTCATGGCACCCGGGTGGAGATTTTTGGAAATCCAGCATGGAGGGCGGGTACGAGGGGGAAACAGTAAAGTTCGATTACAAGTTGAAGTGGGGAACCACGGTCCTTGAAGAGGACAATGGCTTCAAGTTCACTTCACAGACTACAAAAGACTACCCGAGTTCGGACAGCCTAAAAAAATTGATGCCTTCAGATATCATATCCGATTGTTCAGGGAGTTCAGGCAGCACGTCCATAGATATTTCACTCGACAACGGAGAAGTCGTGGATCAATCAGGCTTTGGCGGACAGACGGTGGAGAACCTGGATGGAAGTCTTACGATACGTTGGGATTTCGA
This sequence comes from Deltaproteobacteria bacterium, assembly GCA_013152945.1. Classification (GTDB taxonomy): domain Bacteria; phylum Myxococcota_A; class JAADFL01; order JAADFL01; family JAADFL01; genus JAADFL01. The sequence continues at coordinate 25,443 of JAADFL010000006.1, read as the reverse complement.
TGCACCTGGTCCTCCGGAGAACATCGAGGTAACCCCAGGGGAAAACAATGTGAAGGTGTCATGGAACCGGCCATCGTCTGCAGGTGATGGAGAAACCTTGTTTTACAAGGTTTACTGGAAGGATGCTGATCAGCCTGTTGTGAACGGCTTGGTCGGTGCCGCACCAGGTTTGTTGATTCTGGCAAATGGGTCGGATACGGACACAGATACAGATACAGACACGGACACAGATACAGATACAGACACGGACACCGATACAGACACAGACACGGACACTGATACAGATTCGGACACTGATACGGACACCGATACGGACACAGGCACGGATACGGAAGAGAATCCTTTTGCCGGATGGGCCTACTCGGATCTACTGAGCGCGACCCGGTATCAAATAGACGGCTTGAAGATGGGGAGAAAGTACCTGGTGGCAGTCACGGCTGTGGACGATGCAGGCAATGAGAGTGAGCCATCTGACATCCTGGAAACATCGCCGATCTTGGTTGATGACGGATTTGAGCACTACAAGAAAGAAGGTGGCAGTGAAGACGGCGGGTTCTGTTTTATTGCGACTACGGTTTACGGATCATACGACCATCCCAGGGTAAGGCAATTGAGGCGGTTCAGGGACCAAGTGCTTGACGCGACTCCTGCAGGGCTTGGTTGCACTGCACTGTACTACTCTCTGGGTCCTGGTGCTGCCGGGTACATCAACGCACATCCTGTTTTGAAACATGAAGTTCGTTCGGTATTGGATATCTTTGCTCGAGTATCGAACGCAGTTGTAGTTCTCGGCTCATACCTTATGTTGGCTCTCGGACTCTCGCTAATGGGACTGCTTGTTGGAAGGGGCAGGGGTAAAGGGCCTGTTTTGGCCCTGATATTCCTGGCGATTTTTATTTCCGGGAGCCAGGCAAAGGCCGAGTCACCCAGGATGTTCGCTTTTGAGTTGAAATTCGGGCCGTACTATCCTGCCATTGATTCGGAGTTTTCCGGTTCCAAGCCGTTTCGGGATATCTATGGTGACAGCAAGTCCTTGATGACCCAGCTTGAACTGGATTGGGAGGTATTCCATGCCTTTGGCACAATTGCAGTGGCAGGCGGGCTGGGATTCGCCCAGCATTTGGGCAAGGGTATTGAAGTGGACAGCGGGACCAAGACGTCGGATACCACGGTATTCAATGTGTTGCCTGTCTACCTGTTGGCTGTGTACAGGTTCGATTGGCTTCAGAACGAGTTCGGAGTGCCGGTCGTACCCTATGTCAAGGGTGGCCTGATATACTATATTTGGTGGATCCTGAATGGTGTCGGCAATGTGGCGGATTTCAACGGAAATGACGCCATGGGAGGTAAATTCGGGCTTCGTGGTAGCGTGGGTATCCAGTTTCTATTGGATATCCTGGAACCGGCCGTAGCTTCTACTTTTGATGTAGAGGCAGGAGTCAATAACACCTACCTGTTCTTTGAAGGAGTGTTCGACTGGGTGGACAACTTTGGTGGAAATGGTTTTGATCTTTCAGACAATAGCTTTCTTGCAGGATTGATGTTCGAGTTTTAAGAGCCGTTGCCGATAATTTTTCACATCCCCCAGGATCGAAAAAAAATGTAGTTAATGTACACCATATATAGCGGTAAGTTTTAAAATAACCCCAAAATATTATATAATTTAATATAATTTAACTTAAATTAAGTATCAAAGATAAAAAAATACTTGACAGAATGTACTTCAACTGTCATCCTGGGGACGTTGGAAAAAGGAAGGATACGATGACTAAGTCAAAACCCTATGGGACCAACTGCCATGAAAAAGAATAGAAGGGAATCAAAAGATCGGGACAGGCAACGGGAGCGAAACAACAATGTTCAGCGGTACCGGCAACAGAGACTGATGAGCAAGGCCGAACTGGCAAGGAAAGCAGGACTTTCAGCTTTGACAATCGACAGGGTGGAAAACGGCAAGAGCTGTAGAATGGACACAAAAAGAAAAATAATCCTTGCACTCGGTCTGAAGCTGGAAGATGCTGAAAAGGTCTTTGGCCCGACCAGAGAGGATAGCTGAGATGTGTGCCGGATCCATTTGGACCGGTAGCGAACCCTAGCCCAAAGGGAAAGAGGGACGCTGATGGCAAGGAAACCCCTATTGTTAGGATTGGATATTGGTTCCAGCTCGATAAAGCTGGTTCAGCTTAAGGAAACCAAAAAGGGGAGGGCTCAGCTCATCAATTTCGGGGTCGCTCCTTTACCCCCCGAGGCAATCGTGGACGGAGCGCTGATGAATTCAACAGCCATCGTAGAAGCTATTCAAAGCCTGACTTCAAGTCTGAAAATCAAGAAGAAGCATGTGACTATCAGTGTTTCAGGGCATTCCGTCATTATTAAAAAGATTAACATTCCATTGATGACAGAGGAAGAATTGGAAGAATCCATTCAATGGGAAGCAGAGCAGTACATACCATTCGATATCAATGACGTGAACATCGATGTCCAGATTTTGAACCCGAACCCCAACGACGCGGGTCAGATGGAAGTCTTACTGGTTGCGGCCAAGAAAGATATAATAAACGACTATACTGCGGTCACACAAGAGGCGGGCCTGCAGCCCATGGTCGTGGATGTGGATGCATTCGCCGTAATGAATGCTTTTGAGGCCAACTATTCCATGCCCGAGGACGAAACCATCGTGCTTTTGAACATCGGCGCCAGTGTGATAAATATCAATGTGGTGGCAAATGGAATTGCGACTTTTACGAGAGATATTTCAATGGGAGGCAATCAGTACACAGAGGAAATTCAGAAACAACTCAACGTGAGCTATGACGAGGCAGAGGCACTGAAGCTGGGTGGTGATCTGGGAGCGGATTCGGATTCGGTTGTTCCTCAAGAGGTGGAAAGTGTCATTCAGAACGTTTCACAAACCCTGGCTGCGGAAATCCAGAGATCACTGGATTTCTATGCGGCAACGAGTGTGGATGCACAGTTCGGAAAAATTTTCGTGTCAGGTGGAACCGGCAAGATTCCTGCACTTGTGAAGACAATCGAAAGCAAGGTCGCTGTTCCGGTTGAGGTTATGGATCCATTTCGTAATATCGAAATCAATGAAAAGCACTTTGATCCTGCGTACCTGAGAGATATCGCACCAATGGCCGCAGTATCGGTGGGACTCGGCTTAAGGAGGGTCGGAGACAAATGATTCGGATAAACCTCCTCCCGGTCAAAGCCGCGCGCAAGCGTGAGTATGGGCAACAACAGCTTATATTGTTCGTAGTGATTTTATTGGGGATTGGAGTAGCGCTGTACACATGGTACGACTACGAGGAACAACAAATCGAAAAGCTGAAATCGGAAATTTCCGAGGTGAGGAAGGAGATCAAGAGACTGGAAAATGTCATTGGTGAGGTCAAGCAGATAAAGGAGAAAAAGGCGGAGCTTCAAAAACGCCTTGATGTTATCGATACATTAAAGCGTGGGAAGACAGGGCCGGTGAGAATGATGGATGACCTCTCACAGAGGATTCCCAAAAAGGTATGGCTGGTCGAATTGTCTCAAGACGGAACAGAGATTTCCATGCATGGAGCTGCGATGAACAACGAGGTCATTGCAAATTTCTTGCGTGCTCTCGAAAAGTCGCCGTACTTCAAAAATGTCAAGTTGCATACTGTCAAGCACAAGAAGGCCGGTTCCTTGGAATATAAGGAGTTCGAACTCGCGTGTTCCGTAGTGTACGGAAAGGCGAGCTAGGGGAAGGGGCGCTTAATGGGTGACTTCCTGGAAAAATTTGCAAAGACCCCGCCGCTTCAAAAGATACTGGGGTTGCTGCTGCTGTCCGGTTTACTGGTGATGATGTACTACTTCATGGTGTTCGATCAGCAGAGAACCACCCAAAAACGATTAAGAGCCCGGCTCGGTACTCTCAATCAAGAGTTGGAAGAAAAGAAGCAGATTGCACAGAACCTCGTGAAGTATCGCCGTGAAGTCGAACGGCTCGATCAACAACTGAAGGAATCACTTGCATTGCTTCCAAAGAAAAGTGAAATTCCAAGCTTGTTGCAAAAGATATCAAATCTGGCCGAGAAATCGGGCTTAACTATAGATCTTTTCGAACCCATGGCTGAACAGATAGTAGGTTTTTATGCGAAAGTTCCAGTTTCCATAAATCTGCAGGGATCATACCCTGAGATAGCAGTATTTTTTGACAAAGTGGCCAAGCTATCGAGGATTGTCAATATTGGTGATATCAAGCTCAAGGACCCATCGGATAAGAGCGGGAAAATTGTCTTGAAGGCCAGTTGTGTCGCAACCACTTTTCGTTTCGTAGAGCCCAAGGAGGCCCGTGGTGGCAAGGGAAAGAAAAAGCGGCGGCGCCAGCACTAGGCGCGGCTTTACCTTTGGCGGTATTGTAAGCATTGTGGTGCTTGCCCTTTTGCTTATGTCCGGGTGTGATTTCGTGAATGACATCTTTGGAGGTGGACAGACAAAGCCTGTGGTGAAGAAGGGTAGAGTTCAACGACCAGTCAAAGTAGCCAAGGCAAAGACGACGATTCAGGAAAAAAAGCCCGTTGAATTGCTAGGCTATGTGTATACGCCAATTGGAAAGCGGGATCCGTTCAAATCTTATTTCCAAATGATGCTGCCGGAAACAGAGAAAAAAGGAAGGCCCTTGGGTCCCTTGCAAAAGTATGAAATAGGACAACTGAAGCTAGTTGCCATTGTGTGGGGTATATCCAATCCCAGGGCAATGGTGGAGACCCCGGACGACAAGGGATATGTAATCAAACGAGGAACCCTGGTTGGGAAAAATTGGGGAAAGGTCACGGAGATCAAAAGGAACAAAGTTGTCATCAGTGAGCACTACCGCGCAGTGGACGGTCGATTGATAGTCAACAAGATATCAATGCGATTGCCGCTGGATAAGGAGGAGCTCCATCCGTGACGGCTTGGCGCCGCGCGAAAGGAGTGGGCCAATGAGACCCTACGGAAAACGCCGAATCTTGCGCATTATTGGTTCTGCCATGGTTGTATCTGTCATCTTGTATATGGCAGATGCCACGGCAGGGGAAACCAGCGTATCGACCAACATCTTGAAAACAGCAGAGTTGAGTCATATGGGCGATAAAACTCTGTTACGTATTCATGGTACCGAGACGCCCCAGTTCACCGTATTCAAGCTCGGAGACCCCCCCAGGATAGTAGTGGATCTCCAAAATGCGGATGTGAGCGGCTTGAAGAGTCCTGGTAGTGGCAGGGGCGAAATCGCCGGAATTTCAGCAACCCAGTTCAGTGACGGGCCTGGTGGGGCGATAGGAAGGCTTGTAATCAGATTGACCGGGGAAACAGGTTACGACGTAACTGCAGATGGTAATGACCTGTTGGTAACCGTGGCCCGAAAAAAGGCCAATGACATTACTCCTCTCATAAACCATGGCAAGAAGATAAAGAAGGCGACTGAAATACTGGGCGTGAACTTCTCGAGGGCCAAGGGTATTTCGAAAATATCAATAAGTGCGAATGCTCCGCTCGATCATCAGATCGACAAGACCAAGCCCGGCGAAATATCGATGTTGATTCCCGGTGCTGATTTACCTGCACGCCTGGAAAGAACCTTGGATACTACAGCCTTTCCGGGAGCAGTTGAGGCGATTTCGGCATATCGTACTGACGATGGAACCAGAGTTGTGGTCAAGTTGAGTGAGGACGTAGCCAACAGGCTCAAGAAGAACAAGAATACCCTGGTATGGGAATTCAAAGATCCGGCAAGAGAAAAAATTGCGGCCAGGCCCAAAGTCTTGTCTTCTTCACCTGCGAGGGCTGCAGGCTATACGGCTGAGACGGGTTTACACGCAGGATTGGTTGCCGGTGCAAAGAAGTACAAAGGCAGAAGGATAAGTCTCGATTTCAAGGATGCGGATGTGCACAATATTCTAAGGCTTATTGCCGAGGTATCGCATTTGAATATCGTTACCAGCGATGATGTGTCTGGCAAGGTAACGGTTCGCTTGGTAAATGTGCCTTGGGATCAAGCCCTGGACATCATCTTGAAAACCAAGGGTCTTGGGCAGGAAAGGGAAGGTAATATAATAAGGGTGGCTCCGCTTACGGTATTGGAAAAGGAAAAAGAGATGGCCCTGGCCAGAAAGAAGGCCAAGAGGAAATTGGAGCCGCTCAAGGTAAGGTTGATCCCGGTAAACTATGGGAAGGCAACGGATTTGCTTGACCAGGTGAAGGATTTGTTGTCGGACAGGGGGACGGCCAGTGTTGATGAACGCACCAACGTCATAATTGTAAAAGACGTGGTGGATGTCCTCGTGAAATCAGAAGGGCTTATAGCCAGACTGGATACGCAAACTCCCCAGGTTCTCATCGAGGCCAGGATCGTGGAAGCCAATTCGGATTTCAAGAGAGATGTTGGTATACAATGGGGAACTCATTACACCATGAGTTCGGCCAACGGAAACCCTACAGGTTTGGTGTTCCCAAGCAACTTCGGTATTGCAGGTGGCGCGGACGACAAGAAAAATGATGTTAGGGGAACTTCGACGAGCCCTGATTATGTGGTAAACTTACCGGCTGCGGTAGGTGGAGGAACAGGTGGCGCGCTGGGCTTTATTTTCGGCAGTGTGGGGAATACCTTCAACCTTTCCCTTAGACTTTCGGCAGCGGAAAGAGAAGGCAAGATAAGGATTGTGTCTTCCCCGAGAATAACCACCCTGGACAACAAGGAGGCGAAGATACAGCAAGGTGTTTCCATCCCAATCAGCGTGGTTTCCGCATCTGGAGTGAGCACGGTCTTTGTCGACGCAACATTGAAGCTGGCCGTGGCTCCACATGTGACAGCCGATGGTAGTATCATGATGCGGGTGAAGGCGACGAAGAATGAGCCGGATTTCTCCAGAACCGGTGCAATGGGCGATCCGACAATTCTCAAAAAAGAGGCAAAAACAGAGGTACTCGTGAGAGATGGTGAGACTACAGTCATTGGTGGTATATATACCAGAAAGTCAACCTATGGAGAGTGGGGAATACCATTGTTGAAGGATATACCCATTTTGGGATGGCTGTTCAAGGCTCACGGAACCTCTGATGAGAGGACCGAGCTTCTTATATTCTTGACGCCTAGAATAGTAAACAGGACACGCTCCATAATCGGAGCCCGTTAGAAGGAAAAAGGTGGAGGAAGGCCATGAGTACGGCAGTTCAAAAAATAAATAGAAAATATGCTGCCTGCCTGGTGCTGTTGATCAGTGCATCCGGATGTATCAGTGATCAACAATCTCTTATGGTAGTCAACAATATCATACCGGATAGTGATAACAACTGCGAGGTGGAAGTCAGCATGTCTTCCGGAAGTGGGCAGGTAACGCTCAACAAGGATGTGGCACCTGTCGGTGCCTGGGATGTGGCTATCAGGGATAATTACTGGATGTGCCCGGAGATTTTGAACCTTCTGAAGGAAACCAGGGATGTGACGAACCTGAAGGGTGAGTCCAACATGGTCACCATTAGTAGTTACGAAGTGCGGTATGATTGGGGCCCGGACTTGAGATCTGAAATAGGAAGTGAAAGCAATTTTGTAACCGATTATCCGAGAACCCAGGGATTTCGTGATTTGGTGACGTTGACGATTCCTCCGGGTGGAAGGTACGTCCAGTGCATACCCGTGGTCCCGGAAGACGTGGGTGGCATATTGCGGAAGCTCGATTTTTGGAATGCCATGCCGGCTGGTTTCAGGACATATTTCATAGTGACACTGAAATTTTATGGCAAGACTTCCGGCGGCAGGGATATTGAAACAAGCAAGTTTTCATACAGGGTGCAGGTTGGCCAGGGCTGGGCGTTTTATGTGCCGACTGAAAAAGATTGTTGTGACAGCGAACCTTCCCAGGAGCCGTGTTTCTGGGGGCAGGACCATCCGCCTGCCGTTGAGGTGGATTGCCGGCTGGCAAGAGGTGTGTTCGACGCTATCTATCCGCCGGACCAGACGGTTATGAATGATAAAGACGAGGTAATAGGGACCAACAGGAGCCGCTGCTGCCCTGCTTGGCCGGATTTGTGCGACAAGTTAAAAACAAAAGAATGAACCTGTCATATAAGTCACCATCATATTAGGGCCTTTGCCAATAAATATCTTGTACTGGTGGAATGCAGGGAAAAAATATGGCAATGGTTTAACCTGGTAGCCCTCCCCACCCAGGTTGATTTTCAGGGTGCCTAAAATATGCTGTTATTTCATGAAGTAGGGGCGGTTCGAGCCGCCCATGCGAGATCCCATCCTTATAATTTGTATTTTATCTCCTGGAACAGGCCGGCTTTCCACCGCCCTCACCCCCTTTTGTCCCCCTCTCCCGCAGAACGGGCGAGGGGGGATCGTTTGGTGCCAACGATTCCAGGGGCGTTGCCCTTGGAATTGTTGCGAACAGCCTGAATCCGTATGGGACGAATTCCCTTCCTACTGACATATTCATTCGGCAGTACCACTGACATTTTAATTCGGCTATCACACATGGGATTATTTACTTGCACTTCCAAAAGCCGTAATGTAATTTGCTCTTGGTTTTTTTGCTTTTCTCTCCCGGCCCGACAGGGAGAGGGAGCTTTCGACTCACTGTCGGGGAGCCGTGCCATAGAGGAACGGGAGCACGGCTCTAGGTGCAAAGGGGTTCTTTGATGTCTAACAAACTTTTTGTGGGCGGTCTTCCATGGGCTGTTAATGACGAGAAACTTCGCGAGACTTTCTCGAGTTACGGTGAAATTACGGAGGCCAAGGTAATCATGGACAGGGAGACCGGACGTTCACGCGGCTTCGGTTTCGTAACATTTGCAGAGGAGAGCAATGCACAGAATGCACTCGAACTTGACGGAACAGAGCTTGATGGCCGCAGGATCCGCGTAGATTTGGCCCATGGCCGTGGTGGTGGACGACGCTGAATGCGTTGATTCAATTGAGATATTACTATTACTCCTCTTCTATTCATTTCAGGAATAACACGTGGCTCTCGCAGGAAAAGTGTATGTAAATAAATCTTTAAGCAATTACATTTTTCCTTCTTTACAAAAGCCCCAGAATTTTCTATTGGCATCGTCCTGTTGTTTGGTTGCAAGTCTGGTTGGGACCACATCCATTAGTAATGCAACCATGTACGCATAAGCTTGTTCCAAAATCACAAACGAAATAAGGCGGATCGCAATCAGAATCCTTGGAGCAAAAGGTGGGTTTACACCTGCCTGTAACCGGGTCGCATTCGGTTCCTGAAGGACATTCCTGTCCATCAGGCGACAGGCAGCTTGGTGAGCATCTGCCGGACCGGCAGGTTTCTTTTGGGGGATTGCAGTCTGAATCCATGACACATGACTTGATACATCTGCCGCTCTTGGTGTCACAGATTTCGCCTTGGCCGTTACACCCGACACCAATACATCCCGGCACGCAGAGCTTGGTCACCTGGTAATCACATATAGTATTCGGCGGATTACAGTCCTTGTCGTTTTCACATACGTCTTTTGAGCACCTGCCGGTAGTGGCGTCACAGGTTTCAAGTGCAGGGCAACCGGAACCCGAGCAACCTTGCACGCATTCTCCTTCAGTGCATATTTTTTCAGGTGGTCCGCAATCCAGGTCGACCGTGCATCCATGAGAACACCTGCCTGTGGTGTGATTGCATAAAAGAGGTAGTCTACAACCCCTGAATATGCAACTTGCCGAGCAATGCTCTTCTATGCAGACATAATTTGGAATCCCGCAATCCTTGTCCTGCACGCAAGAGCTTCCCGGATCACACCTTCCTGTTTCGGTATTACAGGAATTTTGGCCGTTGCACCCTGCCTGGTTGCAACCTTGGATACAGGCTCCGGGATAAGAGGACAGGTCACAAATGGTTTCGGGGGGATTGCAGTCCAAATCATAACTGCAGGTTGGTTTCGGCTCGCACAGGCCGACATCGTGGAAGTCGACACAGATTTCATTGTTGCCGCATGCAGGGTCGCTTGGATCACAGGACCTGCGGCATATACCATGGCTGCAAAAGAGATCTCTTTCACATAATGTCGAATCATCACAGGCTTCCCCGACCTTGGCCCCCGGCCTCTGTGCAAGACATGCACCGCGGTTCGACTCGAAATTTCCCTGTTTGTCAGCTAAAAGAGTACATTTTTGCTCTGACGGACACTGGGATACACCGGAGAAAGGAGCACATGATTTGAGGCAGTATTCATGTTCCGGGTCCTTGTCAGGGTCTTGCCAGCAAATCAGGCCATGACCGCATTCGCACATCTTGTCGGTGCATTCGTCTCCTTCCTGGCATCCCATGTCCTTCACGCACTTACCGTAAGACTTGTCACATTTCTCTCCGTCAAGGCAACCAGTGTCATCTTGGCATTTTCCCCTGCACATGCCAATGCCCATCAAGTCACACCACTCATCTGCCATACATTCCCCGTCGGAAGTGCAAAGACCCAGCCTGCATTTGCCGTCCACAGGATCGGGTTTATACCCGGGATCGCATTCAGGATTATTTTCGCACTTGCCTGTCTGGTGATTACAGAATGTTCCTGGCGGACAAGTGTCGGATGTGCAAATCGCCGGCCTGGGTGCGCACCAGCCAGAGGAATGGCAGTACTCGTCATCCCGGCAAACGTCCCACCCATTTTCACTTGTGCATGGCGTAAAACGCGCCTCGCAAATTTTTTGCTGGAGGTTGCATGTGACACGCCTGTTACTGCCGGCGGGAGCATTGCAATCATTGTCGGAATTACAGTATTCTCCACCGTAACAAAGCCCATCAGGTGGAAAACACCTTTGTGCACCGGCGCAGTCACTGTCAGCGGAACATCTCTCGATACAGGCTCTGTCCTTGCATACCTCGCCATCCGGACAGGGCAGGTCTTCTGCACATTCTCCTTTAACGCAATAGCCTGTTTTCTCATCGCAAATCCAGTGCAATGGGCAGTCGGATGAATGGGAACAAGTCGGGTCGGTATCCGTGTCGCCGCCATTCTTGTTCGAGTTGGAACACGAAAAAGCAATCACTGTCATCAGGGTAATGACAATACCAAGTATGGTGATATTCAGGCCGTTCAAGTAACTCTCTTGCCCAGGTTTCATGGAATCACCCCGTCGAACCTGAATTGAAGCCGGTGATATTACTTCTCTACACATTTGTCTGTGTCGCACTTGAACCTGTTCTTGTTTCCGCAATCGTCGTCAGTCGTGCAGGATGTTGTACATATGCCGCCATCACAAGTAAGTCCTAGTTCGCAAGAGAAGATGCCGGAACATTGACAACCTATATGCTTGCAGTCTTTAACGCAGGTTCCTGTGGCGCCGCTGCAGTACCCCTGGTATTGGGAACAATCCGAGTCACTGGAACAAAATGCCGTGCAGCGCTTGGAGATTGGACCGCAGAAAAGTCCGGTCGTGCAGTCTTGGTTGCCTGTGCACGCACAACCCGCGGTGTTGCAAATACATTGTCCGGTCTGCTGGTTGCACGACTGGTCTTGAGGACATCCGGCTGCAGCGCATCCCGGGGCACATACGCTTGTCGAAAAGTCGCAAACAAAATCAGGGGGTGAGCAGTCAGCGTCTTTTTCGCAGAATATCGGCTTGCATCTGCCTGTTGTCTCGTCGCACGTTTGGGTCTGCGGGCACTTGGGATCGTCATTGTAAGTGCAACCGAATACACATCTGTTTGCCTCACATACCTTGTCAGGCGGTCCGCATTCTGCATCCGAAGTGCATTTCGGATCACACCTGCCGGTATTCTCATTGCATGAGTACCCGCCCGGACAACTCGTTGTTTTGCATCCCGCTATACACTGGAGTGTATCATCAAGATCGCAAATCGTGTCGGGCGGCTTACAATCATTATCCGAGGAACATGTGTTTTCCTCACATCTCCCGCTTTTTTCATTACATTCAAGTGGTGGTTTGCATCCGGCCTTGAGACATCCATCCACGCACTGGTTGTTGATACACACAGAGTCAGGAGGAGCACACTCGTCGTCCCCGGAGCAGCCCTGGTCACAGCGGCCTGTGTTAGTGTTGCAGATCAGGGGCGGCTCGCAACTGGTAAACTTGCAGCCTGCAATGCATTCTTTTTTTGGTGGAGCTCCTGATGTGTCGGTGGTGGTGTCGGTGCCGGTATCGGTGGTGGTGTCAGTGCCGGTGTCGGTGGTGGTGTCGGTGGTGGTGTCGGTGCCGGTGTCAGTGTCTGTGTCAGTATCGGTATCGGTGTCGGTATCAGTGTCGGTATCGGTGTCGGTGCCGGTGTCAGTGTCTGTGTCAGTGTCAGTATCAGTATCAGTATCGGTATCAGTATCGGTATCAGTGTCGGTATCAGTATCGGTATCAGTATCAGTATCGGTATCGGTGTCGGTATCACCTCCTACTTCTTCACATATGGTTTCAGGTGGATTACAATCCTGGTCTGTTTCGCATGAGTAGTCTTTTTCACATCTGCCTGTTTGATCATTACATAGGTATCCCTTTTCGCAACCGACTTTTGTGCATCCCTGGACGCACTTGCCTGGTGATTGTGTAATATCACAGATCAAATCGGGTGGATCACATTCGTCATCGGAGATACATGAAGGTTCAGGTTGGCAGACTCCGATGCCATGATAGTTGACACATTGGGCATTGGAAGCACACGATGGTTTGTCCAGATCGCAGAGATCTCGACATTTGCCCTCTATGCACAGAAGATCCCATTCGCAGGGTATCTGCTCGGAGCAGTCCATGCCCGAGTCGCCTCCGTGATTCATTTCGATACAGGCTCCACGATGGGAATCATATTTTCCCTGGTCGTCAGGCAGAGGATAACATCGCCATGAAGTGGCACAGCCTGATGCCGGAGAGACAGGATCACAAGAGAACAGGCAGTATTGTGAGGTTCCTTCCTTGCTTGGATCAACCCAGCATATCAGACCCTTGTCGCAGTCACAAAGGCCATTAGTACATTCATCAGCAAGGCCGCATGTCCGATCGGGTTGACACCGGCCGGTTTCTTTATCGCAAAGCTCTTTTTCGAGACAGTCTGAAGTGTCGCCACACTTTCCCCTGCACATTCCTGTCCCGAGTTGGTCACACCATTCACCAGTATCACATTGAGTGTCCGAAGTACACGAACACAACCTGCATTTTTTATCTACCGGGTCCTCGCAGAAGCCTTGCTTGCAGCCTTGGTCAGGGTCGCACTTGCCTGTTTCGTTGTTACAATGCGTGCCGGGTCTACAGGAGCTGTCGTTACAAAACAAGGGCTGGGGAGCGCACCAACCGGAAAGATGACAGTATTCACCGGCTGCACACACATCCCACCCGTTTTGTGCCGTGCAAGCTTGAAAGTTCGTTTCACATAGTCCGTTTTTTTCATTGCATGTCACCCTGTTAAGGGAGCCCTCGGGAGCCCTGCAGTCACCTGTGCTGGTGCATTTTTCTCCGCCATAACAACGTCCATCAGGGACGAAACACGAACTTCCCGTAGCGCAGTCACTATCCGACTTGCACTTGTCGTTGCAACTAAAGTCAGTACAAACCTTGTTCCCCGGACAGGGCGTGTCATTGGAGCACTCGCCCTTTACGCACTTGCCGCTTGTCGTGTCACACACATTGCCGATTGAACAGTCTATGGATCTTTTGCATGTCTGTGGCACCTCATTGTTGTTTCCTGTATTTTTCCCTCCACTGGAGCAAGAAAGGGCTGAGAAAAAGACCAGAGTGAAACCCAGGAGCTTTCGGGTATTGAACCGCATTTGGGCCTCCATTCGCAACTTCTCAAAATAATAGCCAAAACATCCATGCCTGGTCAAGGAAGGCCGCTTATACTGGATGCGGAATAATCGCCTAAGTGTTCAAGCACGTCATTAATCCATCAGAGTCCTTGAGAAGACTGAACCCGTAGGTCCTTCCGGGCAGTCGGCAGCAGCCGCCTCACGGCCTGGCCGTGGCTACGGTGAGGTTGTCTACCCACATGGTCTGGTCTACGGGAGACCCGTCACCTATGTATGGGGCGATTATGAACTGGTTGAAGCGCATGTCGGGATTTGCACCCGTGCGCATGAGTATGTGGTGGTAGTCGATTATTAGCTTGCCGTCGTACCAGTACTGGATTACTCCATCGGGTATGCCGACGCCGTTTTCGATCGAGTTCATCGCGAAGTAGCTTTCTATGAAGTGCCAATCGTTTTTGTAGTACTGGCCTTGCTCATCCTTGAACATCTTCTCGCCTGCGTCCCAGAAGCGTGAGCTGTAATAGCTCCCGTTGCCCGTGCTGAAGCAGTCGCGGCCGTCCAGGTCGCCGAGCAACCCGTTACAGGAGCATACGGACCTGTTCTCCGTGAATACATAGTCCTTGAATGAGCCGTCACAGCCCACGAAGCTGTCGTTGTTGAGCAGGATGCAGTTTAGGTCCACGTTCTTGCTGTCCTGGAGCGCTATACGTGGGACTCCGCCAACCTGCTCCGTGTAGGTGGTCAGGTGACTGTAAGCCGGGCCTACCCACTTGTCGTCCTTGTTGGTAACGAAGTGGAACTCGTGCGGATGGTAAGGATGGCCCGAGCCGATGTAGTTCGCACTGTACTTCACCCAGTAGCCCAAGTACACGGAGCCGGTCTCCTGGAAATGGTGCCGGCCGGGTGTGCCGCCCTCACATCCCTTGGCGCCCCTCCTGAACCTGCATTCGAACGACCGAGTGCTGCCTTGAACGTGTTCGGACGACGACAGGTCGCCCTTGGGAGAGTCGTACCAACCCCTTGAGGAGAAGGCAGTATCCTCGAAAGGCTCTTCGAACAGGACCTGGCCGTGAGCCTGCTCCTGCTCGGTGCCGGTTTCGTGCTCCATGTCTCCGTCCATGTCGTACAGGTCTGCCGTATCGGCCGTGAGATCATGGGCGCGCTCCCCAGTGTCCACCGGGGTCTCGGCCCGGTCCTCGGCATCGGCATCATGGGCAGGCCCGGCGTCATCGCTTGCATCCATGGCCTCGGTGGAGTCGTTGCCGGTTTCATTACCTGTCTTCACGTGCCCGACGCACGAAAGGGATAGTCCAAGTGAGAGAGTAGTCATCAAAAGGGCGATGAATGTCTCATCACGGTACATCTTCATGTTATTGCCTCTCATGTTGGAAGGTTACCAAGTATCCGAACGTACTTGCAAGCATGACCGGAAAGCCCTGGATTACGCGGGAAGAGTTTGCGCCGCGTTTGACTGCAGACCGGTCGCTCTGATATTTCCTTCAGTGATTCTGTTCCTGCGATGAAAGGAGACTATACGATGCGCCGCAGTCGTACTTTTCTATTTGCCTTGGTGTTGTTGATTTCCGGCTGCAGAAATTCGACAGGTTCGAGGGACGGAGAACCGGACGCGGATCCTGACGGGGAACTCGAGCGGGGTCTTGGCGAGTCTCTTGACGCATCTTTGGATGGCACGGACGCTGACACGGGCCGGGTGCGCTTCGTTCGCAACCCTGATAACCCACTCTACCGGTCCTCCGGCCAAATCTGGGACTATGCTGGGATTGGCGATCCCAGCGTGCTGTACGACTCCACCGATGTCCTCTTTAAGGCATGGCTGTCGGTAGGTGGCCGACTCGATGCCGCCGGCCCCCTGGCGGTGCGCACCGGGGCCTTGGTTTCTTACGATGGTGTGGCTTGGCAACAAGTGCCCGGCGGACCGGTTTTTAAAGAGGGTGCCAAGGGAGAGTGGGATCAGGGTGGAGTGGAGACGGTCTGTGTGCTGCGCGAGGCCAATAATTACCTGCTTTATTACGGCGCCTACAGGGAGGCGAAAGATCCGCCCGTGGGCATGCAGATCGGCGTGGCCACCTCTTCCGACGGCGTACACTGGGAACGCTCGCCGCAGAACCCGGTGCTGCCGCCCGGCAAGCCGGGGGCTTGGGACCAGAGCTGGGTCGAGTCGCCTACCGTGATTCATCTCGGCGACACCTATTACATGTGGTACTCTGGCGTCGACTGGTCTCGGGCAAGCTTCGCAATCGGGCTTGCCACATCTCCGGACGGCGTAACCTGGACTCGCCACCCGGCCAACCCGGTCTTCTCGGCCGAGCCGTCAAACAGTTGGGAAAACGGTGCGGTCTACGCGCCTTCGGTCGTGTACGACGGTCACCGTTTCGTAATGTTCTATGTGGGTCTCAATGACGCAACTTTCCTTGACGAGATGCGCATCGGGATGGCCACGTCCCCGGACGGAGTGAACTGGACCCGCGAGCCGTCCAATCCCGTCCTCGACCCGGGCCCTCCGGGAGCTTGGGACGAGAAAGGTCCCTTTGTCCCCTCGGTCTTGATAAAGGACGGTGTCTACTACCTATATTACCTGTCCGGCTCAAATCCGAACGAAGCCATCGGCCTGTCCACCTGGACGCCCTGACCCGCTGGCAGCTCCCGGCGAGGTTTTTGCGGCATTTTGTCCTGCATAAACTATTGGTATATTGGAGCGGCCTTTGGATATCGGTGTCTAATAGCCGAACAGCAGGCAATAAAAAGCAACCAAAAGCATGTGAGCCTATTGGGATGGAGAGGACGAAATAATAGAAACTGGTATCGAAAAATCCCCCCGGCGCGTTACAAAGGACCAGCCCGGACAAGGCTGCGTACTGCTAATCGTCTGAAAAGTCACTATCGTCCAAGTCTGTAACTGATGGGAATTTCATGATTTGAATCCTGGCGATTTGCCATGCCTTTTGTACTATCCAGGACAAAGATCTATCCTGTCTTGCTGCTTCTTCCTTGATTTCCTTCAACATATCTTCCGGAAAGTACAAACTCTGCTTTCTCTTGTCTGTCTTTTTCTCTGTATTTGACAATGCTCTCACCTCGCAAAAAAGATTGGAATTTAAAATAGGATATTTTTTCTTGATTTGTCAAGCATACGGGTTGTCATGCTTTACTACTTGTCCAGTTTTGAAATTGGGACGTGCCTGACAGCCCTAGGAAGGTATTTTATATTAAGAGAACATTTGATCTTACTGCATGGACCGGCATTTTTTTCACGAGTTCTTATGCTTGCCGTGTGAATGAAAAACCTCAGGCATTCAATTTTGCACTCCCGGTATTGCCATTAATACCGGTTACATGATATCGGACTCATCATTTGTTAAATAAGGAGGCTGCCATGAGGATGTTTGAATCGGTCAATAATATTCTTGTTTTATTCCTTGCTTGTTTTACGGCTGTCTCGACCATGTCCTGCTCATCAGGCGATTCATCCGCAAAGAAATGCACATCTTCCGATGATTGCAATTTGGGGCAGATATGTGCTGACTCGGTGTGTATCACGGGGTGTTCATCGAGCAGGGATTGCAAGGATGGTGAAACCTGCGAAAAGCAAGCAGGCGAGGAAATAGGAAAGTGCAAGGGCCGGGGGGATTCGGACACGGACATTGACCTCGATCTCGATACTGACTCGGATTCCGATACAGACACGGATACGGACATTGACCTGGATGTGGACACTGATTCGGACACTGACGCGGATACCGACACGGACAGTGATTCAGATACGGATACCGATCGCTGTCCAGAGGAGCTCAAATACTGCGGTGGAGCCTGTGTGGACGTTTCGTCAAGCCACGGGCACTGCGGTGGATGTGACAGGCCCTGCAAGCAGGGACAAGTCTGCGAGGGCTCTACCTGCAAAGGTTCACCCGATTGCTCCAGGGATCCTTGTCCGGATGGTTATTATTGCGATCTCGGTACGGCCGAATGCAGGCCGGGTTGTGCGTTCAGTGAACAGTGCAGTGACAATGCAAGTTGTAATACCATGTTACATGAATGCGAATGCGATCCGGGATTTCATTTCTGCGGCATGGAATGTCTCAACAGCTCATCACCTGATTCGTGTGGCCGAAGGTGCGTTCCATGTCCGGGTGATCCGAATGGATCTCCCGGCTGCTTCAATGGGAGTTGCACCATAGAATGCGATTCGGGATATCACTTGTGTAGTGGAGAATGTAAGAGAAACGATTCAGTGGATACTTGCGGCCAAAGATGCCTGCCTTGCCCGGACGACCCCAATGGCAATCCCGTATGCACAGATGGCCGGTGCAGTATCGATTGTAATAGTGGTTACCTACTCTGCGAA
This sequence comes from Deltaproteobacteria bacterium, assembly GCA_013152945.1. GTDB lineage: Bacteria > Myxococcota_A > JAADFL01 > JAADFL01 > JAADFL01 > JAADFL01. The sequence continues at coordinate 7,364 of JAADFL010000006.1, read as the reverse complement.
AAGGCATGTAGCCCATGTCCCGGTGGTGATGAATACCACCTTCACTGTGTTGGAGCTAAATGCGAGATGTCGTACACGGTTTCTGTTACGGTTTCAGGCCTGGATGGTGAAGTTGTACTGGAGAACAATCAAACCGATCTGTTGGCAGTTAAGAAAGACGGAACCTACACGTTCTCGAATGCGCTTTTACCGGGCGAATACTACGAAGTCGCGGTTCACTCCCAACCCGAACTACAATTTTGCACTGTGATGAAGAGCAAGGGAAAAATCCTGTCCGACGACGTAACGGACGTGACCGTGAACTGTGTTGCAGGTGACGAGTTCGAGGATGATGACACTGTAAAAGGTGCCACCGAGATAAAGACCGATGACCCTGTTCAGCACCACAACCTGCACGAGACGGATGATACGGATTGGATTAGTTGGACTCCCATGGATGCGACCAGGCGATACAAGCTCATGTTGTCCGGTTGCTCTACGAATGTAACACTCAGGTATTGGACGTACGACAGTGACAATGAACGCAAGGTGAGCAGGCGTTATGATTCTTCTGGCAAACCCATCGAATTTTCATGCTCACCCGGGAATGATGCACAAAAAATTGTTATAGACTCAGCCCGTGGACGGAGCGGGCATTATTTGTTTGAAATCATCGGCGCGGGCCGGGGGCGATACGATTTTTCAATTGAGGATGCTGGGCCAGTGACAGGAACCGAGTTGACCATAGGAATTTCGTACGTGAGTTTTGAGAGTGAAGGAGTCGAGAGTTCGATTACAGTGCATTTCAGGATAGTAAACAGCAGCACCGACCATTTCAAGGGATGGGTTACGGTCGCCGTCGTGGCCAAGGAGTCAGGCAAGGGAGAGGCTTCTTTCGATTTCTATCCTGATGAAGATTATTCTTTTAACGCTGATTTGGATCCCGGAGAGAGCCTTGACGATGGTTTGGTGGTGGTAGTGCACGAAATGTATATCGGCGTTGCCTTTGCATACGTGGATTGGGGAAATGATTTTGCCGAGGTCGACGAGAGCAACAACATGTCCCAGCCCATGACTTGGTGCAGTTATACCGGGAGTGACGGGGTATGCAACGACCTCTGAAGAAGCAATTCCGGTTGTAGCGCAGTATCTTCATTTTCCGGTCGATCTATTACCCCGGCAAACAATACCTGGATATCGCAGGGAAACACGATCCTGGACCGGGTTGACTGTTTTTCGAACAGGCCATAGCCTATTGTTTGCTTTGGTGAAAAAAACAGACAGGTCAAGGAGGTTTTCACGTGTCGAAGAAAAAGCAAGGCCACAAGTTCATTGAGGCGATTCCCAAGAGTGACCTGCATGTACACCTCGACGGTTCCATGAGGCTTTCGACGTTGATAGAACTTGCCGGGAAATACAAGGTAAAGTTGCCATCGAATACAGAGTCGGGTTTGAGAGAACTCGTCTTCAAGGATCAATATTCGAGTTTGGGTGAATACCTGAACGGGTTCAAGTATACCACTGCCGTGTTGAGAGACGATGAAGCCATGGAAAGGGCGGCGTACGAACTGGTGGAAGACAATATCTCAGAAGGTGTAAGATACCTGGAAGTTCGTTTCGCTCCGCAATTGCACATAAGATATGACTTTCCGGCTGAAAGGGTCGTCCAAGCGGTGCACAAGGGAATGAAAAGGGCCGCCCAAAGGCACAACAATTCGGGCAGAGTGAAGCATGGACGTGACATACCTTTTTATTGCGGCATCATTGTTTGTGCCATGCGCATGTTTGCGCCGTCTTTTTCCGCTTATTTCAAGAGACTCATGGAAGTACACAGGTTTGCCGATCCCAAGTGGATTTACGCCCAGGCATCCCTGGAACTGGCACGGACGGCCGTACGCCTACGGGATGATTTCGGCTTGCCGATTGTCGGATTCGATCTGGCGGGCCAGGAAGACGGGTATCCTGCTGAAGACCATGTCCAGGCATATGAGTATGCTCACAAGCATTTTCTTCAAAAAACCGTCCATGCCGGGGAGGCGTACGGTGCAGAGAGTATTTTTCAGGCCATAACAGATCTCCACGCGGACAGAATCGGCCACGGTTACCATCTCTTTTCACCCAGCAAGGTCAGAGATAAATCAATAACCGATCCAAAGGCGTATTGCCAGGATCTCATACAGTACATGGCCGATCGTCGAACAACGATTGAAGTCTGTCTTACCAGCAATAAGCAGACGAATCCGGAGTTGAAGGATCTGAAGGAACACAACTTCAGGAAAATGCTCGACAGCAAGCTGTCATTTTGCCTTTGCACTGATAACAGGCTGGTATCAAATACCACTGTTACGAGGGAGATCGAATTGGCGGTCGACCTGTTCAACATGAACAGGAGGCAACTAAAAAACGCAATTGTGTACGGTTTCAAGAGGTCTTTTTTCCCGGGGACATACAGGGAGAAAAGAGCTTTTGTCAGAAAGGTCCTTGACAGGTTCGAGGAGCTTGAGGCCGACTTTGATCTGTCTGATTGATGAGCCAAGCCGAGAGGAGAGCATATAGAGGCTTATTGGAGGGAGCTTTGGAAGAAGATTTAAAACCCGGAGATTATTTCGACGGTGAGGCACTGGTTGAGACAATTGAGCAAAAGCGGAAGAGGAACGGTGATCCTTATACCGTACTGGGCATAAGGACAAAGGCCGGAAAATCGATGTCTGCAAAATATTGGCAGGGTGCCCTTGGCGGTATTGCTCCCGGAAAGGTTATCCACCTGAGAGCTGATGTCGACGAGTGGCAAGAGCGGATCGAATTGAAGGTAAAGGAGGTTTCAGAGCCCAAGGGGAATTCCACACCATTGGACTTTCTTCCCAGGTCGAAATTTGATCCGAATGAGAGGTACAAAGAGCTCCTCTCTATCGTGGAAGACCGGTGTAAAGGTGAAGTCAAGGAGACTGTCGAGTACCTTTTGAAGAAATTCGAAGGAGAGTTCAAGGTAGCGCCTGCAGCGGTCAAGATGCATCATGCCAGGCTCGGCGGGTTGGTGGAACATACACTGTCGGTTACAAGGTTTGCAGTCAACAGCTTAGTAACAGCGGCGGAACTTGGTTATGATACCAAGGGAATTTCCTACAGCGTATTGGCGGGAGGAGCCGTGCTTCACGATATAGGCAAGACCAGGGAATACAGGTATTCGACAACCATCGATTTCGACCCCGACGGCAGCACGGTCGGTCACCTGGCCATGGGACACCACATGTTCATCTCTGCTATCAAGAAGTTGAAGATTCCATACACGCAAGACTTGAAACACGTAGGACATATCATTCTTTCGCACCATGGAAAACTTGAATGGGGTGCCCCTGTGGAGCCTATGACCATCGAGGCATTGTTGGTACACCGTTCAGACCTGATGTCGAGGGATCTCGATATCGGCTTGGAGATACTTGCTGAAACACGTGCCAATTCACAGTGGACCGAAAGGGATAGAAGGCTTTGGAATTCAACAAAGAAGCTTAGGGTTTTTTCTTCGATATAGGAATCAGGGGGATAATCATTCATGGTAAAGAATTGCTCGAGCCATCCTGAAAGGAGGGCATTATACCGTTGCAAGACTTGCGGCAAATTTCTTTGCAAGGCCTGCATAGGCAGCAGGGAAGTTGGTATCAACAAGGTTATAATATGCGGGATATGCGGCGGAACCGCTGAACCATTGGATCCGCAGGAAATGGGCTTTGGCCCTTTAATCGGCCGTGTCCTCGTTTCACCGCTGAGCAAGCATGGCTTGGTCTCGATAGGTGGCGCCGCTTTCTTATGCTATGCAATCGAAGCTTTCGGGCGATTGAATATATTTTTCGTTTTCTCTTTATTGGCCCTTGCCATAGTTTGGGGAATCCTGTCCGCTTTCATTTGCATGTCGGTGCACAACGCGTCCAGGGGACAGGTAGATGTTCCCTTGTCCGGTGACATTACCGATTGGGTGGAGGATCTTCTGCTTCCCGGGATAAAATTACTCCTGGCAGGTTGGACGATTTGGATACCCCTCGCCCTGTATATCCTATTGTTCAAGAGGCCCTATTTAGTACCGGGTTTATCGCCTGTTGACATGGTTCGATCCCTTGTGGATCCTGTTTTCATAATCATGGCGTTGTTTGGAATCCTTTACATGCCGATGGCCGTAATAGTGGCGGCCATGGAAGATTCGGTGGTAGCCGTATTGAATCCGTTTCTCGTAATAGGGTTGATATTGAAAAGCCCGGGCGCGTACTTGGTTGCTTGTGCAATGTTTTACTCGGCGCAACTGGTAGGAGCGGTCTTGTCCGGCGTTGCAGCCGCGATTTTTGTATTGGTTCACCTGCAAATTTTTCTGCCCGGTTATTTTCACTGGGTGATTAGTTTCTACACATGGTTTTTGGCGGCTTCTGCTTTGGGGTTGCTCGTGTACAAGAGGGGTGAATCATACGGCTTGGGCGTGATCAGGAGGCCAGGCCCCCCGGACATCTCCCATATGCCTTTGACAATGCCGAGAGTAGAGCAAGAACCTCCCGTTCGCATGCAGGAGCCGATGAAAACCGCGAAGCGGGAGCCGATTGAATTGGATGACGACCGGCAAACCCCGGACAGCCGGCCGCAAATAATATCCCGACCGAATGCAGGATCCGGTTTTGCAACCGGAGCGCCCCGGCTGGATGAACTCTGTAATGCCTATCTACGTGATTCAGCGAACAATCCCAGGAAGGTCCTTCCGCCCGAGGAAATGCTGTTGGTGGCGGAACATCTACAGGCAAGATCACAGATAGAGGAATCCGCACTTGCATACAGGAAATTCGGGGCAATGTTCCGAGAACATCCAAAGGCTGCATGGGCGCTTCTCAAGTCGGCCTTCCTGTCCCACAGGTTGCTCGGCAGATCGGAGGAGGCTGTAAAGACAATGGAATTTCTCATAGCCGGTTATCCCGGTTCCAGGGAGGCTGCAGAGGCAAGGAAATTAATACGCACCTTCGGAGGGCCCGGATCTGAATCGAGTTGACACGGTATTTTGGAGGAACATGACATGTCTTGTTTGAAGCTTGAAACAGGACCATCCAAGAGCAATTTATTATGCGCACTTCTTTTTTTGTCGTCCTTGATATTACTGAATGTTGCTGGATGCTCAGGGTCGAAAGACAAGAACCCGGGTGAAAACACTTGCGGTAGCCACGACTACCACTTCGAATCCGTGATTCCAGGTCCACTGGAGCATGGGTATGATGCGGCCTTGGAGGCAAAGGCGTTCAGGTTTGACAGGCAATTTCATGTATTTCATACATTTGCGACTGGTATGAGCTGCGACCTGTCCGTGCCCATGGAGTGGACAAAAAAGCGCGAGGCGATAAGGAGCTTTTTACAGGATACGGATAGCTGGGACTTTGAGGCGGAGACAGGCTACAAGGTTACGGATGTGGTAAGTGCCTGGCACATCTCGCCGGGAGCATATGCCGGAGCCGGCATTGCCGCCGATGCCTTCAGGTACGGCACTTTGAGGGACCAGGGTTACGACTGCGAAGAAGTGGTACGGGCCAGGAAGCAACTTCTTGCGGGCCTGGACGGCCTGCATATCGCCAAGGCTATTACAGGAACCCCGGGGGTGATTGCCAGGGCCATAGCAAGGAAGGATCTTCCAGGGGATGGCCGGGCCGAGACCACACCCCTGTTCGATGGGAACGGAAACCCGTTACCCGAAGAGAAGAACAACGGAACGTGGAGAGAAGACAACTCGGGTGGACTCTATCCCGATTTCGTTTGGGTGGATTCATGCAGCAGGGACATGTACATCGGCTGGGCACTGGCTTTTGGAGCGGCCTTTGAGGTAATACATGATGATCCAGAAATAGATGATTCATACAAGGAAAGGCTTGCAGAGGACGCAAGGGACCTGGCAGAAGGTCTCATGGTGGTTCATCATAGGGACAAAGGTGATTTCGACCTGGAGATACCTGATGCAGACGGACGAACCACGTTTCATGGGTACATGAACGAGAACAACCTCGAAAGGGCTTACTTGCCCGGAGTGGACAATGGCTTTTATGCATTGATGGCCCTGGGCGCTGTATCGGCCTTGGCTGATGCGTCAGGCGATCAAAAAATAAGGGATTACCTGGAAAACGAGTTGATAGGCAAAAGGAAGCTTCACGAAATCGCCAGGGACCATATGATTACTGTTGACGCAGGTGTGGGCTCGAATTACTCGAACTATAACATGGCATTTGACGGCGCATGGTTGTCTTCCAGGCACCTGAAGGTCGATGATGCCAGAAAAGCGATAACTGTGACTGTCGACAAGCAACTATATAACAGGCCGAACCGCGAAAGGCAGCCTATCGAACAAAAACAGACATTCTATGATTTTGTGTGGGCCATTGCCAAAAGCGGAGAGGGAGCGGGTATCCAGCCGGTTGGAGGTGTGGACCGGGACGCAGTGCAAAGGGGATTGGAAACATTGCAAGAATTCTGGAAACCGCCTTTTTTCGATGAGGCCAGGGTGAATTGTGATGAAGAAGAGATAGCGACCAGGGTATGTAAAGGCATAGACGGCACAACGCTGGACATTCATCCAGATTTGGGAAGGGGCGGCAAAGTAGTCTCGGTTCAGCCTGTGCCCATGAGAATTCGGCCTGCAAGCAACTACTACTGGCGTTCGAATCCTTACGAAGTGAACGGCGGAGGCGGAGGAGCCCTTATACCAGGCGTTGATTTCAGGTTTGCCTATTGGATGGGCAGGTGGGCCAGGAAATGATCTTAAGGCCATTGGCTTTGTCCTGTTTGCATAATTTGCAGGATTCCGGTTATTCTTTATCGAGAAGAAAGTAATTGAAGAACCAAAAAGACACGAGGGAATTGTTCTTGGCGGAATCCGGGGGGATGGAAAGATTGGTTCTTGCATTGGCACTGGGGTAGACACATGAGACATAAAGTATTGGAATTTTTCATTGCTGTGTTAATGCCGTTTTCAGCGCTCCTGATACAAGGCTGTTCATCCTCACAGAGTGAGCAGAGGTGCCTGGTCGACCGGGAATGCAGCTCTGGAATGGTATGTGACCATGCCTTGGGTAAGTGTGTCCGGGACAATACAGGAAAGGATTGCTCGACTGACCGGGAATGTGGCACGGGCTTTTATTGCCGTGAAGGAAAGTGCGCGAAAAAGGCGGGTGATGCAGATACTGATCTTGACATTGATACCGATACGGATACCGATACGGATACTGATACGGATAGCGATACGGATAGCGATACGGACACCGGCACCGGTCCGAAAATATGTTCCGACGGCAGGCTTCCGTGCGGGGGAGAATGCTGCAAGGCCGGTGAATTATGCCTGTATGAAAAGTGCGTTGAGCCGGGCCGCGTCTGCAGTC
>JAADFL010000005.1 GCA_013152945.1 Deltaproteobacteria bacterium | reverse complement strand
AAGCCCTGAAGGGGCGTAATATGTCAGACAGGGGCAACGCCCCTGGAATTATTGCGAACAGCCTGAATCCGTATGGGACGAATCCCCTTCCTACTGACATTTTAATTCGGCTACCACACCGGCGCGTACGCTGATTGCCCCTTTTTTGTATCTAATATACAATTATAGAGTACTTTTGGTTGGTGTAAATGTTCGTACACCAAGAATAATGGAGGGCTCGGGATGCGTTGGGCTCAAATATTTTATTCAGTGCTCTTGACATGGACGTTTGCAATATCCCTTGGTTGCGGCAGCAGTCAAAAAGCCGGGTACGGAGAACAATGTATAACTTCTTCTGATTGTAGATCCGGGTTGGTTTGCAGGAGCAACTTATGCCTGGAACCTGGAAAATCTGTTGGCGAGGCATGCAACAGGGAACTGGATTGCAAGGCAGGATTGGAATGCAAAAATGGCACTTGCACAGTCAAAAGCAGTGACGCCGACACTGACACCGACACCGATACCGATACCGATACTGACACCGACACCGATACCGATACTGATGCTGACACCGATACCGACACTGATACCGACACTGATGCTGACACGGACACCGATACCGATACCGATACTGATACTGATACTGATGTAAGATCTCTATATGCCTCGACCGACCAAATTGATTTCGGTTCAGTGGCTGTAGGCAACTCGGCTACCAGAATACTCGGATTGAACAACAGGGGAACTGCTGCGAGGACTCTTGAAGGAGTACGTTTGGATTCCTCGGACGGTCCATTCGAGGTCCAAACCGGGGCCCTGCCCAGGATGATTGAGGTAGGCTCGACAATATATCTGACGGTAATATATTCCCCGTCGGACGGCGCAAAGGATTCAGGAACCGTTTTTTTGGATACCGATGATCCATTGGCCAAGACCATACAGGTTGGTTTAAAGGGAGAGCCTTTACTCGTAGGCAGGTTGAAGGCTGACCCCATGCTCCTGGACTTCGGACAGATTCCATGCGGAGAATGGCTCACAAAATCGTTTTTGCTGGAAAACACGGATGACGTAGAACAGGTTTCAGTGCAATCGATAAGGTTGATAAGCGGGGATGCGGATATATTCTCTTCCATTGCTCCGGTTCCACAAGTTCCAAAAACATTGTCACCTGGAGAAAGTATTGAGGTGGAGGTTACCTTTACCCCGATAAAAGGAAAATGTTCGTATTCTACAGGCACGGTTGAGGTATCAAGCGATGATCCCAACACTCCGGCCATGGACATTCAGCTCAGGGGAGAAGGGATAGAAGCAGCCCTTGTGTTTACACCACCGGCAATCGATTTCGGCGAGGTGGGACTGGGAGAAGAATCGACCAAGGATGTAAAGATAAGAAATGCCGGTTCTTCGACAGTACACATAAGCTCTATAGATCTGCAGGATCCCAATCCAATGTACAATGGTGAACTGGCCCTGGGCCTTGGCACGACTACAATGGCGCTCAACCCGGGCGATGATACGACATTCTCCATTACATACAGCCCCAAGGAAATGGGTGACATGGTCGACTCGATTCGAATCAAGTCCGACGATCCCGGGGGTGACACCAGATTGATAGCAATTATGGGCAAAGCCGCGCCCGGGAGCCTGCGGGTAAATCCCACCAGGATCAACTTCGGTAGTGTGCCTTTGAATAAGACCGTTCAGGACTACTTCATCGTCAAGAACCAGGGCAGCGCCACGTTGAAGGTCACGAGTATCAGTATCAAGCAGCCTGTTAGTTCGGCGTTTTGGATCGACGCGGCTGATGCAACCGGGTTCGATGTCGCTCCGGGAAGCCAGAAGAATGTAAACGTGTACTTCAAACCGGCACAAGCGGGACAGGTCAGCGACATATTACAAGTTTTTTCCAACGATCCCGACATGAAAGGCGATCCCGTGGAAGTAACGGTCCTTGGCGCAGGGGCGGCCCCGTTGGCGGATGCGGATCCGAGCCTGGAGTTCGGCGAGGTAGATCTCGGTCAACAAGGCAGCGAAGAGATCGAACTTAATAGTACTGGTGATGCTCCGGTGGAAGTCGACAAGATAGAGATACAGAATGCGGACGATCCCTCTGAATGGTCTTTTTCTCCGGACCGGAACCTGCCGGCCGCCATTGCTCCCCACAGCACCATGAAGATTCTCGTGATGTTCAAACCCAAGACTGCGGGAGTCAGGCAGGCAGATGTGATTGCCTTTACCAATGCGACAAACGGCAGCCAGAAATGGGTGCACGCCATGGGCGAGGGAACGTACAGGGATCTGAAGGTTGACAGAAGAACAATTGATTTCGGTGATGTCAAGGTCGATCCCCTTGTAACGGCCGAAGACACCTTGGACACCTCGAATATTGGAGATACGGAGGTGACTATACAGAACACATTCATTAGGAACGGCCATCTCGGAAACTTCGAGTTGAAACTTGGAGGAGATCCTTTCCCATTCGACATTCAGGCAGGAGGGTCCTTCCAATTTCCACTTGCATTTCATCCACAGGATGTCGGGGCCATAGACGATGTACTTGAAATAAGAAGTAATGATCCGGACGAGCCGGTCATAGACGTGGCCCTCCACGGCAACGGCGTATCTCCGGTGATTGCCGTAGATCCACCTTTCCTGGATTTCGGCGCCATCGAGGTAAACAAGCAAAGCGATCCAAGCACCATAACAATCAGTAACAAGGGAGAAATTGCATTAACCGTAGATGGTATAGATTTCGATAATGGTGAGGGTGCGTTCTTTCTCACCGAAGAGCCCAATACTCCATGGGATATACCGCCCATGGGCACTAAACAAATCCAGGTCTTGTTCAGCCCGCAGAGGGAGGGCGCCATGAGCGGCGAGGTAAGTATATGGCACTCCGATTATCGCCGTGGAGTCGATATGCCATACAAGGTAAGCATCCTTGGAACAGGCACCAAGGCCAAACCCGAACAAATACCAATTGCCGTGATCTATACAGAAGGTGGAGACAGAAATGAATATACCGGACTCCTGGGAGACCGTGTACACCTGGACGGCAAGGCTTCATATGATCCTGACGGCTCGATTTCTACATATCATTGGGAACTGGAGAGCAAACCTCCCAATTCCTCTGTCACGCTTGCGAACACGACAGGTGAAACGACATCTTTTATTCCGGACATTGCCGGCAACTACGGTGTCAGTTTGTGGGTGGAGGATAATGATACTAATGCGAGTGTCAAGGATTTCGTGACAATCATCGGCCAACCGAACATCAAGCTCTTGATAAAGCTGACTTGGACCGGGGGTAAAGATGTGGATTTATACTGGGGAAGTCCTGACAACAAATGGTGCGGGCCCAACAACAAATCTCCTGACTGGGGCCAGTATGGTCACCCACAGATGATATCCGAAAATACGAGGCCCGGCCCGGACGAGATCAGGCACCTTGATGCCACGGATGGTACATACACTGTCAAATTAAGGTATGCGGATGATTGCATTACCGAGTACCCGCTGGTTGGCTGTGTCGAGGGAGGTTCCGCCGTCGCCACCGTGCAGTTCATCGATTCGGCGACAGGTCAAGAGATATTCAAAACCTCAGTTCTCTTGGGAAGCGAAGGAGATGAAGCAACCTTCCAGGCTACCAGGGACAAGGGAGTTTGGGTGTTGCACTAGGGTCTTATCTCTATCCAAAGATCTCCCGCCAGATCGAGTCTACTTGTTGCTTAAGCCCATCCAAAGTGCCGTTATTTTCGATTACATAATCTGCAACATTCAGATACTCCCTGTTTGTAAGCTGAGCTTTCATTCTCTCGAGTACCTCGTTGCTTGTAACGTTGTCGCGTTGCATGGTCCGCTCCAGAGCGATTTTCTGTTTTGCGTGTACTATTACCAGGTAGTCGAATCCCTTGTAGAGACCGGTCTCGATCAAAAGTGCGGCCTCCAGTACGAAGGCGGGTGCATGGTTCTTTTCGGCATCTTTCAGCCGGCGGCTCACCTCTTCCATGATCATGGGGTGTGTTATCGATTCCAGGATATTTCTCTTTTTCGCATCCTTGAAAACCCGTGCGGCCAGCAAGGTCTTATCCAATCCACCGCCGGGAACAGCCAAATCCCTCCCCAATGCCTTCAGGACAGGTTTGACTGCAGGACCGCCGGGCTTGATAAGTGTCCGGTTGACTTGATCCGCATCGCAGATAACAGCGCCAAGCCCGGCAAACATTGCTGCCGCAGTGCTCTTGCCCGAGCCGATGCCTCCTGTCAATCCAATTGTTATCAAGGCAGCGATTACCTGTTACCCCTGGCCGGCTTCATCCTGATCTGATCATGTGATCTTGATCGTGGATTCGTCGAGGTTCTCCGTCGCTTGAACGGCTCCAGGAATTGAATTGAAAATACGGTTACACCGTCATCTTCTATGAACACGGCAAGTCCCAGGTCCGCATAGTGAATATATCTCTGGAAATTGCTTGTGAGGCCGCGACGGTAATTGTTTCCGTATGCTGCTTCTATGTCCTTGAGTTTTAACTTGACAGTGGGGAAGACATCGATCCTCTTGCATATGCTCCGGAAATCGAAAAAAAAACTTGCCTGCCTGACACCCTTGCGCTTGGCCAGGCCCTTGCTGAACTGATAGTTCCATGCCTCTTTGTAAGCCTTGTTGGCCGGCTGGAAAACCTTTGTGGGTTCACCAAGGTGACGCTTGACATCGGCCATCGTAGAAACACCGGGGCTCACGCCGGACCATTCCTTGGCACCTGCAGTTTGAAAAAGAGATGACAGGAACAGGACGATGGCGATCCTGCACGTCCGAGTTTGAAAAATGTTGAAAGGTTGCTTGCTCATTTGCCCATCTTTTGCAGGCCTGCATGTTTTCAGTTTACTCTTTTTCAGTATATCAGAGATGCGTGCATGTCAAATATCTTGCTAAAAAAATCAGATGGTTTACTCCTTTTTCGAAATATAATGAGATATTTTATACAGAGGCATGCTCAATCGATGGTATGAGGGTTTTTCCATTGGTTTTCATGTTCCCGGGACCAGCAGTTTTCTTGCGAGGTCAAGTAATTCATCGCAGGAACCCGCCTGCTGGGCGGCGGCTTTGTACCTGGATGCTCCAGGAATTCCCCTGAAATAATGCGGCACGTGTTTCCGGAGTTCCAGGGCGGCTTTTTTTTCTCCGGCATATTCAATATACAACTGTAAATGCCTCTCAAAGGCGGATAACCTTTCATCAGGCGAAGGGATCCATGTCCCGGACTGGTTTACGCTTACTTTGGGCCATTTTGAAAATATGCCCGGATTGCCCAGTGCAGCCCTGCCGACTTGCACGCCTGCACAACCGGTTTCCAGCATGTGAGACAGTGCTTGACCCGGCGACCTGACATCTCCTCCGCCTATTACGGGAATCGAGACCGCATCAACCAAATCGGCTACCAGGGACCAATCGGCCCGCCCGGAAAAACCTTGAGCCTTGGTTCTCGGATGTAGGAACAAGGCATCAGCGCCCGCCTGCTCCAGGCGCAACCCGAGTTCGACTGCACAAATGTTCGATTGGTCCCATCCGGCCCGGAGTTTTACCGTGATCGGCAAGTCCACCGCTTTCTTTACAGCCTCGACGATGCGTATAGCCTTTTGTGGGACTTTCAAAAGAGCTGAACCCGCGCCGCTGGATACGACTTTCCTTACAGGACATCCCATGTTGATATCGAGTACATCGGCCAGGTCTCTCTCCTGTATCAAAAGAGCGGCCCTTGCCATGCTTCCGGGATCCGCACCGAACAATTGAACCGCCCTGGGCCTGTCGAGCGGGTGGTCAGCCAGCAGTTTCTCGCTTCCCGCGCCGCAGCGAACAAGTCCTTCGGCGCTTACCATCTCGGTAGTTACGAAGTCGCAACCAAGCTCCCTGCAAAGTCTCCTGAATGGTAGATTGGCGAAGCCCGCCATAGGGGCCAGGAAGGCGGTTCCCTTGACAAAAAGGCTGCCTATGTTAAAGCCTGTTTTCGTAGTCGTTTTCATAGGGGCTTTTATACAGGAGAACAGGCCTTTCAGCAAAATGCTTTGAGGAGGTTTTACATGGTCACACCTCTCCTGTTCATTGCACTGGGTATATTCTTCTTGTTGTACAACAATGTTTTCAGCCACAAGGGTAGTCATTTCTACCTTTTTGGGACATCCATCGATTTCGGGCTGGTATTGCTTATAATCGGAATAGTCCAACTCCTTTTCAGAATAAAGAGGATGAGGCGGTAGAGACTCCTCTTTTCTCGCATATCCGGGGCTGTTCATGTTATCCTGGTAACACTATGAAAGTGATGATAGCATATCCCTCTCTCGATACAAGATTGAAGCCCATGTTAACTCAAAACAGGCAATTTCAATGGTACCACGTCGGTTCCAACATATATCCGCTTGTTCCGGCCTTTGCAGCAGCATTGCTCAATCGTGAAGGTTACGAAGTGATATGGCACGATGGCATAGCTGAAAATGTCTCGCTTGAAGACATGTTGCAAATCGTATCATCGATGCGGCCGGATTTGCTTGCAATGGAGACGAAGACCCCGGTGGTAAAACGCCATTGGCGAATAATCAAACTGGTAAAGCAGGCCTCGCCGGAAACAAGTATCGCACTTATGGGAGATCACGTAACCGCCTTTCCGGAAGAGTCCTTCGAAAACAGCGAGACCGATTATGTTATAACCGGCGGGGATTTCGATGCCGCTCTATTGTCGCTTGCAAGGCATATTTCCGGCGGATCTTCCCTTGGGCCGGGAATCTATTACCGGGACGGCGATACCATCGGGAATACAGGTCCATTCGTGCCTTTCGAAGACCTGGACAGCCTGCCGTTTCCCGACAGGACGTTGACAAAGGCGGAAATATATGGAGAAAAGTGGAGGAAACGCGAGCCGTTTTTCTATACTCTTGCGGGTAGAGATTGTCCATGGCACAGGTGCACGTTTTGTTCCTGGACTACATTGTATCCCAAGTTCAGGGTGAGGTCGCCGGACAACCTGCTCCAAGAGATAGGGGAGCTTATCTCGAGATATGGCGCAAAGGAAATATTCGACGACACGGGCACATTTCCAAGGGGCAAGTGGCTTGAGAAGTTCTGTCAGGGAATGAAATCCGAGGGATTTGATCAAGAGATACTCTTTGGCTGCAACTACAGGTTTGACTGGCTGACACCTGAAAATGCCGTTATGATGAAAAGGGCGGGTTTCAGGAAGATCAAGGTTGGTCTCGAATCCGCCAATACCGTTACCTTGGAAAGGTTAAGAAAGGGCATAACCCCGGAACAAATACGAAGCGGGTGCAGAAACGCCGCCAGGGCCGGGCTCGACGTTCACCTGACAGTCATGTTCGGTTATCCCTGGGAAAACCGGAACCAGGCAGAGCAGACCTTCGAGCTTGTGAAAGACCTGATGAAACACGGATGGGTCGAGATGCTCCAGGCGACCATCCTTGTGCCCTATCCCGGCACCCCCTTGTACGAGCAAGCCGTCAGGAATGAATGGTTATCGGTTGAGCCGGATGACTGGGAAAGCTTTGACATGTCGAGGCCGGTGCTCAAACCCGGCCCGGGTTGTAACCCGGCAGGCATCAACGAACTTGTTACAAGGACTTACAAGTTACATTTCAACCCGTGGTACTTGTTGTCCAGGGTGATTAAATTACGCAGGCCCGAAGATTTGCGTTATGCCCTCAGGGGAATAAAGGCCATGCTCGGACATGTACTCGATTTCTTTTCCGGCATTCAGGGAGGAGCATGACATTCAGGCGTGCATTGACGTGGTTGAACCTTGTCCTGGACTCGGTTTCTTTTGCAACCGCTTGGCTGTTATCCTACGCGATAAGGCAAGATTTGGATCCTTACTTTGCAAAACCGGTCAATCCCGCGGATGTGTACATTGCCTCTCTGCCGGTTATTGTCTTGATATGGATAGGTACCGCTGCCTTTTTTGGAATGTACACTGCCCATGGCAGGCATACCCGTCTGGACGATCTGAAAGCTGTAATAAGGACCACTGTGCTGGCTGAACTGGCAGTGATGTCGGTGGGCTTTTTATTCAAGGAGTTCGACTTCGCGAGGACCGTGGTAATACTTTCCGGATGCATAACACCGATCTTGTTGTGGATTGGAAGACAATTCCTGCGCAGGTTGGAACTTGCAGGCATCAAGTCGGGCAAGGGTGTTAGCCACGTGCTGGTAGTAGGTACAGGCGAGACCGCGATCAGGGCGGTCCAAAGCCTGCAATCAAGACCTGAAGCAGGGTATAGGGTAGTCGGATTCTTGAAGCCGAAGCCCGGAGAAAAACCGGAAGGGGAGATTGCCAACTCACCGGTGCTCGGCGGAATAGACAGGCTAGAACTGGAGATCGAGAGGAATAAGGTGGACCTGGTCTTGTTTGCAGAGCCGAAAATGGGACACGAGGAGATGCTCAATATCATCTCTAGTCTGCCGGATACACGAGTATCATTCAACCTTGTTACGGACAGATTCGATTTACTGGCCCGTCACCTTGGAGCAGAGTGGATCGGCGAATTTCCGGTCATCCCTTTAAAAAGCCGGGTGCCGGGACCAATGTACGAAGCTTTCAAAAGGTTCATCGACCTTGCACTGGGAATCGTGTTCCTGGTTGTCAGCCTGCCCCTTTGGCCTGTAATAGCACTTGGCATAAAATTTACCTCCAGGGGACCGGTTTTCATACTACAAGACAGGATCGGTAAAAGCGGCCGCCGGTTCAAGATCCTTAAATTCAGGACCATGACAATCGATACGCCGTTGTACTCACCCGGTCCGGACCATCCCGGAGATCAAAGAGTGACCGGTATCGGCAGGCTGCTCCGAAGGTTGTCCCTGGATGAAATGCCTCAGCTTTTGAATGTAATCAAAGGTGACATGAGCCTTGTCGGTCCGAGGCCGGAAATGCCCTTCATAGTTGAGAGTTACACTGCATGGCAACAGGAGAGGTTGAGCGTCAAACCCGGGCTTACAGGCCTTTGGCAAGTCCTTGGAAGAAAAGACCTGCCACTGCACAAGCATATGGAATACGACTATTATTATATCAAGAACCGTTCTTTGACACTCGACCTTACCATAATACTGCTGACTCCTGCAGCGCTTGTATTGGGGAAAGGAGCATACTAGAGTTTTTGTCAGGGACTCTATATCCCGATGATGGTGTCTACGGTTTCACCGGGTTTTCACGTTTGTCGACGAATTCAGGTTCGGATTCTTTGAAAATATCGAAAATGAAATAAATGTCGTATCGCCCATGTGAAATTTCGGCATGTTTACGCCGTCATCCGAACCGATGCACAGTCTTATCCTCTTGTCTTGTCTGTTTTCCATCAGGATTTTTCTTCCACTTTATCCGTTTTATTTTCTTCAATACCTAGAGCTTGTAATCCAGGCTGCCGGTGTTACCGAACTTGTCGGTCACCTTGATCGTGACCGTGGTCCCTGCAGCCAACCCCTGCACGGGAATCGAAAATCCCACTGTATCTATCTTGACCGTGGACCTGCCTTCACAATATGGAGCGCTCCATGTGCCTCCCTTTTCCGAGCATTGCTTTTCCGAATAGTCATCTCTTCGCCATTCCACGAACTCGTAATTGAACTTGCCCATGGATTGGAGTTGATCAGATGTAACCGGTTGGGGCAGACCCGGTGCCGAAACCTCGATGCTGACATCTCCCTTTTCGGTTGATAGCTCCCCTGGAGCAAAGGGGTGAATGTGCAGCCCCCTGAACCTGTAGGATTTCATGGACAGGCTTTTCGAAAGGCCTCCGTTGTCCGTGGCAAGGTGGCCGGATGGATATCCTACCCGTGCCTTCAGGTTGCCGGATTCATAACTCACGTCCCATATCTTCAGCTTGGTTGTTTTCTTCAGCTCGAACTCCCTGGTAAATGTTTCGTAATCCTTTAGTCCGTTACCCCATGCATCGCATTGATCGGTCTTGGGGCAATATTTTCCCCTGATCCTGAAGCGGTACCGGCCGGTGGGGAAGTCCATGAGTTCTTCGAACCTTGCGCTCCAGAGGTTCTTCCTGTCACCCTGATCAACTTCACCGTTTTCCCAGGCAGCCCAATCAAAAGACTTCCATTGGGACCAATCGTAATCCACTACAATCCGGTCTCCATCGTCGTTGTACTTTCTGCCGGCCTTGTTTACGACATCTTTCCAGGCGCTGTTGTCAAAGACCTGCAAATCGATTATCGGCCAATCCGCATTGGTAAAACCGCCTTCCCAGGAAAAGCTTATCAGGTCGAGACGTTCCATGCTCTCGGGAGGCTGCTTAATGATTTTCCCGGCCCTGGACGGATCAGTGGCTGTCGGCGGAACCGGAACATGCTTTGCATATTTTTCGGTTGCGAACAGGGGCTTTAGCCACGGCTTGCTATGATCTACCTTTTCCCTTGCCTGGTCATCGCCCTGGGCTACTTTGCCCAGGAGTTCCATTGACTTGTCAGAGTAATAATCTCCTTCTTTCCAGCCCCAGATATCCATACTAGGTGAGTACCCGCCCTGGACCCAATCGTCTCCGGTCATGAGGTAAAAATGGTGGTCCTGGGAATAGCCGATGAAGAATACATTGTCCTTGGGAATGCCGTAGCGATCTTGCGCCTCCTC
>JAADFL010000004.1 GCA_013152945.1 Deltaproteobacteria bacterium | reverse complement strand
CAATGTCCTCAACCTCGGGGAGCTGTGCAGGGACGCCGGCATCAGCCTGCCCACGGGCAAGGCCTACCTGAGCGTGCTCGAGGCGACCTTTCTCGTCTCCTTGTTGCCGCCTTACGCAGCAGGACGCACGCCCAGGCTGGTCAAGTCCAGCAAGGTATACATGTCCGACTCTGGAATCGCGGCCCATCTGGCCGGTGCCGGCCGCCTGGGCCAGGATTTCACGGCAGAGCCCCTGGCAGGAGCCCTGCTCGAGACCCATGTGCTGCAGAACTTGAGGGCTTTGCTCGGAACCTGGTGCCCAGGCGCAGGTCTGTACTACTGGCGGATCCAGGGCAGGTACGAGGTGGACTTCGTAATCGAGCACAAGGGCAGGGTCCTGGCCGTGGAGGTGAAGTGGGCAGGGCGCATCCGGGAGAGGGACATCAAGGCCCTGGAACGGTTCATGGCCCGCGTGCCCGGCTGCGACCTGGCCATTCTCGCGTGCAATGTGGACCAGGCCACGAGCCTGGGAAAGGGCATTTTTGCCGTGCCGCTCGGCCTGGTACTGGCGTGAGTGTACACGGCGGGACGCGCACGGCGGGGACGGAGCCTTTGGGAGGCACCGGGGAAAGGAGACCGGCCGCCGGGCGTATGCAGGCTCTTCCGTTGTGACAAAAATCACATTATACCACGGCCGGTCTGTTATATTGCATCCCCGGTAGAGAGGGCAAAACCACTACAGGAGGGATCTGATATGAAATTTTTTACTACTACTACCTTTATCTACATTATGCTCGGGCTCTGGTTCCAGTCCGAGGCAGCGGTTATTACCGTTTGCGCAACCGGGTGCGACGAGTCGAAGATCGCCGACGCGATCGCGGCGGCGGCGCCCGGAGATACGCTGGACCTGGCCGCCGAGACATTCACGGAGAACAACATCACGATAGACAAGAACCTGACGGTCCAGGGCCAGGGCATGGACGACACCATAGTACAGGGTAATGCCAAGGAGGGCGCATCCGCTTACAGGATCTTCGAAATCAACACCGGGACTACGGTTGTATTCAAGGACATGACGATCCGTTACGGCCGCACGCAGTCATCCACGGATAGCGGCGGAGGCATCTACAACAACGGATCCCTCACCATCGAGAGGGTGAAGATCATGAAGAACGAGGCCTATTATTACGGCGGCGCCATATACAACAACCACGGCGTGCTCGTAATACGGCGCTCTGTACTGCTCGGCAACTATGCCGGCACGTACGGCGGCGGGATCTGGAACGTGCAGGGAACGATAACCGTGGAAGAGAGCACGATTTCGGGCAACACCGCCTACACCGCGGGCGGAGGAATCTATATCAGCAGCGGCTCCATGGTCATGGCATCCAGCACCGTGAGCGGGAACACGGTCAGGACATCCGACGGTGGCGGTATAAACATACAACCCGATTCCGAACTGACCCTGCGGAACTGCACCATCAGCAACAACTTCGCTTACAGCTCCGACAAGAGCCAGGGCGGGGGCATATTCAACCGGGGTTACGTGCGCATGGACAACGTGACATTGAACGGCAACTTCGCCGGTGACCAGGGAGGAGGGATATACAACTCCTACAACGCCAGGGTGGACTTCAGGAACACGATAATCTCGGACAACCATGCAAGCGCCGAGCCCAACGACTGTTACGGCGTCATCGACTCCTATGGCTACAACCTCATCGAGAACCTAAGCTACTGCGCGGTAGGCACCGACAACAGCCACAACATACTCGGCAGGGACGCCAAGGTAGGCCCGCTGGCCAGCAACGGCGGGCCCACTGCAACCCATGCACTGCCGCCCGAAAGCCCGGCGGTGGATGCCGGCTCGTGCACGGACATGGACGGCGCACCCGTTACCACGGACCAACGCGGCATGACCAGGCCCCATAACGGGGAATGCGATATCGGGGCCTACGAGTACACCGGCGATCCCCCGGTGCAGAAGTACCATTGCTGGGACATCAACGAAAACGATATCTGCGACGTGGCCCTCGAGGACTTCAACGGCGACGGCGACTGCACGCCGACCGACTGCAAGGGAGAGGACGGGCTGACTTGCTGGGACCTCGATGGGGACCGCTCGTGCGACACGGCAACCGAGGACCTGAACGGAGACGGCACATGCAACCTGGTCGACTGCAGGGGTGCCATGGGTCCGCAGGGCTATGCCTGCTGGGACCTCAACTCCAACAGAGGTTGTGACGCTGCAGAGGATACGAACTCGGACGGAACCTGCAACGTGCTGGATTGCCGCGGTGCAGACGGCCAGGACGGCGCCGACGGCAAGTCATGCTGGGATCTCGACCAGGACTATGTCTGCGACCAGGCCGAGGACAAAAACGGAGACGGTGATTGCACGCCCGCGGACTGCCGTGGCCCGGATGGCGCCAGGGGGGCCTCCTGCTGGGACCTCGACGAGGACGGTGAATGCGACCTCCCTGCCGAGGACCTGAACGGCGACGGTGTCTGCAATCTCCTGGACTGCAGGGGCGCCAAGGGAGACAACGGCTATGCCTGCTGGGACCTGAATGCCAACAATGTCTGCGATGCAGCCCCGGAGGACAAGAACAAGGACGGTCTCTGCAACGTGCTTGATTGCAGGGGCGCGGACGGGGACGACGGTGCGGACGGGTACTCGTGCTGGGACCTGGACCAGGACTATATCTGCGACCCGGCCGAGGACCGAAACGGAGATGGCGATTGTACGCCCTCGGACTGCAAGGGAGATACCGGCGAAAAGGGTGATACCGGCATTGCTTGCTGGGACCTGGACCGAGACGGGTCCTGTGACGCCGGCACCGAGGACCTCAACGGTGATGGTGACTGCACTGTCCTGGATTGCAGGGGTGCGGATGGAACGGACGGGTACTCGTGCTGGGACCTGAACAACAACCACGCGTGCGACCCCCCCGAGGACAAAAACGGGGACAGTGCGTGCAACGTGCTGGATTGCCAGGGACTCGATGGCAAGGACGGTAAGGATGGTTACTCGTGCTGGGATCTCGACCAGGATTATGTCTGCGACCCGGCCGAGGACAAGGACGGGGACAATGACTGCACTCCCTCGGACTGCCGGGGCAGCGACGGCTTCCATTGCTGGGACAGGAACGAGAACAGGATATGCGACCCGGAAGAAGACCTTACGGGAGAGGGTTCTTGCAACGTCCAGGACTGCAGGGGTGACTTCGACCGCGACGGGTTCTCGTGCTGGGACTCGAACCAGAACCACGTTTGCGATGGATCCGAAGACAAGAACGGGGACTCGATTTGCACCGTGCTGGACTGCCGTGGAAGAGACGGCGACACCGCGCTCGTACAGATCACCGAGGAGCCTCCAGGTGTACACTGCGCCGAGGGAGGCCAGAAGATCGAGGTAGGCCTGGATGCCAACGCCAACGGCTCGCTGGATGCCGATGAGGTCGATGATACGTACTATGTATGTAACGGGATCGAGGGTGACAAGGGTGACAAGGGTGACAAAGGCGACAAGGGCAATGATGGAAGCAACGGTTTGAACTCGCTGGTCAACGTAGCCGACGAGCCGCCGGGTGACAACTGCGAGGCCGGCGGCAAGCGCATAGAAGCCGGCCTGGACGCGGATGGTGACGGCGTGCTGGACCCCGGTGAGATCAACCAGGATCTTACATCGTACGTCTGCAACGGCCTGAACGGCGCCGACGGCAAGTCCGGCGGCGGATGCAGCGCAACCGGCAATGGAAACCCAGGGGGCGGCACATTGCAGATGCTCGCCATCCTGGGATTGCTCGTGACAATGAGACGTCGTAAAGCCCCTGCCCGCGGCAAGGTCCTTTAGCCGGCCATCTGAGCTCCTGCCTCCCCACGCGCCGCGTCGTTGACACGCAGGGGCCATACCCACTTGCCTTAAATAAGACAGGCAGAACGCAACACGGAGGTGGTCATGGACCTATACTCGAGCCGCATGGTTACACTGGTCTCGATGGTGGCGGCGTTGCTCTCGGCCGCACTGTTGCCGGTGCATACAGCCGATGCATAAGTGTTACCAGGCCACGGCTGGGAAACCAGGGAGCCGGAGCAGGTAGGCCTGGACAGCGCCCGGTTGAACAGCATGGCGGGCTATCCCTGGGGCCGGGCTAGCCTCTCCCGGGCACGTGCGAGTTTTTCTCAGTGCGTCGTCACGGTCATGCGGTACACCTTGCCGTGCGTGCTCGGAACGTCACGGTCGGATTTTGTGGCGATGTACAACGAGCCATCATAGACATAGAGCTTGCTTATACCCTGCTCCTCGACCTCTTTTATCTTCAGGAATTCACCCGTGCCCGGATAGTACCGGTATATCCTGCCATGGGGGTGAGAGGCACAGTCTTCCCAACAAGAGGTAGACAGGTAGAGAGCGCCCTTGTAAAAGGCCATCCCGTGGAAATCCTCGGGGCCGGTTCCAACATCTATATCGTTGGTACCGTCGTACCTGAAGATCGTTTTGCCATCCCTTATGCCGTAGATATTGTCCTCGTGCGCCGTGATATAGCTCTTCAAGCCGTGATAGGTCTGCTCCAGGTGCCAGCTTAATCCATCTGCACTGGAATAGATTTTCGTTATCGAGTACCCGTTACAATACGAGTTCTTGTACACCTTGCCATTCAAGTACGGCGCATTCTCGTACACCACGCATGTGTTGTCCTTGACCGGCGGCCAGTTTACGGGTGAAAAATTACGCCCGTTGGTGGACCGGTACAACGTTGGCCCCTTGCCGATGCTGAAACACGGCAACGACCTGTTCGGCCTGAAACAGGTAAAGGTGGCGAAGATACTATCCCCAATGGTGAAAAGGCCGAGCCCAAGATTGTTGTCCGGAGAAGTAAACAAGGGGCCAGTGCCGAAGCTGGTTCCGTCGGATGACTTGAACAGCCTGCCCTTGTCCTCGGTTATTGCAAAAAGCTCTCCATTCAGCTCACCGAAATGATAGAGTGACTCTCCACCGTTCAAAGATGCGACCTCGGTCCAGGGTGGATAGCTGTACACCTTGGTGCTAGGGCTGTACGTGCCTGCGTAAAGCTTGCCCTTGTATTCGAACAGGCTCATGAAGCCGGTCGTGTCGGTAGTCCCTATGACCTTGAACTCAATGACCTCCTCTGATGTGTCGGTGTCCGAGCCGGTGTCAGTGTCTGTGTCAGTATCGGTATCAGTATCCGTATCACTGTCAGTGTCAGTATCGGTGTCAGTATCTATGTCGGTGTCAGTATCAGTATCAGTGTCTGTGTCAGTATCGGTATCAGTATCCGTATCGCTGTCAGTGTCAGTGTCAGTGTCAGTGTCAGTGTCAGTGTCTGTATCTGTATCTGTATCAGTATCGGTATCAGTATCCGTATCACTGTCAGTGTCAGTGTCAGTGTCAGTATCAGTATCAGTATCTATGTCGGTATCTGTGTCTGTGTCAGTATCTATGTCTGTGTCAGTATCAGTATCTATGTCGGTATCTGTGTCTGTGTCGGTATCTATGTCGCTGTCTCCTGAAGACGTGCTGGAACCACAGGCGAGACTGGACAACAATACCAGTGTCAGAAAAAATAAAGCAGGTAACAAGGTCAAATTTTTCATAGCTATCTCCTAAGACCAAGTACCCCTATTTTAATTCACCTGTCAAGCAACTGGCGTCTGCTGTACCCTGGATGACAGCCGGTACTCTATTATCCATAAATAGGAGGATAGGGGCGGAGATTGTTCCCGTTCTTGATTGGATTGAATCTAACTGCTTTAAATAGCAGTAGAATCGAGGTAACGGCAGCTTGTCTGGCTCAACCTCTGTCCGTCCCTGGGATATTTGGTAGCAATTTTTAACACATGTTGTTTTATTTATGGTAATTCTAGAAAGTTGCAAAAATAACAGAATAGTTGATCGGCAATGCGGTATCGGCCATCTTGGATGCTACAAAAGTATATTGATATTAATAAAATAGCAGATATGGCAAGATGGGTGTAGAAGCCTTTTGATTTGTCTTGATTCCATGGCCGAATGCATGTAAAATTATAAATCAGGGGGTTGGTAATGAAGGCTGCAAGATGTCCTGTTAGCATGTTGTGCTTTAGATATTTTTATTTACCAAAGCCTATGAGATGTGAACTGTTGGCCCTTGCTGCTATCACGGTCGTTGGAGACTGTGCTTGACTACTGGGAGAGCCTGCCAATGAAAATCATATCAAAAGAGTTACCATCCTTTTTGGTCGGACTCGCGGCTGCGTTTGCAGCCGCGGGCCTCGGCCCCCTTTTCTTCTCGTGCAAAGAAGGCGCTGATAGTGTGGATTACATTCAAGAGACATGTTCTTCAATATGGGATTGCCCATACGGGTACCTGTGTGATACCGGTACAGGAGAGTGCGTGGAGAACACACAGGGAATAAAACAGTGCCTTGGGCACGAAGACTGCGATGGAGATGACCTCTGCGTAAACGGCATGTGCATGCAGAAGCCGTGCAGTGAAAAAGAGCCGTGCCCGAGCGAATATATTCGCGGTGCACTTTTTTTCTGCAATCCAGAGACAAATACATGCGTTACTCCGAAATGCTCTGGTTTGGAATCCTCCTGCAAAGACGACGAGTACTGCAGTTGGGAGACCTTGACGTGCAAGCCGGGTTGCGAGGTGACAGGATGTATTATGGGCAAGTGGTGCGATTCGTACAGCAAGCAGTGCCTGGACCCGGACCCCAAGGAATACTGCAGCCTGCTTCCTGACAACTATGGCAAGCGGGTCGAGCTGTACCTTGCATTGCCAGGCGGAAGGGAGCGCAGGATCTACCTTGAGCAGGAGTTCTCTCCGGAATCGGTGGTCTACTGGGAGGAGCTTGCACCAAACAAGAGGAAGCTTCCAGGGGTGCTGACAAGGTTTGAGCGGGCCACATCGAGCAAAGGCGGGGACATGGCGGAGTTCGAGCTGGAGTCCAATGGCAGGAGGATATTGTGGGGCAGGGTGCCTTTCGACTGGGACAACCAGCAGCCGCCAGAGGTAGGAAGGCTGGTTGTGGCGTGGATCGAGCCTGATGCGAATGATCCGAGAGAGAGGGCTCTTCCAAGGTTCTCGATATACGCGCCTGCCGAGTACCCAATTTACAGGACCGGGCTCTCCGACTGGACCAGCAAAATAGACCCAGGCTTCAGGCTTCCCCTGTTTCCAAAGCCCCTGGAGCACACCCTGGTGGGCGTTGGGTGCCAGCGGAGGAAGAAGTATCCCTGGTGGCAGGCAGCAGGCGCCCTTGCCGTTGGCCTGCAAGTGGATCCCACTGATAATGCAACGATAATAGAGCCGGGCCAGACAAGGGACGTGGACGCTGGAGTTGCAGCCTTCTCTATCCACAACGTGTTCTCCTGGGGGACCGGCGACGACCCGCGGTTCGGCACTGTGGTAAGGGGTCTGTACGGCCTGGTGGGAGCCTACATGACCATCAAAGATCCCGAGTGCTACAGGGATAGTGATTGCCCTCGGGAGAACCCAAGGTGCGAGATGGGAAGGTGCGTACCCGGGTGCGAAGTGACCGGCTGCACTGGTCATAGGGAATGCGATCCAGGGACAGGTCTTTGTGAGTACGGTGAGTGCCGGGACATGCTAAGTCACCATTGCAACTTCCCTTACGGGTATTGCAACAGGGACACCAAGAGGTGCGAGCGTACCTGCATCGACGTGGGCTGCCCGGATGAAGGAGACATATGCGATCCTGGAACCGGGCGTTGCAGGAAGCCTGGTGAAAAGGAGATCTGCTATACCGGAGGCAACGGCGAGTGGTTAATCGAGGTCACGAACCGGCTCATGCCATCAGCGGACGAGGATAGTGTGGAATGGTCCGGCAAGGTCCTGGATGTCAGCCGGGAGAAGACCGGCGGCGCACTCGACTACCTGGTGGTGGAGTACAAGCCCGATGCCATACATTACGATACCGAGATCAAGGTTCCATTACCGCTTGACAATGCAGGTTTCATGTCAAGGGGAGATAGCGTGGACCTACAGATCGTCAAGAGCTTTGCGGGCTTCAACGACTCTCAATACAATGACAACTATTGGAGAAGGCAAAGGGTGTCTGTGGTGTTCAGGGACGAGGCAGGCAGGCTGCTCTATGCCACGGGTTTCACCCGGGACGGTGAGTGGCAGGACGTGGTGCCCGAGCTGGAGGTGGAGTCCAGGTCCATGGATTGTCCCTGGGTCGATCGCGGGGACTACTACACAGAGGTCAAGAAGACGGCAATGAAGCTGCAAGGCGGTGACTGGACAGTGCTCGAGCCAGGTAGTTCCGCTGACGTGGAGTATGACTCCCGGGTATATACCTTGATGAACGTTGATTCCACGAGCTGCGGGTTTCCGGACTTCAAGATGTGCTACTCTGAGCAGGCCGAGCAGTACATCATAATTCGTAAGCCATGAGTATGTAATTCATGGTCCAAGGGAGAGAGCAGGATGAGTATTTCGCATAGGATGGCAGGGACGATATTTTCAGTCTTGTTTGGAGTGTTGTCGATTGTTCCGGGCTGTACCGGCCGGGACGGCGGCTCTGCAATTCCTGCAAGCCAGCTCTGGGTGTCTCCGGTGGGAAGCATGCTGTCGGCTGCAGCGGACGAGGGCGCGCTCTACCTGGGCGGCAGCTTCACAGACGTGGGTTATCCCCTGGGCTTTGGGATCATTCTTGCAAGGGACCTGTCAGGCTCTGGTATGGAGACCTTGGCCCCTGGGATCGATCCAAAGAGTTTCCCTAGAGCGAACAACTGGGTGTGGTGCTCTGTGGCCGACGGCCGGGGCGGGTTCTACATAGGAGGTGACTTCGATAAGATCGATGGTTACACAAGGAAGTACCTTGCCCACGTGCTTAAGGAAGGAAGATTGGACACAGGGTTCGACTTCGAGCTGGACGGCGAAGTGACGTTCATGACCCTGGTTGGTGATGTTCTTTATCTGGGCGGCAGATTCAAGGAGGTAAACGGCGAGCCCAGGGACAGCCTGGCAGCGATCAATATTAAGACCAACGAGGTGATCGAGTGGCACCCTGACTTGTGGGGTGCTGAAGAAAACCATGCATGGGTGGATTGGCTGGCAGGCGATGACAAGGCTGTTTACATCTCCTTTGATTCATCATCTAACGGCGGTGGGCTTGCAGCAGTGGACAGGGTAACGGGTGAAGTAAAGTGGAACGATGAGTTAAAGGGAAGGGTGTTTGCGGTGGCAATCAAAGGTCGTGACCTGTATGTGAGTGGGGGCTTCGGGTCAATAGACGGCAATGCAGGGGGTTCCCTGGCGTGCCTGGATGCCGACACCGGCGAGTTAAAGGGGCTCGACATAGGTTCGACAGACGGTGAGGTCTTTGCCCTTGCAGTCCTGGGAGATAGGCTGTACGCAGGAGGCATTTTTACCATGTTCGGCGGCTATGCAAGGAACAACCTGGCTGCAGTGGATCTTGGGGGAGACAAACCAGAGGTTTCGATGGACTGGAACCCGAACGCGGACGGGTACGTGTACACCCTGACCGTGGATGGCCAAAGTAACACGGTCTTCGCCACCGGCACATTCAGGGAGCTTGGCGGCAGCGCACGGAACGAGGTTGCTGCCATCGACTCTGATACCGGCAAGGTCAAGGATTGGGATCCGAGAATCAACTCTGCAACCACTATTTCAGTAGGCAGCGAAGGCTTGTTCGTGGGTGGAATGACAGCCATCGGGTGTGTCGAGAGGCATAACGTGGCGGCACTCGACCTTGAAACAGGAGAGCCGACAGATCTCGACCCAAAAATCAGTAATCCGTTAAATACTGGAGTAGTCAACAAGGTGGCGATAAAGGACGGCATCTTGTTCATTGCAGGGCTTTTCGACAAGGCTGTTGGGACCGATGTGGGTGGATTTGCAGCAGTGAACGTCAAGACAGGCGAATTGGTCTGGTCCCTGGGGCCTGATGAGGCTGAATATGTAGAGGACTTCTGTGTTCTCGACGACAGTGTTGTCGTTGACGGCCTGCTTGGGCCTCCAAATTCGCGGGAGAATTCTATTGTAAAGCTGGACATCGATTCGGGAGAGATGAAGATACTTAATGGCGGCATGACGAAGGTGGAAACAATGGCGGCTGCAAACGACATATTGTACATGGGCGGCAGCTTCGAGCAATTATTCGGTAAGGCAAGGCAAAACATAGCGGCTATGGATCTCGAGACAGGCAAGTTGATCGAATGGAGCCCAAAGACAGAAAAAGGGGTCAAGGATATTGCAGTATCAGGCGATACGCTTTTTGCATCCGGCACGTTCGACATGGGAGGCGGCAAGGTGGCTCACGGCCTGGCAGCGATCGACAGGCACGATGACAGCAAGTTCTTATGGGGAAAGGACATAAGGGGTGAAATCCGCACCATGACCGTGAGGGACGGTGTGCTGTACGTGGGAGGGAACTTCTCGTTCATCGGCGAGGACAAGAGGACCAACCTTGCGGCACTGGATGCCGCCACCGGCAAGGTGCTTGAATGGCGTGTGGACGTGCCGACTTGGTATAGTCGAGGCTCCCAGGAACCGATGGATGCCATATTTGACCTCACCACGAACAGCAAGAGCCTGTTCATCACGGGAATATTTGGGAGTGTAGGCGACAAGTTTCGTTTGGGACTGGCCCAGGTGGACCTGGCAACAGGCGCTGTCAGGTAGGAGGCCCGG
>JAADFL010000003.1 GCA_013152945.1 Deltaproteobacteria bacterium | reverse complement strand
AGTGAAGGCCATGATAGGTACATTGTGCACCTCCGTACACCGTTGACTAAATTGATTAATAGACTATGACAAATCAGACTTCGGAGCAAATATGAAGGTCCCGGTTAGTGAAAAACCAAGGTTAGGTCCCGTGAGCCGTTGGTGGGTTTCAGAGCTGTTGCCAGTATCGCCGCAGTTGCTGCAACCGCAACGGCGCTTCCTCCGATCAAAGACCATACCCACCATTTCTTGTACCAGGAGCTTTCCCGGACCTTGTTGTTTTCAGCACCCGGACTTGGTGGATTCGGCATCTCAAGCTTGTGTTTCATATTGCCTTCCAGGTTCGCGGTCAGCACTTCAGGTGAATTGTTGTCGGTTGGCCTTGCCGGCTCTGTGAGTGCAACAGCCTTCTTGGGTTTCGGTTTGTTCTTTCTGACTTCAATTGACAAGGGATACTGCGGATCCGCCTTTGTCATAAGTAAGATTCCATGCCGGTCGAAAATCTCTCCGTACCACTCGATTGGTCCTTTATCATCTTGTTGCCATTCGGCAGGTTTCAAATTCAGTTCTGTTGAACCCGGCGGCTCGGGAAGATCGATAACCTGGGAGGTGTAACCTCCTTGTCCCGTATTCTTGTAATGTATCAGAGCATGGTCTGCCAGCTTCGCGGGATCGCTTACCTTGTCTATAGAGAATACGAGGTTTTTCCCAGTGGTGACGAATTTTGGAGCATGAATTTCAACAACCAGCCTGGGTATGCCTTGTTCAAGAACCCTGTTGAACGGGGTCCTGTACCTTGGCGACAAGTCCGGATCCAGTCGATACGCCGGGTCCAATGACAATAGGGCCTTGAATGCATATTCCGCTTCTTTATCTCTTCCCAGCGGAGCCAGGCACATGCCTTTCAAGGCAAGTATTCTTTCAAGGTCTATCCGGGTTATTCCGGGCAATACCCTGGCCTGCTCCAGCTTTTGCAAGGCCCCTTCGAAATCCAGGAATCTGAATGAGGTGTTTGCTTCTTCAATCAATTTCTCGAAGTCTGATTCTTTTGTTTCTATTTTTTTTATTTCAGGGTTTTGGCTGACCGGTATTTTTCTCTGCTGTTCCTGTGCCTTTCCAATGGGACCATAAATCACGGCGAATAGGATTGTAATGGAAATTAATGAATCCAAACGCATTGGAGACCTCCATGCTTTATCATAGGCATCATGTTTACGAGCATCTGATCAACCATAATCGCCAAGTATGGTACAACCTTTTTTAAATGTTTTCAAACCCGGTAGAATTGGGCGATAGTTCAGGTGGATTACCTGGTAATGGTATGATAAATTTGAATTGTGCTTGATGACCTGATAGAGGGTGTTGGAGGCCGGTTACAATGAAAGGTTTTTTACAAAGAGGCGGTTTGTTCTTCTCGGTGGTGCTCATCGTTTCCGGATTACTTGTCGGCATCACTGCGTATCTTACACAGGATGCCTCGCAGAGAAGATATGAGGACTCGTTGCTCAAGGACAAAGAGAACGGTAATCAGGGATGGAGTAAGGAGACTGTTGAAGCATCGGTCAGAAGGGATCGGGATCAAGCAGCAATATACGTGGGATTCTTCCTGGCCTTTATGGGCGGATTGGCAATGTTGATGGTGCTCAGGCATAGATCCGTGACCGAAATGGTGGAGGACCTGGAACAAACGGAAAAAGAGGATGAAACCACGGGTAAAGGATGATCGCATTGAAAATCCCATGAAACCGTCGACCTGGACAGGAGCTTGTGAAAAAGTCACAGGGAAAAAATACCGATGCACAAAACACCGGCTTCAATGAGGTAATCTACAGATATTCATTGCTCATCAAGGTGCCTGTTTTGATTGCAGCATCTTTTTGGGGAGCGATATTGACAATTTTGATAATGTCGGATGAGCAAAGATTAACAATGTACATAGGGGCCGGATTTTTTGTAATTTTTTTCATGTTTTTCGGTTCGATTTACTGGTTGACGGAGATCAGGGTCTGCAAAGAAGGTCTGCGATACAAGGGGCCGTTAAAAAGAGTGAACGCGGATTGGTCGGATGTGCTGCGAATTTACGTATACGAAGGGGCTGTGTACTCATGGATGCTCACAGAGTACCAGGTAATTACGCTGAAAGGATATTTTTCTTTCACCCCTTTTCTGGTTAAACATAAAAAATTGGTGCAACAGATTCGTGAAATGTCCCGAACAGCCAGGAAAAAGGTCCTGCAAGATGATAATTGAATTACTCGAAGCAACAGCAAGGTTGACCGCAGGCGTATTTGTTACTTATCATTATTTTTAATGGAGCCCGGCTGCATTGAGTTTGTTTGGTTGGGCTGTGAGCGGCTTTGGAGGGTTCGGGAGGCAATGCATTTATTATGAAACACGGCAGTGACTCAAGATTGGCATTCCTTGTTCGGGCCTCTTCGGTATTATTTGCAATACCATTATTCGCCTGTAGTAATGGGAGTAACAAGCTTCCGACGGCGGACTTTGTCTACAGTCCGGCTGAACCCGAACCTGGAGAAAAAGTTTTTTTCGATGCTTCCGCTTCGATTGACAGGGATGGAGCCATTGTTGAATATGCTTTTGATTTTGGGGATTCATCTCCGGCACGTTGGTACAAGACATCCGGACCGAAAATGGAGCACATCTTTTCAAAGCAAGGCATTTATTGGGTCAAGCTCGAAATACGGGATAACAATGGAGGCATATCGCAGGCTGCGAAACCTGTAGAGGTAAAAAAACGGCCTGAAGAATACGGCATGGAAATCGACCGGGCCGGGAACGAGTTGGAACGACTTGATGAGCCTTTTGAACCTGATGCAGGGGAGACGGGCGATGAGGAAGACGCCTCTCTCGACCTTTTTGTCGATGAAAACGATGTCCCAAGTGATGTTTCAAACGAACAGGACGCACAAGAAGAAAAATCCGAACAAGAAGAGCAGGAACAACAAGAAAAGACCAAGTTCAGTGGGTACGTGGCGCTCGTGGAGTTCAAGGGAGAAACGAGAACGAGTGTGTCCGCGTTTGCCGGATTCAGCAGGCCGAAGGTCCAGGATTGCGGATATCAACACCAGGTAACTGATATTGGAGATTGCAGGGTGACGATAGCCAGGCCCGATGATCCGGGCAAGGATTGCTTGCCTTCGGAAACATTGTCCGGAGGCCTTATTACCATTTCCGGGGGAATCATTGATCCGATAGTCCTGGCGCCTCAAGAGGGTGATAACGGCGGGATAAGTTACAAGTCGAATATTGCAAAGGATGCGCAAAGGATATTCGACTACTCGTCGATGCTTACAATAGAAATTGAAGGAAACAAGGATGAAACGGTTCCGCCCATGTCAGGAATACTGACCACACCTGCGGATTTCCAGATAACCGAGCCTGACCTGACCGACCGGGACTTGTATTTTACCCCTGGTGATGCCGTGGCAATACGCTGGAGCGGCGCCATCGACGATCAGGTGGAAAGAATGACCATTGTCATCACAACAGCAAACGAAGAGACCGGCGTTAGTTACGATTGTATTTGTACACCCATGGATACAGGTTCCTTCAAGGTATCCGGGGAAGCAACAGGTTTGATTCCGGATGGATCGCAAAGTTTGAGTATCATGCTTACAAGGGGTGAGCATCAAAGGTTGTACAGCGGTGAAGAGGGTTATTTCATGGCTACTTCCACTATATACAGGGGAGGCTCCGCTTCCATTCGGAAATGAAATGGAGTGCTTTTGGAGAATGACTGCAACGGACATAATGCGTACACGATAGGTTTTGCCTCTTGAATCGCAGCAAGAAAAAGGGGGGAAGGTGGAAAATGACTGAATTGCCGGCTTGGAGTACCACATGAGCAGCACGGAACCGGAAAAAGACAGGACAGCGCTCCTGATAATAAAGATGCAAAATGATTTTGTGTTCGATGGAGGCTCCAATCCTGTTAAAGGAGCGGTGGACATCATTGATCCTATTGCGAAGCTAGCCAAGCGGGTCAGGAAAGAAAACGGCATGGTAATATACATGAGGGAAGTTCATGAAAAGGGCGATTCCGTATTCAAGAACGGCCACGAGTACGCTTTGAAGGAAACCATTGGAGCCGAAGTTGTGGAAGACCTGGATCCCGAGCCCGGCGACTATATCCTCGATTTTAAGAGGATCAGTATTTTCAAGGGAACCAGCATAGAGAATATACTTAAAGAAGAGCGGGTCAATCATTTGATAATCGTGGGCCTATGCACCGAGGGAACTGTTCATTATTCCGCAGCCGAGGCCGCGATGTTGGGCTTTGCCGTTGAAGTGCCTGAAAAAGCCGTGATCGCTTCCAACCCGGAACTCGGAAAATGGGCGTTGAAAATGTTGAAGGATATTGTGTTTCCCGGAACGAACTGGCATGGTGCGGCGAAACGCTGAACATTCTGCAATTCAGCAAGAGAAGTTTGGATTGCCCGGCAACCCGGGAAAATTAAATACCTTCCAAGAGAACTCTATCGCCGGTAAAGACTGCAGACGCTATTGGCAAAAGCCATTCGTGCAGTAGTAAGGAGCACAGTCCTGGTCGCCACCACAAGTCTTGGTGCATGTTTTAGTGAATGTTCCACAAAAAAGGCCGGGATCGCAATCGGCAAAGCCTGTACACGGACATCCAATGTGTGTACAGGGGTTGTAAACGCAGTCACCGGATTCATTATCGCATTCATATCCTGCATCGCATCCTTTTGTCCCGCATCCGTCTACGCAGTTTTTCCAGTCTTCATCGCATTTCGTCATGGGCGGGTTGCAGTCCGAATCCTTTTCGCAGTAGTTTGCCTGCCCACACCTTCCTGTAGCCTTGATGCATTCCTGGTCACCGCAATCCAGGCCGCCGGGCTCATTGCATCCGAGAATGCAAACATCATGTTCGCAGATGGTCTTTGGAGGGTTGCAACTTTCATCACCGGCACACTTGTCTTTACACCTTCCGGTCGTGGGATCGCATGCCTTGCCCCCGGGGCAACCTACGGTCAGACAGCTTGGAACACAGTCAGGTGGTTGCCTGTCGAGGTCGCAAATCGTATCGGGTGGACTGCATTCGGAGTCGGAGCTGCATCGGCCCGAACCTTTGCACCTGCCCGTACTCGGATCGCACGGCTGGGAATCCACGCACTTCACCGGTGAATCAGACTTGTGACAACCCGGCTGGCATTTTTCCTCCCAGCATATCATGTCCGGAGCTCCACATTCAGAGTCGGTTATGCAGCCGACAACGTCACCACAAACTCCAATGCCCATGTATGCAGTACAGTCGACATTTGTGTCACAACCCGGTTGGCCGTCCGGGTTGCAGATTGTACGGCAGGTGCCGCTTTGGCAAAGGAGATTGGCTTCACAATAATTAGCCTGGTCGCACGGATTGCCTGCAGCCTTGCCGCCGTTGGGCAGTACGCATCCACCGCCTTTTACAGGAAAGACTCCGCCATTCATTACAGGTTCACAAAGCATACCCGAATCACAATCATTGGTGTAGATGTCACATGCCGTGGCGCATTTCTTGGGTTTATCGGAATCCCTGTGGTCAGTGGCACATACCAGCCCTTCCTTGCATGCACAGGAAGAGCAATCTTCGCCTACATCGCAAAGTTTGGACGCTCTACATGTGCCGTCATCCTGGCATTCCTCTCCGTTTGCCTTCAAACAATCATTGTCTCCCTGGCATTTCTTTCTGCATTGCTGGTAATTGAAAGCATCACACCATTCTTCGACCCCGCACTGTTTCGAGTCGTCACAAGGGCATCGGCGGCATACCCCGTCCACCGGATCCGGGCAGTAACCATCAGGACAATTGGTGCTGCGTTCACACTGGGCATTGTTCAGGTTACATACAAACCCGGCCGGGCAATCTTCATCACTCCCGCATAGCGGGGGCTTTTCTGCACAATAACCGGACTTGCATACGAATCCGGCAGGACAATCGGTGTCCAGCGTGTCCCTTGTACAAGTTGGAAAATCCGGGGTACACTTTGCCCCCAGTTCACTACATGTCACCCATGTCTGACCTTGTACGGGTTGGCTGCAGTCGGACGTCTTCTCGCAGGCTTCTCCACCAAAGCAGGACTTGGTGGGCAGGTAGCACCTGGCTCCATCTCCCTCGCAATCATCGTCACTTTCACAAGCAGACTTGCAATAATAGTTTTTACATGTTTCTCCCTGGCTGCAATCCTTGCTGGACCTGCATTCGCCGTCGAAGCATTTGCCGGTTTTCAAGTCACACAGTTTGCCCTGGCCGCATTCGATATCGTTGAGGCAACCTTCATTGTTGTTGTTATTGTTGCCGGAACCGCCGGGACAACCGGATAGGGCCAGCAATAAATACAATGTAAGCAAGGAAAAGAAAATTTTCAGTTCTGTTTGTTCTTTTCTATTCATCAGGGTTCCCTCCTTGAGAGGAGTAACTCGAACATCGCCGAAGACTTCCATCAACCTTAGAAAATACCACAGAGTCCGCAATGGTCAACATTTTGTTGCGAAACATTACTGCAAAGGGTGTTTCTTTTTATAAGGGAATGCGGAAACGACTATCGGCAACGGCTCCGGATTCGCATATCAACGGCTGGCGGGCATCAGCAGCTTGAGTATATTTTCCTTATGGAATTGGATTATCCTGTCTATCTCCAAGATTATATCCTCTTTTATTTTTCCCGTCGTGTAATATCTCATATCTTCCAATGAACCGTCATCGAGTTCGAGGGAACCCAGGAAAGTCCCACCGAGGTTTGCCATGTAACCAGGGGTTTGCTCGATATTATTCGCCATTGCCCAGGCCCTTGCCCAGGACCTTGCGGTGGTGTCCGGATCGTACCCGCCGCCGCCAAGCAAGAGGATTCGCGGTGAGATATCCCGGAGAATTTCGATGCATCCCGCATAACCGTTATTCGTCAGCTTTAGATTCGTCAATGGGTCATTGCGATGTGTATCCGCGCCTATTTCTCCTATCAATACATCCGGGGCAAAAGCGCTCAACGCCGGGGGCACAAGGGCGGTAAATGCTTTGAGGTAACATTCATCGTCCGTTTCCCGCGGCAAGGGAATGTTCATGTTGTATCCTTTACCCTTGTCTTTTCCAATTTCGGTCTCGAAACCCGACCATGGATAAAGAGTTTTTCCACTTTCATGAAGGGATATTACAAGGACCCGGTCGTCTTCATAGTAGGCATCTTGTACGCCGTTGCAATGGTGAGCATCTATGTCCACGAAGGCTACCCGCAGTCCGTGAGCCAACAGGTAGTCTATTGCCACGATAACGTCATTGACGTAACAAAAACCTTCGGCATGTTCGCGGCCCGAGTGGTGAAATCCGCCCAATGGACAAAAGACGAGTTCGTACCGGTTCTCCAGCAGGAGATCGACGGCGGCCAGGGTGGATGAGCAGTACAAGAGTATGTAATCCCAGAGGCCCTTGAATATCGGACAATCATCGGTTCCCAGCCCGTAACCGAGAAAACTTTCGTCGAATTTTCCCTGGCCGGCCTTCTTCAAGGCATCGAGGTATCCCGGGTCATGGGATTCGACCAGTCTTTCTTCCGCCATGGGCTTTGGCTCTACCACCCTCATCCATGGCTCTTTCAGAAAGCCCTGCCGCAGGCAGAGCCTGTACGAATCTTTTGCCCTGGAGGGCTTAAAAGGATGATCGGGACTGTATTCGAAGTCTGAAAACCTTTCTGAATAGACAAAGGCGCTTTTGAGGGGGTGCAAGGGCTTATCATCATCTTCGAAACGGTAGGTGAAAGTTTCCACGCCGCCTTCTCTTTTCCTTGCTGCCCTGGGCCACATGCGTTCGAACAGTGTCTTGGCGGCTTCGTTGGAAACGAGGACATCGGCCCACATTCCGGAGAGTCCCCGGCTCCTGGCAATCTCGGTAATGTAGTGGGATAGAAACGAGCCTATTCCCCGGCCCCTGAAGTCTTCCGCAACAACCATGTCGAATTCACCCATGTTACTAGGCGGGTGATACATATACGAGGCCATGCCTACGATCCTGGGATTTTCTTCAGGGCCGACCAGGCCCAGAATGCAAACGTCCTTGCTGTAATCGATATTGACAAGATTTTGAATGGTCCCTTCCGGAATGGCCTTTACCGTGGTATGAAATCTCGCGTACAAGGTTTCGGGTGACTGGGAATAGAACATCCTTTTCAGTCTGCGTTCATCGAACGGTTTTATCGGCCTGAATTTAACCTTCAAACCGTCTTTGCAGGTGTATTGGACCTCGTATTCCGTAGGATATACTTCACCTCCTTCGGGGTTTATTCTCTGATCGGACGGAACATACCTCAATTTCTTTGCGGCTTCCAACAACGTTTGCCTGAACCTGGGATGGGCTATGCTTATCAGTGCGATGGCCCTTTCCCTCAACGATAATCCGGTCAACTGGACCGAACCGTACTCGGTGACTACAAAATCGACTGCAGCGCGGTCGATGTGGAGCCCGGAGCTTTCCGTTATCTTGGGCACTATCCTGGACCTTGAACCATCGGAGGATGTAGACGGCAAGGCCAGTATGGCTTTGCCTCCCTGTGATTCATGGGCGCCATACACGAAGTCCAGGTTACTTCCTATGCCAGAGTCGTCCTGCCCCACCAACAGGGCATCTCCAAGCCCGAGCCCGGAAAGATCGATCTCCAGGACTGAATTGACCGAGACGAAGTTATCGTTTTTCGATATTATGGCGGGATCACTGACATGATTCAATGGATGAAGCTCGATGTGAGGAGTGACGTTGAGAGCATCGTACAGTTTTTCAGAACCCACTGCCATGGCTCCGACGCTCTTTCCCCTATCCGTGTTTTTTTTCATGTTGCTGACAGCCCCGGAATATATCAGGCGAAGAATATCGTCTGTAATGACCATTGTATGTATTCCCAGGTCATGCTTCATTTCCAGGTGTCTCGTAACTGCGCAAGGAATGGCCCCGCTTCCCAGGTGGAGGCACGATCCGTCCTCGATGAGATCGGCAACGAATTTTCCGATAGTGAGGGATATCGCATCGAGTACCGGCGATTCGACCGTTATCAAGGGCTCATCACCCTCTACAAGGAAATCTATGTCTTCGACCCGGATAAAGGAGTTACCCAACACCCTCGGCATCCTCGGGTTGACCTGGGCTATCACGAGTCCGGCGTTTTCGGCGGCGGCCCGGACTGCATCCACTGATATTCCGAGGCTGCAGAAACCCAAATCATCAGGCGGGCTGACCTGTATCAACGCCACATCGATCAAGATTCTGCCGCTGGCTATCATTCCGGGAAGCTCGTGAAGGGAAACAGGCGTGAAATCCGCATCGCC
Organism: Deltaproteobacteria bacterium; assembly: GCA_013152945.1. GTDB lineage: Bacteria > Myxococcota_A > JAADFL01 > JAADFL01 > JAADFL01 > JAADFL01. The sequence continues at coordinate 5,477 of JAADFL010000003.1, read as the reverse complement.
CCCGGTTATTGCATCGCTGACCGCTTTTCCGACGTAGAAGGTGTTGTACCTGAAGTGACCGGCAAGTTGCGGAGAGGTCAGGCAGATTCGGCTGCGACTCATGAGGTGAATTACTTCGACATCTACGAACCGGTTGCCCAAGGTTGCAAGAGAAGATGTCAGTTTTTGAGGTTCGCTGCAAGCAGAGCCTATGAATATGCATTGACCGTTACGTAGTTTGGATATGGCGATATCTGCGGTCGTCATCTTGTGAGAAAATTTTTCCTGCCAATCAGCCATTGAACGCCCTTCTTGGAACGTCTTCCTCCAATCGTCTTCCCTTGGTCACCTTTCTTTAGTTACCGATGCTTTCCGGAGCTTTGTAATATATTTTATAAGCTGCGACAAACGGGAAACAACCGTTTCGTCGAATGATTGGTTCGAGAGACAAGTTAGGATTCAGCTTATTCCTTGCCGCCTTCATCCAACATTGCCTTGAACTTGTCGAACTCGCCCTTGAGCATTTTGTAACAATGCTCTTCTTTGGGGAATGCGCCTTCCCGGACTTCGTCTGCGTATTGCTTGAGAGCGTTTGTCACGACCTCGGCTACATTGCAGTACTTTTTTACGAATTTAGGAGTGAAGGCCTGAAATTGTCCTATTATGTCCGAGACTATCAATAGTTGTCCATTTGTATACATTCCTGCGCCGATTCCGTAAACCGGGATGTCAAGGTTTTCCGTGATATACTTGCCCAGTTCCGGGGGCACGGCCTCCAGGAGAAGCAATTGGGCGCCGGCTTCCTGTATGGCGAACGCGTCTTCGATGAGTAATTTCGCGGAATCCGCAGTCCTGCCTTGTGCCTTGTGACCGCCCAATTGACCTGAACTTTGTGGGGTCAATCCGATATGTCCGCATACGACAATGCCTGCATCCAGTATGGCCTTTATTTGTGGAATTATTCGCTTGCCGCCCTCGAGCTTGATAGCATCGCATCCTGCTTCCTTAATGAATCTGCCTGCATTTTCCACTGCCTTGAATAAAGCGGATTGGTAGCTCATGAAAGGCATGTCGCCTACCACGAAGGTATTGGGTGCAGCCCTGCGTACTGCTTCAGAATGATAGATACATTGGTCCATTGTAACAGGAACCGTGCTTTCGTAGCCGTAAACGCACATTCCAAGGGAGTCGCCTACCAGAAGCATGTCCATCCCGGCAGCCTCGGCGAATTGAGCTGTGGGATAGTCATAGGCTGTTATCCACGCAACTTTTTCTCCCTTGGTTTTCTTTTTCTTAAGGTCTTGAATCATCAGTTTTTTCTTATCAGACATTTCTTTAAGCCCTCCAATCAACCAGCAAGCTAATCGTTCCCTACTTTCGAAAACGAACACCAAACCTTTTACTTCAACCAAATGCCTTTGTCCAGGATTGTAACCGCAGGTGTGGTAGCCGAATTAAAATGTCAGTGGTACTGCCGAATGAATATGAATATGTCAGTAGGAAGGGGATTCGTCCCATTAAATCAAATAAAACCAATTCCCCAAAAGCCCCCAAAGGGGCGAAATAAAATAGCCTGGGGCAACGCCCCAGGAATCATTGGTACCAAACAATCCCCCTCGCCCGCTCTGCGGGAGAGGGGGACAAAAGGGGGTGAGGGCGGTGGAAAGCCGGCCTGGTCCAGGAGATAAAAAAGCAAATCGTTTGGATTGGATCTCGCATGGGCGGTTCGCGAACCACCCCTACTTCATGAAATAACAGCATATTTCAGGCACCTTGAAAATCAACCTGGGTGGGGAGGGCCGGGGCCGCGGGTTACAAGGAATCTTACTTATTACTTTTTACTAAATTAATCCAGGAGGGCCTTGGCTACGTTGATGCCGAACTCTTCTGCGCTGATTGCTCCCACAATACTTCTGACATATTCTCCTGTTTCATCGATCTCGGAGAGGTCGTAATGTCTCAAAGGACCCGGTTTTTTCCAGTCCGATGTCAAGAGCAGCTTTACCACCGGCCTGTCAGGTTGGTCCGTGTTCATGAAGATCATGGCTATTTCCCCTGTATCCAATGTGACAACAGTCCCGATGGGATAGATGCCGACCAGGTTTATGAAGGCCTTGAGCAACAAGGGATCGAATTTTTTACCTGCTTCGGAAAGCATGATTCTCAAGGCCTCGTCGGGTCGATAGGCTTTTCTCCATGACTTGTCGGACGTTAATGCGCAGTATGAATCTGCCAGAGATACTATCTGCGACACCGAGTTCACCGGGGTCGCACCGGGAGGCCTGTCCTTACCGTCGTACCGCAGGTGATGTTCATATGCGACTATTAGCGGCATTATTCTAAGATTTTCAAGCATGCCGCTTTTAATCAGATTTCTCAGAGACTGAAGAACGTGCCTGGATACCTTTACCCTTTCTTCCGGTGTGAGTTCTCCTGATTTGTTGATAGCCTCCCTGGGTATGTAGGCCATGCCGGTGTCATGCAGGTAAGCTGCAAGCGCAATTTCCGCCACCTCCTGCCTGGGTAGATCCAATCTTTGTGCCAGCCCGGCGGATAGTAATACCACGTTGACGGAATGATAGTAGAGTTGGTCTTCTTCCAGGGGTGGCGTGATAGATGCCAATCCTATTAATAGATTGGTTTCCCCTGATGCGATGTCGCAGATCTCCTGTATTACTCTCTGGAGCTTTCTTCCGGGCAGACCGTTTTCTCCCCTTTTTAACGCCTCCACGTGAGCCTTTAATGTTATTATGGCTCTTGTGTACACACGAAGAGCATATTTTTTCTTGTCAAGCAGATGCTGTCCGCCTCCAAGGTCGTCTACCAGTTTCCTATAAGTCCCGATTGAGATCCCGGGTAGCTTGGATGTTTGTTTGGCCGTCGTGTCATCTTTGGCTTGCCTCGAAAACATGACCAGGAATTGCTTGAGCTGGGGGACTTCGATATGCTTTGTGAAGGTCAGGTCTCCAATGTCCTTGCCGGCCAATTGTTCCACGAGGAAAGATGCGCAATCAATATTCCTGTACTTGACCCTGATGCGTAGACCGTTCAAGTATACATCCTTACCCACGCCGATGATGCGTGCATCTCCAGAAATGTCTATTATCCTGTTTATGGTGTCCCGTAATGATTCCAAGGGCCTTGAAAATGCCTCGTTGTCGATTTGGTGTATCTTGAGTGTTCGGATAAGCATGAAAAGCTGGTTAATCAAACTTTCGCCCAGGCGATTCAACTTTTCCTTGATCTTTTTTTCCTGATCTTCCAACAAAAGCTCCGAGCAAATTTCAGATCCGTTAATCCAGTATGAAATCAGCCATCGTGTCTATTTTTTTTTCTTTAACTCTTCCAGTGCCCTGCTGTGAGCCGCTCGTATCAGGCCGCTTAACCTCGCCTTTGACAGTTTTTCAAGGGCCTTTGCAGCAGCAGGACCGCCTATTCTGGAGATCGCATAAAGGGAGCCGGCTCTGATGTGTTCGTATTGGCTCCTTTTCCTGAACTTTCTCGCTGTTACCAACTCTTCGAGTTCAGGTATGATGCTTTCATCTCCTACCTCGGATATTGTCTTGAACCATGCTCTTTGTTCCTGCCGGTTCTTGTCGAGGAAAGATGTGTCCTTGACTTGGCCGAGCAGGTACTTGGCTGTGTCCGATCCTTTGAATCTGGACATTTGAGTTATGGCTTTTATCCTGACTCTCTTGTCCTCGTCGAAAAGAGCTTTGGACAAGAAATATTTGACTTCTTCCAAAGTGAACTTGGCCGTTGCATCGACTACTTCGGCACGGACTTCCGGGTTTTCATGTTCGTATACCTTCAATATGGCCGGGAGGTGTTCGTGTTGTCCGATTTGGCCGAGAATATTCACCATAGCCTGGACAACGAACCATTTTGAATGTTCCAGTCTAGAGACGAAGATTTGTGGATTATTTCGTCCCAATCGAACAATAACGGATGAGATTATATCTCTGTGTACCCGTTCCGGCACCTCCACCAACAGGTCAGACAGTACTTCGGCCGCCTGCTGCGGTAGTGCCCTCAAGTGGGCTGTTATTCTCGAATGATTCTTCTCATCCGAGAGGGCGGACAACAAGGGTTTGATTCTTTCGGGTAGTGATGCTTCCAGTAACCCGGAGTGAGCAGCCTGAATTGCGGCTTCAGAATAAGTATGGCCATCTTTTCTGGGAATTGTTATCCATTTGATACCGCCCACAACCCTGGACGCGATTTCGAACATGTCGCGACTCAAGGCATAATCAAGAATCAGGAGCAATGAGTCCAAGATATTTTGTACTTCCGTTGAATCGCTTTCCCATGCCATGAGTTCGATCAGCATGTCGGTGACTTTTGCCAAGTCGTATTCCGGTGGCTTGGACAATATCCGAGTCTGAATTTCCAGCATCTCCTGGTCGGTGAGCAAGAATACCTTTGCATTTGAATCCTTGTCCTTGGAAGGCCCGAATTGCTCCAATTGTATAGCTGGAGGAGAGGAGTTTATGTCTTCTTCTGATATCCGTACAGAGTGAACTATTTGTTCAGGGGGCAACTCGTTTTCGACTGCGTCGAGAATACTGGAAAGTGCGGCTTCGAAGTCGACATTTTCCTGGTCTTCTTGTTTGTTCCCTGCCTCTGTGAATCCTTCGACTACAATATAGTGGATATTATTAAAATCACTTTTCCAAAATAGTGTTACCAGGTCATCGTCCTGGAGTTCCCTGGTATTCGGGTCCAGGGAAAGTATGTGAAGGAACTCGGACAGCTCTTCTATGTTAAGGCCGGGCCTGAAAGTCAAATACCTTATGCCGGTGCTGTAGAGGCGATATAAATAGGATTCCACTGACGAATCTTCTGATAGCACAGTTTCACCATGATAAATAAGTGACGAAGAATCTATTCGCAGGGAAATCGGGCCAAGTCGTTCAAGCGTTTGTGTAAAGACCTTGTACAACCTGGACTGAAAATCTTGAGCAGCAGAACTTGAGCTGCCATAAAGAGAAAATGTCTTGAGGGTTTTTCTCATCAGACTAAAAAGATCCGAAACTTCTTTGACCTCTCCAGCGTTATTCTTTCTATCATTCCTTGTACCTGGCTTCACAAACACGGCAGATCGATTGGTCGAATTTGCTTGCTTAAAAGTATGTGGCTTTTCAATAGGCGGTTTCAGAGGAGGAGGAGGAAGTGCCGAGGGACTGTCATGTGAAGCCTGATTTGGGTCAATCCCGTTTTTCCCGGGCCCTGCTTGTTGGGGACCATTTACATCTGGCCCACCCTTTTCTTGCTCTCCCACCAATCTCTCCAAAGAGTTCTATACAAAAAGATGAATACATAATTAGGCGTTGATTAGTCAAATTAGATAGCCCTTTATTTTCCCCTGATCCTCCCCCGACCCCTCTTCTTTTTCTTTTTCTTTTTCTCCCGACCCAGGTTGTGGAGGGGGAGGTTTGGAAACATTTGTGATTACAAGGGGAATCATGCGGGCCGGGTGGCATGCGACGCCCAAGGGA
>JAADFL010000002.1 GCA_013152945.1 Deltaproteobacteria bacterium | reverse complement strand
AATAAAACCAATTCCCCAAAAGCCCCAAAGGGGCGAAATAAAATAGCCTGGGGCAACGCCCCAGGAATTATTGGTACCAAACGATCCCCCTTGCCCGCTCTGCGGGAGAGGGGGACAAAAGGGGGTGAGGGCGGTGCAAAGCAGGCCTGGTCCAGGAGATAAATACAAATCGTTTGGATTGGAGCTCGCATGGGCGGTTCGCGAAACCGCCCCTACTTAAGGTATGTGGCATGAACCATTACCCCTACTGACATTTTCACTCGGCACTTTACTGACATATTGACTCGGCTTCGACACAATACAAAGGCTGCAATGGTAAGCTAAAAATTTCTAGAGGTTCTTCAGAATTCTTTGAATCTTGGGCAAGGCCCAATCTATTTCCTGTTTTGTAACCACGAGCGGGGGCGCAAACCTGATTACATTCTCATGTGTTTCCTTGCATAGAATTCCTTCCTGCATCAATGCCTCGCAGAAGCGCCTGGCTCCTCCGGCCTCCTGCTTAAGGACCACGCCAATCAACAGCCCCTTACCGCGAACGTGATCTATGTAAGGACTGTCGATTGACTTCAGCATATCCATGAACAGGGTTCCAATCTCCTCAGCCCTGGCTGGAAGATCATCCTGCATCAGTATATCAAGGGCCTCTGCAGCCACGGCACAGGCAAGCGGATTTCCACCAAAGGTCGAGCCATGAGAGCCTGGCTCGAATACGCCCAGGACATCTGAATTCGCCGTAACCGCGGAAATGGGGAGTAAGCCGCCGCCAAGGGCCTTGCCCAAAATATAGGCATCAGGTGTCACACCTTCATGCTCACAGCAAAACATCTTTCCCGTTCGGCCGAGGCCTGTCTGTATCTCGTCGGCCAACAGGAGCACATTTTTCTCGTTGCAAAGTTGTCTGACGGCTTTCAAATATCCCGCGGGAGGCACCACTACTCCTGCCTCGCCCTGTATTGGTTCAACCAGGAAGGCCGCGGTCTCACGTGTAATTGCCTTGTCCAATGCCTCAATATCACCGTACGGCACGAGATCGAAGCCCGGAGTGAACGGACCGAATCCCCTCTTGTATTCTTCTTCAGAGGAAAAGGAAATGATCGTAGTCGTTCTGCCGTGAAAATTGCCCCTGCAGGCAATGATCCGGGCCTTGTTTTCATCGATTCCCTTCTTGTCGTATGCCCAGCGTCTGGCAGCCTTGATAGCTGTCTCGACCGCCTCTGCGCCGGTGTTCATGGGCAAAACCATGTCCATTCCTGTCAGCTTGCACAGCTTCTCGTACATCAAGCCGAGCTTGTCGTTGTAAAAGGCCCTGGAGGTAAGAGTCAATCGATCCGCCTGATCCTTGAGGACCTTGACGAGCCTTGGATGAACATGCCCGTGGTTCAGGGCAGAGTACGCACTCAAGCAATCCAGGTACTTGTTCCATCCACGTCATATACCCATACTCCATCTCCTTTTACCAGGACCACCGGCAACGGCAGGTAGTTTCTTGCACCGAACTTGTTTTCCAACTCTATGAATCTTGAAGCGTTTCCCATTTTCAAACCTCCACCGGTCACGTCCACAATCGCGGTTGAACCGGGTTTAGACCCGAGAGGGTCTTGTAGTCAAGTGTTGTCCGGAAATTTTGTGGCAGCCGAATCAAAATTTCAGCAGGCGGGGGTTCGTCCCATGCGGGTTCAGGCTGTTCGCAACGATTTCATTTCACGGCAGGACATAGCCCAACTTGGCTTGAACCGAAAACATTCAAGACATGAACAAGCCTTCAGAAAATTCTTCTAGAAATTACTCTCTCCCTGGTTCTCACCAGTATTGGTGGAAGCAGGTTGCTCTGTTGCGGGCGCAGGCTGTGCCATGCCCCCGCCGCCGGAGCCATAGACCGTGGCTGTCACGATGGTGCAGTATTCCATGTAGAACGGTCCTATGGCAAATATCTTGTGATCAACAACTATGTTCTTGAGGTTCTTGGTGTTATCCACGCCTGCATCTGCAAGTGCCTGGGCCACGGAAGCATCTCCGGCTGCATAAACGCCGACATAGCTGTGCCAACATGCCTGACCTGTGACAACTTTGCCGCCGGGATCCGTTGTTTGACCGGACTGGTAGTACTGGTTCCCCATGATATCGGAATAGAATGCCGGCATACCCATCAGGCCGCAACCGCCAAGCAACAAACCTGAAACCACTGCAAGACTCAACACAAAGGTTTTTCTCATTTCACGTCCCTCCTTTAACAATTTACCCATTACAGAAAACATATTACGAATTATTACATGAATCATTTGGGGTCAATTACTTTTTTGATATTTTTATTTCTTATCGAAATCCTGTCCAAGTACGGGAGTGAAAACATGGGCCGGTATCCGGCCCGGATAACTTTCAGCTTAGAACCTTCAGCTCATTGTCCTGACCTCGCAGGCCGGAAGCCCAGGGCGCTGTCGCGGTAGCCAGGCTCGTCCCTGTCGCGATTCGCTGCATGGCAAAAGCGGGCGAAGTAGTCCCAGCCACCGCCGCGAAGGACCCGGTAAGAGCCTGTGCCAGGCCCGATAGGATCGGTTACATCTCCTTTTGGGTAATCTCCGTACCAGTCGTTCACCCACTCCCACACGTTGCCGAGCATGTCGTAAAGGCCCCAGGGATTCGGCCTCTTCCTTCCCACGGGATGCGTACCGCATTTGGACGACTGATACTGCTTGTCCTGCCAGCCTGAACAATCCCAGCCGCCTTTATACGAAACTCCACTGTTGCCTCCGTACCAGGCTATGGGGTCCAGGGAAGGCGCATTATTGTCACCGAGAATCTTTAACTCTCCTTCGTATATCGCGCCTGTCGTGCCTGCGCGAGCCGCATACTCCCACTCCGCCTCGGTGGGCAAACGATAACCCTTACACGAAAGCCCCTTGAACCGAACAGACTCGCACCAGTACTTGCCGTTGTAATCACCCTCACACCAGTTTTTGTTCCCGGGACAGCCTGCGCCGACCGTGCCGTTGCAGCCACCAAGTTCGTAGCATTCCTCCAGGCCCTCCTTCCGTGACAGGGCATTGCAGTACGCCGCTGCATCCCACCAACTAACTTCCTCAACCGGGCAGTCATTGCCGCAAGATTTATAATACGACGGGTTACTGCCCATG
>JAADFL010000001.1 GCA_013152945.1 Deltaproteobacteria bacterium | reverse complement strand
TGAAGTACAGGGCAGCCTTAAGCAAGTGGCGAAAGGGCAAGAACAAGGTGTTGTTTCCTTTTGGGACGTATAAATTGCGGGTATTGGCCGGAGTAAGATGCGAAGAGGCTCCTTGCAAAACAGTTGGGCCGGGATAGCTGATTAATAGTCCTTGCCCTCATGAATTGAACACCGGATCTTGTACTTGCCAAAGGCCAGGGAGCGTACATTTCCTGTTTTTTATGGTTTCATATGTGTTGTTTGCCATGCCTGGTGCTCTGGTGCTGAAAACCTTTCATCCAAATCAACAATATAAGCCCCTTTGCAGGTTATTACATGCATGCCATGTATTAATTCGGCCCTTAAAAAGCGAAACATGAAAAATCAACTTGGGTGGGGAGTTCGAAGGGTGGGGAGTTCGGGGGAGTTCGTATTGACACAAATGCATAGTATCCCTATGTTCTCCGGCCGAGAGGCTTTCTATTGTTGCGCGGTCCTAATATTAGGGCCTGTTGATGCGGGAGTTGATGAAACATGGCGGTAAAAAGAAGAGCAAGTGCAGCAGACCTAGCCAACAGGCAACGTGAGATATCCATTAGTGAGTTTTTCACCAAGAATCGCCACCTGTTGGGTTTTGACAGCCCTTCAAAAGCCCTCCTTACTGCTGTAAAAGAAGCAGTAGACAACAGCCTGGATGCTTGTGAAGAGGCTGGCATTCTTCCTGAAATCAAGGTTGAACTCGATGCACTGGCGGAAGACAGGTACATGGTGACCGTCGAAGATAATGGTCCCGGAATCATAAGGAAGCAGGTCCCGAAGATATTCGGCAAACTGCTCTACGGCTCAAAGTTCCATAGGCTTAAGCAAAGCAGGGGACAACAGGGCATCGGGATCTCGGCGGCCGGTATGTACGCACAGCTCACGACCGGCAAACCCGTGCTTATAATCACGAGGACAGGGGCGTCCAGGGAACCACACCAACTAGAGGTCGCCATTGATACAAAACGAAATGCGCCAAGCGTGCTCAAGGACAAGGAAATAGAATGGGACAAGAAGCACGGTACAAGGGTGACCATGGAACTCGAGGCGGTCTATCGCAAGGGACAGCACTCGGTGGACGAGTACATGGTGCAGACCGCAATGGCAAATCCGCATGCAAGGATCGAATACAGAACACCCAAGGGTGACGAGGTCACATACGAGAGATCCACGGAGGAGCTTCCAGTGGAGGCGAGAGAGATAAAACCGCATCCATACGGCGTGGAACTCGGAATACTCGCCAGGATGTTAAGGGATTCCAAGTCCAGGACCGTGCTTGCAGCCTTGAAGAGCGATTTTTCCAGGGTGAGCGATAATGTTGGGCGCAGTATTTTAAAAGAGGCAGGTATACCGGAGAAACGTTCGCCCAGGCACGTGGCCTCCAGGGAGGTGGAAAGCCTGTTCAGGGCCATACCAAAGGTCAAGATAATGGCCCCTCCCACGAATTGCCTTTCTCCAATAGGTGAAGACGCCATCTTGTCGGGCATGAAGAAACTCGTGCCTGCTGATTGGTATGTGGCAAGGACAAGGCCTCCGTCCGTGTACAGGGGTAACCCCTTTCAGGTAGAGGTGGGCTTGGCTTATGGAGGGGCACTGGAATCGGACGGCCTGGCCAGGGTGATACGATATGCCAACCGTGTACCCCTGCTGTACCAGGCCGGGGGCTGCGGTATTACCAAGGCGGTGCTGACAACATCATGGCGCGGGTACGGTTTGCAGCAGGCGCGTGGAGCCTTGCCTTCAGGGCCTCTTGTGATCTTTGTGCACATTGCGAGTGTATGGGTCCCGTTTACGAGCGAATCAAAAGAAGCTATCGCCCACTACCCGGAGTTGCTCAAAGACGTGAGGCTCGCCTTGCAGGAATGCGGCAGAAAACTGTCCGCCCACATCAGGCGGGGAAAGCGCGAGGCGGATGAACACAGGAAAAGAACTTACATAGCCAAGTACCTGCCGTACGTAGGAGATGCATTGCAGGAGATACTTTCCCTGTCCCCGAAGAAGAGGGACCAAGTTGTCGAGCAGTTGACGAACATGCTGGAAAGAAGCAGGAAGATGTAGGCGGAGTTTCAAATGGCAGGTAAGAAAAAAAAAGGTAGGACCGCTAAAACCAAGGATGACCCCGGGAAGAGGAGCATGTTCCTTGACAAGGTCGCTTCGAATGCTATCACACTCCAGGCCCGAAAGGTGTTCAAACGGATTGAAAAAGGCTCCAAGCCTGAACTGAAACTGCCGGTGAGGTCTCTGTCTAACGTCAGGTACGACGTGTCGAGGGGTTACTTTGAAATAGGAAGGACGAGAAAAGTCAGGACATTGAGCGTGACTACCGCAAAGACCTTTGCCCAGACCTTCAAGATGATGGCCTTGTCAAAGGAACTGATCGAGACTAGGGATTTTGCTACAAAGAGGGACGCATACTACCAATCGAAGAACTGGGGAGATGCCGCTTTTATGGATCAGTTCGAATCAGACACGGTCATGGACGATATCGAGGCCATGTTTTCCATTGATGGTGTATCAAGGGAACAGCTCAAGTTCGTGCCGGACGAGCATGGCGGAGCCGTGGCAGGCGAACTGGTCGTGCTGGATCCCGACCCGGAATCAGGAGAAGTGGTAAGGATTGATTGCACGAAATTCGGCACAGGGGCGTATTCGATTCCTTCCACGGTCGAGCACCTGTCATTCGAAACCAAGGCGGATTTCATTTTGTGTATCGAGACCGGTGGCATGTTCCAAAGGCTCCAGTCGCACAAGTTTTGGAAAACCTGGAATTGTATCCTCATTTCCATGGCAGGAGTTCCTACAAGGGCTACCAGGCGGTTTGTTAGAAAACTCGCGGAACAAGCCGACATACCGGTTTATGCATTTGTTGATTGCGATCCGTACGGCATGTCCAATATTTATAGGACATTGAAGGTAGGCTCAGGCAATGCGGCCCATATCAACCGTTTTTTTTGTGTTCCCAAGGCAAGGTTCCTGGGCGTCACTCCAATGGATATCAATGATTATGACTTGCCCACCCATCCGCTCAAAGAGGTGGACATCAAGCGGGCCAGGGACGCCCTGAAGAACGACCCGTTTTTCATCCATCACAAGAAGTGGCGCAAGGCTATTGAACTCATGCTCAGCATGGGAGTAAGGGCCGAGCAACAGGCCCTGGCCAAGTGGGGGCTGAACTACGTGATCGAAAAATATCTTCCCGATAAGTTATCCAAGCCGGGTTCATTCCTGCCGTGAAGAGCCCGGCATCGAGGAGTCTTGATTGAACGAACAGGAAAAAGAATATTTCTCGAAAATCGAGTACAGACCGGGTGATCACAGGGCCGCAAGGCTATATGGCCGGACCATGTTATCCTGGTTTTTGGAACGGATCAAAGTAGATGGCTCCTCCCTGCTGGAAATAGGAGCAGGACCGGGCGTGTTCAGCTTCCAACTATTGAAGAGGTCGCGGCGCCTCGTGGCGCTGGATGCCTTCAGGAACCAGCTTGCACGCAACCCGGCGGCACTCAGGGTTGCGGCCCTGGGCGAAATGCTGCCTTTCCGGGACGATAGTTTCGATTTCGTCCTGGTTGCAAATATTCTGCACCACGTGAAAAGGCCGGTAATAATATTGAAAGAAGCACGCCGGGTATCGAGAAGGAACGTCCTGCTCATCGAACCGAATGCGTTGAACCCGGCACAGGTGTTTTTCTCATTGGTGGCAAAAGAGGAACTCGGAGGACTTTTTTCATTCCCCTGGTTGATAGAGGACATGGCTGTTCGAGCCGGTCTTGGTGTGCGCGAAATGACGGGATTCGGGGCCTTTACACAGAACAGGACTCCGTACTGGCTCGCCAGGTTGCTCTTGCCTCTCCAAAGGTCTTTTTTTATGGGTCTCTATATCTTGGCTGTTCTCGAACCGGGTACGCCGCAGGTAAAAGGCCGGAGTTAAAGAGAGATGAAAAAAATATCGTTGATAGCGACGTTGATTCAATTATCCATGTTGTTACCCGGTTGTTCAAACCAAGAAAGCGGTTTCAAGAACCTGCCGGGAAAGTTGCCCCACCTCGCAGTGCCGCAGCATCCATTTCTGGGGCCTAACGGCAGTAACAACATGCATGATGATGCATACATGACCGATACATATGAATATGCAGGGCCGCAGGACTTGAATCCGGAAACGAAACTGAAGAGCTATACCGATGGTATGAATACGTGTGTAACAATGACCTTCGACTCCATGGGTAGAATGATAACCGTGGATGCGAGCATGTTGAACTACAAGTTTTTGATGCTGGATCCTGTTTCATTGGATGTTATAGCATCCTACGATCTACCGTCGCGCGATCCCATGGATCCGCTGTTTCCGTACAACGATACCTCGGGCGCCGCCTATTTTGTTATGGACAACCATGAACGAATAATTTTTGCAGATTCTGAAAATGCCTTGCAGATAATTAGATTTGACAACGAGACTTCGAAATTCGTCCGGGTCAAAAGGTACGACCTATCTTCGTATGTAGTGAAAATGGAACCGCCTGCAATGGACCATGTGCAGATGGCTCTTACCGACTGGTCGGGCAGGTGGCTTTGGTTCACGACAAGGTACGGTGTGGTGGGCACGCTGGAACAGGAAAGCGGCAAGGTGGAAACCACACTGTTGCAAGGAGAGGAACTGGAAAACTCGTTCGCCGTTGCAGAGGACGGGGCCTATATATTGAGTGATCATGCAATGTATCGCTTCCACGCGGGCATGGACGGTGAACCTGAAATGGACTGGCGGGCCGAGTATGATCGAGGCAGCCGCGTCAAACCCGGCAATTTCAACCAGGGCTCGGGTTCAACGCCCCAGGTGTTCGGCGATATGGTTGCCATAACCGACAACGCGGATCCCAGGATGAATGTACTGTTCATCCAGCGGAAGGACGGAGAGATCGCATGTAAGGTCCCGGTATTCGACGACAACGAGAGTACTACTGAAAACGCCATGCCCGGATGGGTGAGGGCGGGCCCTCAAGGGTTGGAGTACTCGGTAATAATAGACAATAATTACGGTATCGACAGAGCGAGTGTTTTGAAACCGGGGAGGTGTTGGATGAATCACGTGGGAAACCTGGCAAGAGTGGACATGCTCCCGGATGGTAAGGGAGGGTTCACCTGCAGGCAGGTCTGGAGGAGCAGGGAGAAGTCTTCCCAGGTATTGCCAAAGGTTTCCCTTTTGAACGGGCTTCTTTATGTGTACACGTACAAATACGTGGAAGAGGCGGGAGACTATCGCTTTTTCTTTACAGCCATAGATGCAGGGACCGGGGAGACGAGATTCAAGATTCCAACCGGTATCGGCCTGGACTATGCCAATTTCGGACCGCCGATGGCAATCAGTCCGGACGGCACTGCGTACCTTGGCACTATGAAAGGCTTGCTGTCCATCAGGGACAGGTAGGATAAGGTCCAATGCCTTGCTATCAAAATAAAATATGAGCCCCGGTGACACTCAGGGAGACATGACCTGAACTAACCGGATTGCTTTGTTTTTTGTGCGCTTGGCCAATGTTTCTGTTTTCTGTTAGAGTCATAACCAGTGTGCTTTTTTCATTACCTGGTCGGTATGTGGAGGTGGACCTTGGGGTGGGAAAAAAAATACGGCCGGAAGCTATTAACGCCTGGTGATGCAATAGAACGCCTCAAGCCCGGAATGCGCATATTTCTGGGTACTGCTTGCGGTGAGCCCCAGGCCTTGTCCAAGGCAATTTCTAACAAGGTATCGAAAGTCGATGATTCGGAAATATTTCATTTGTTGTCGTTGGGAGTCGCGCCGTACGGGAAACTGGAACTCTCGGACGGCATACGTCACAATTCATTTTTTATTGGACCTCCCATGAGGGATGCAGTCCAGGAGGGCAGGGCGGATTACACGCCCATGTCCCTGTCGGATATTCCCGGCTTTATGCGAAACGGCAGGGCGCGGCTGGACGCTGCCTTGGTATGTGTCTCTCCACCTGACAGGCATGGCTTTGTCTCGCTCGGGGTTAGCGTGGATATCGTGAAAACCGCAATCGAGACATCCGGCCTGGTAATAGCAGAGGTGAATGAAACAATGCCGCGAACCCTTGGTGACAGCACCATACACATAGATGAACTGGATTTTCTGGTCCGGGGCGAGCAGCCCATACTGGAATACGAGTACCCCGAGCCTGACGAGGTCCAGGTCATGGTTGCAAGGAACGTTGCCGAGCTGATTGACGACGGATGTACATTGGAGACGGGAATAGGCGTGATTCCCATGACTGTTCTCAAGTTTCTCGAAGACAGACGGGATCTCGGCGTTCATACCGAAGTCATGGGCGATGCAATGGTCGATTTGGCGGAGTCGGGGGTCATTACGAATAAGAGGAAGACGATTCACAAGGGCAAATCAGTGACAAGTTTCTGCATGGGAACGAAAAAACTGTATGATTTCATAAATGACAACTCGTCCGTATTTTTCATGCCTACTGAACATGTGAACGATCCTTTCATTATTTCACAGAATCCCCGCATGGCGGCGGTGAATGTGGCCCTCGAGGTGGATATTACAGGACAGGTGGCGGCGGACAGCATAGGAACCAGGCTGTACAGCGGGGTCGGTGGACAGCTCGATTTTATTCGAGGAGCCGGCAGATCAGAGAGAGGCAGGCCGATCATATGCCTGCCGAGCACTACGAGTGACGGCAAGAGGAGCAGGATAGCGCCTTTCCTCAGGGAAGGAGCCGGGGTGGTGACACCAAGGAGCGATGTTCACTTCGTGGTCACGGAACAGGGCATGGCCTACTTGTTCGGCAAGTCCATACGGGACAGGGCACTGAGCCTGATACAGGTCGCCCACCCAAGGTTCAGAGATGAGCTGTTGTCTTATGCAAGGGAGAACCATTATGTAGAATCGAACATGTTCTTTGTTCCTCCGTTGAACAAGCCTTATCCGAAAGAAGTGGAGCACAATCTGATTTTAAAGGACCGGTCCCATGTGTTTGTCAGGCCGCTCAAAACATCGGACGAGGATGCCCTGAAGGATTTTTTCTATTCTCTCGAGGATGAGAGCCTTTCGAGGAGGTTTTTCACATCCATGGTGAAACTTTCCAGGGAACGCAGGGAGCCCTTGAGAGAGCTTGACTATGACCGGCATTTTGCAATCGGAGGTTTTATCGGCGAACCGGGTGGGGAGGAACTTATCGGGGTGGCAAACTATGTAAGGGATCCTGCCGGGATGTCAGCAGATGTTGCGTTCGTGGTTCGTGACGACTTCCAGGGAAAGGGCCTGGGCAAGGATCTGGCAAGAACCCTTGCAGATGCGGCGATAAAAAGGGGAGTCAAAATTTTTTCTGCAGACGTGCTCGCCTACAACAAGCCGGTTTTCAGGATATTGCATGAATCCGGGTTGATTGTTAAGAGCCGTCTGGAAGACGGTGTTAACAGGGTCCAGATCGAACTCAAGAGCCCTGGACAAGGAGCTGTTGTAAGAAAAGAGGAGAACGAGGGAATTGAACAGAACCGATGAGTCGGGTAGCAATGACCAGGGCCGGAGGTACGGACCAGGAACACCAGGCTCTCAAGACATAAAAAACAGCATGGTTTCAGACCGCACGTTACAGTGGCTCGATGCACTGGAAAGCGGTGCAAAGAGATTATCGCAATATAGCGGTCTCCTCGATGCGATAAACGTGTTTCCGGTGGCTGACGGGGATACAGGCATCAACATGTCGTGTACTGTAGCGCCGTTGTTGGATCTTGCCGCTGCCGGCGATTCCATGGGCACGATCAGGCAGAGGCTGCTGCTGGCCGCCCGTGGCAATTCGGGAAACTTGTTGTGCAGTTTCCTGGACCGGATATTAAGCAACCTCGAGAAAGGTTGGCCCGGGTTTCAACAAGCTGCATATCTCGGCAGGCAAGAGGCTTACTCCAGTGTGGGTTCTCCGGTTGAAGGGACGATCTTGAGCGTCATGGACGTGCTTGTCGAAAGGTCTGAATTTTCAAAGGTGGAATTCGAGCCATCTCAGGTAGAAGCTGCGAGGGAAATTCTCGAGACAACGGTTCTGGAAACAATGATCGGTCTGCCCGTGTTATCTTCGGCAGGCGTAGTGGATGCCGGGGCGCTGGGCTTGTTCTTTTTCTTGGAAGGCGTTTTATATAGACTGCATGGTTTGAATCCACCTGAAGAAAATCGCTTCAAGGGCATGAAGATACGGCCTGGATGGAGACAGGAAACATGGGTACAAGGGCCGAGGTATTGTGCTGATTTTGCCCTAAAGACGGAAAAGAGGGATCAGGCGGAAATTCTTTCCGGTTTGGATAACTTTGGGGAATCTGTTGAAATTCTGCAGAATAGCGGTGTGCTCAAGGTTCACATGCACACGAATAAACCTGAAAAACTAAGGGAATATTGTAAAACTTTGGGACCGGAACTGGCATGGCACCTCGATGATATGAACGAGCAGGTCAGGAGTTTCATATCGAAAAGGCGTGTTGATCCCCGTACTGGGCCTCGTGCCCAGCCTATTGAATACGGGCATGATGTGCCATCGCCCTGGCATGACTCGTGGGTCGGACGTGTAAGCGTGGCAGTCGATGCCGCTGCCAGCATGGACAGGCAAGTAGCCGGTGAATTCGGCATCAAGTTGTTCTATAGTTATATTTATATCAAGGGCGATATGAAACCCGAGTGTGATGTCGACAAGAATGGACTGTACGAGTTGCTGAAGAAGAGCAGTGAGCCGGTTACAACGGCAAGGGCATCAGAGGAAGAAATATGGGCGGGTCTTGAAAACTTGGCCGGTACAGAGGAAGCCGTTCTGTACTTGACTGCGGGCTCACAGTACACAGGCACATACGATGCCGCATCGAGATGGAAAGAAAAACAAGGGGGTGATCCCGGGGACAAGTTCAGGATAATCGACTCTCTTGCTGCATCCGGGCAACTGGCGCTCCTGGCTTACGTGTGTGCAAGAGAGGCGGAAAAGGTTCGCCACCCGGCTAAATTGTTGGCCTTTGCGCGTACACAGGTACAAAGATGCAAGGAATACATTTCGCTGGACACGCTCAAGTACCTTGCCCGGGGCGGCAGAATGAGCAAGATTGGTGCTTTTCTCGGAAACGCTGCAGGTATAAAGCCTGTTATCGAGCACAAGAAAGATGGAGCGGGCAAGGCGGGTGTTGTCAGGTCCAGGCAGGCGGCTCTGGATTTCATCTTGGCCAGGTTCATGCAGCATTTTTCCAGTGCCTACGGCCGAAAAATCGTTCTTCTCGAGTATACTGATGCTGAAAGCAGGCGATTCGTTCTAGACATTGCGGCCAAGAGGGTTGAATGTCTCGGTAAGGATTTTGAATTGCTCGTTTGGCCCATGTCCGCCACTGCAGGCGTTCACATGGGACCCGGCACTTGGGCTATGGCAGGTACATGGATTTGATAGTGCCGGGCTTGCTGCTGCTACTTTTTATTCTTCTTTGCCTCTGCAATCAGGTCAAGCTCTTCCTCGACTCGTTCACACAACGTGTCGAAGTCCTTCCTTGCAATAAACCTCTTGCCGTTGAAAAACAATACCGGGGTCCTGTCCAGTTTGATCTTGTTGGCTTCCTTTATATCTTTCTCGAGCAGTGCATAGCTCTTGGGTGATTCCATGGCCTTTTTGAATGCTTTCTTGTTGATTTTCAGGGATGCAGCCATCTCCAATAGGTCCCTGTCAGACAACCTGTCAGGCGCATTCTTGAACAAGAGATCGTGCATCTGCCAAAACTTACCGAAGCCGGCGGCCGCAATGGCCGCAAGGGCGGCCTTAAGTGCTCTTGGATGATGCTTCACGATTGGGAAGTTCTTGAAGTATATGCCAACCTTGTCTTTGTATTTTTCAAAAACCTTGTCGAGTATGCCCGCGGTTTTCTTGCATGCCGGGCACTGGAAATCGGACCACACCACTATTTTCACCGGTGCGTTCTTTTTTCCCCTGAAAGGGCGGTTTGCAAGGTCGAACGAAAGGATATTCCTGGTATTGACCGAGTTATCACGTCTCAACATTTCGATTGTTATCTGACCGTCGCTCATGCCCATTTTCATCATGCGCATGACAGCCTTGGCTGTCCTTATGGTCCATGTATCTTTCGGCTCCGTGTTGAGACAATAGGCTATCGGACCGCCGCATCCTCCATAGTTCCAGGTATCGTTGAGAAGTTTTTCGAGTTTCAACTTTCTTGCTTTGCTGAACCTTGGATTGCCCAAAAGTCGCCAGGGGACCTTTTGGTGTCCAATTTCCTGGGCAAGAGGCGCCCATGTCCATAATATAAGCAGTATTCCCGCCAGTAATGATTTTGATGCCCCCATTCAATTAACTCCTTGTGGTCTTGTCCTTCATATTGGACGACTTCGATGATCACATTATGCAAAAACTTGAAAGCATTTGGCAAGATGTACTCCTGGAGGGAGTTTCTTTGATTATTTTACCGTACGGCCAGATAACAATCGAAATGTCGAAACGTGACAACTCGATCAAACCTTTGATCCGGGTCTTGGAATCCTTTGAATAGAGTTCTCTGCTCTTGCTTCCGCAGGAGTTGACATATGATGATCGAATTGCTACTGAAAAAAAAAGCAAGTGGTGACAAAATAATGGAAATCAAGTGCCCCAAGTGCGATTCAGTAATATCAGTGGATGATGAAAGAGTTCATGCCGTCGGCGTAAAGTTGCACTGCCCGATGTGTGGCGCGGAAATTTCGCTCGATAAAGTTATCGGCTCCGATACAGGCAGGCAGGTTGCACATGGGGAGAGGCAGGAACCGAGGACATTTTATTCGCCTGTCGTCGATCAGCCGAAACCCTCTGATATAAAGCCGCTGGACCTGGAACCGGGAAACATGGATGACTTGGTTCCAGGGCAAAACAAAGACATGCAAAGATCCGACGACACGAATTCAGGCAATGGAACCTCCATGAGCAATTGCATTGTATGCGGCGCCCCCATTCCGTCCGGGGGACCCTCAATTTGCCCTAAATGCGAACAGGCAGGCAAAGACGCGGCACAAGGCTTGTCCGCGCACTTGGAAAACAGCAACCCTGTTTCTCCGTCAACACGCCGGAACGCATTTCCAATGGGGGAGAAGGCCGATGATTACTCCTTTGGACAGGACATGCTTCAACTTGGCGCTTCTCCGCCTTCCGCTGAACAATATGGAGCTTATGGAAAAGTAGCCGGAAATATCCAAGACAATGTCAAAGGCAGTAAACCGGCCGGTAGTGAAAATAACAAAGCAGCCCCTTGGGCTGAAGGCGAACAAAACACTGCCCTTGGAACTCCTCCTGATGTTGTTGCAGAAAGCCTTCCTGATCGGCGAATTTCCCCAACGCTTCCCACTGCATTTTACTCGGCACGAAAGAGGAACGGCCCTCCTTCATGGCTTTACTATGTTGCCGGGGCATTGGGTTTGGCTGCCTTGGGAGCAGCGCTGTATTTCTTGGGGTTTGCCGGCGATTGGGTAGGCAAGGGCGGACAAGAATCAAGGGAGGTTTCCACCAGGGCAAGGGCATATATAGCTTCATTGGCAAAGCGGGTCGGGAATGTAACGGGAACACCTGAAGAACACATAAAAAAAGCTGAAAAGGCTTACTATAGGGATGTGGTTCCGGGGTTTGAAGAAGCTGCCAGGGAATACAGGGCTGCAATGGTGGAGGAACCGGGTAACGTGGATGCCATTTCAGGTTACATTACAGCCGAACTGGACAACCCTGCAAGCCGCCAGGACGTGGACACGTTACAGTCATTTTTCGACCTCGTTGAATATGCCGTCAACCTGGAGCCCAAGTCCGTGGCTGCTTATCGTGCCAGAGCCCTCTTGTTTTTACGGACGAAGAAACTCGACGATGCCAGGCTGTCCGCCATGCGTGCAAAAAGGTTGAGTAAAGGAAATGATCCGCTTTCCCTGTTGATACTTGGAAGGGCGTACTTGGATGACAGTCCGGCAATGGCGCTCGAATATATCAAGGAGGCCAGGGATAAAGGACCGGCCTTACCTATCTTGAACAGGTTCCTGGCAATTGCATATCAGGCGGTGGGCAAACACGGCAAGGCACTTGATTTGATCAGAGAGCGATTGAAATCAGAGCCGGATGATTGGGCTACCAGGGCGAAATATGCAACTATGCTGGCAGAGAACGGGGAACTTAAAAAGGCTTCGAGGCAATTTACGAAAGTATTCGAGACCGGGGGAGATTCTGTTGAAACAAGGTTGAATTTTGCAGTGCTCCTGTACCAGGGCTTCGGCAAATTCAAGGAGGCCGGCGAGGAACTACGTTTGGCCAGGAATATGCTGCCTGATACAGTGTCGTTCCCGGAACTCCGTGCCAGGTTGATGGTTCACTCAGGTATCCTGGCGGACGAAGCCGGCAGGATGAAAGAGGCTGTTTCCTTTGCAAAACAGGCATTGGATGCATCCCCAGGCGACCCTGCTTCGCTTTTTTTGGCTGCAAGACTGTACTTAAAGGCAGGCAATATCGTGCAGGCAAAATACAAGGTGGATGCATTGTTGGAAAAAATGCCGGATTCCTTTCTGGCAATGCGTTTGGGCGGGCATGTTTCGGAAGCATTGCCTGACATGGATCAAGCTGTGCAGAGATATAATCAAGCGGTTCATCTTGCAAGGTTCGATATTTTTACATGTATCGAGTTGTCAGGCTTCTATGCAAGAATTCAGCAGGCGGACCGGGCCTTTGGCGTCATGAAGAACTGCCTGGATCTGCCACCTTTCAAGGAGGCCTTTCCAGAGGAACTGACCGATATGTACCAAGGCCCGTCTTTGCTTTTACAGGCAGTCCAAGGGCTGCGTTCACTGGCTAAAGAGCAAAGGGAACAACCATTGGCCCATTCGGCCCTGGGGGTAGCATATTACTGGTCAGGCGCAAAAATCGATGCGGAAAGGGAATTTGCAAAGGCAATTAAAATGGATCCGGATGATTTCGGAGCAAGACTTTACAGGGCATCTATTTTCCTGGGCCGTCACAGCATGAAGAGAGCTTCGGCCGAGGCACGAAAGGCATTGTCCCTGGACAGGTTGAGTTTAGCGGCAAATTATCTTAACGCAAGGCTGGCCGAGGCCAACGGCAAGTTGGAGCAGGCAGCCGCCTTGTACAAGTCCGTATTGGATATCGACGTTGGTTACATGCCGGCAGTACTTAGATTAGGCTTGGTCGAAACCAAGATCGGCCATGAGAAACATGCAAAAGAGTTGTTCATGCAGGTCCTTGCCGTGGCTCCGGACAATCTGCTGGCAAGGAAGGGGATGCTGCAGGTTGAAAGGAGGTCGAATTGAAGATCTTACTTGTCGGAAGCGGAGGCAGGGAACATGCAATGGCCTGGAAAATAACGTCCAGCCCTATGGTTGACGAGCTCTTGTGTGTACCGGGTAGTGATGCCATTCTCTCTTTGCCCAAAGCAAAAAACTCCGGGGTTGATCAAGGCGATCTTGTTGCACTGGCGGATTATGCATCGAAGCAATGCGTCGATTTAACCGTGATAGGTCCCGAGGCCCCGCTTGTTGATGGAATCACGGATGAATTCGCTAAAAGGGGGCTCAAGGTGTTCGGCCCTTCGAAAAGGGCGGCAATGTTGGAGGGCAGCAAGATATTTTGCAAGGAGCTGTTGCTTCGAAACAACATCCCAACAGCCGGGGCCGAGTTTTATGACGACTATGAAAAGGCTGCTTCGGCTCTCGAAAATTGGGAGCCCCCGGTTGTAGTAAAGGCTGATGGCCTGGCTGCCGGCAAGGGGGTGGTTGTTTGCGATACAAGGGACAAAGCACGTGAAGCATTGAAGTCGATGCTTGTCGACAAGACATTCGGTGCTGCCGGGGAGAGGGTGATCATCGAAGAATGTCTTGTCGGCGAAGAGGCGAGTTTCATTGCAATCACAGATGGCGAGGTAGTGTTACCGCTCGCAGGCTCGCAAGATCATAAGAGAGTGGACGACGGCGACAAGGGTCCAAACACGGGAGGAATGGGTGCATATTCCCCGGCGCCCGTACTCGACAAGGCCATGAGCAGCAGGGTGTATGAAGAAATAATGTTGCCGACGGTAAGAGCCATGGCTGCACTTGGAACACCCTTCATGGGCACACTTTATGCCGGGCTGATGATTACGGGAGAAGGACCCAAGGTTTTGGAATTCAACGTGAGATTCGGTGATCCCGAGACTCAGCCATTGTTGTTCAGGCTCGAATCCGACTTGGCCTCCATCATGTCGGCCGCTGTTGACGGCGGCTTGAAGAAGACAAAAATCAAGTGGAACCCGCAGACTGCGGTATGCGTGGTGGCTGCTTCCGGCGGATATCCGGGACACTATGACAAAGGCAAGGAAATAACAGGACTGGGAGAGCTTGAAGGGTTGGACGATGTGTATGTTTTCCATGCAGGGACCAAGTTGAAAGACGGCCGGTGGTATACGAACGGCGGGCGGGTATTGGGGGTTACAGCCAGGGGACAAGGAGCAAGAACTGCTGTTGAAAAAGCCTACTTGGCCATGCAGAAAATAAAATTCGAGGGAATGCACTTTCGAAAAGACATTGGTAAAAAGGCGATCGAAAGGCCATAGGCCGGGACTTTTTAACGTTTGGTGAAAAGACTGTCGAAAGGTACTGAAAATTGGTGAAAAAAAGAAAGGTTTCGAAACGCGCGGAAGTTCTTGTGTTGATGGGCAGTGACTCGGATTGGAATATGATGTCACATGCAGTCGATGTTCTGAAATCATTCGGAATTGGAAGCGAGGCACACATCGTATCGGCACACAGGACACCGGAACGGGCAATTGAATTGGCCTCAAAGGCATCGAGCAAGGGCTTCAAGGTCATCATCGCCGGTGCGGGAGCGGCTGCTCATTTGGCCGGGATGATTGCAGCGCACACTCTCCTGCCTGTTATCGGGGTACCCTTGAATGCTACGGCCCTGGGCGGGTTGGATGCATTACTTGCAACAGTCCAGATGCCGGGTGGAATTCCCGTGGCCACCATGGCGATAGGCAAGCCGGGCGCCAAGAATGCAGGGCTCATGGCTGTCGGCATATTGGCTGTTTCCAGGCCGGCCTTGGCTGCGAAACTGGGTGAATACAGGAGGGCCATGGCAGGCAAGGTCCACGAAAAAGACCGGCGGTTGGTTAAGAATATTTAACCGCGATCGGTCCTGAAAAGAAGTGCCAGAGATGAGACCAAGTTTTAAAAAGCAGCAATAGATGCGCCTCCTGGACCGATACATAATGGGAGAGGTCGCAAGACCTTCCTTATTGGCACTGGTCGTACTTTTATTTCTCATGCTGATTACCCAGGCGTTGAGGCTGTCCGGGTTGGTCATGGGCAGTGCCCTGGATTTGTCCCGGGTAATAGAACTTGTGGGCCTGCTGATGCCGTCTTTCCTGGTCCTGGCTGTCCCAATCAGCTTACTCTTCGGCGTTATGGCTGCACTGGCCCGCATGTCCAGGGATAATGAACTCATGGCCATGAGCCTCCTGGGCAGGTCCAGGAAAGCTTTGTTGTTGCCCATGACCCTTCTGGGCACACTGGGCTTTGTTTTGGCCTTCATATTCGCAGCAGAGCTCGGGCCGGTATCAATGGACATACTGAAGGATGAAGCCCTTACCCTTGCAAAGGAAAACCTTGCCGGCACACTGAGACCCGGCGGTTTTGCAAAGATGGCGGACGGGCTGACGGTATATGCCGCCAGCAGGGCCGGCAATATGCTTCATAAGATTTTTGCAATCGACAGGAGACACAACAAGGGCCGCGAATTGCTTGTATTGGCCGATCAGGGCGTGATCAGCGCGCTTCCCGGCAGTCTTTCGCTTGAACTCGGATTGAAGAACGGCGAGTTGTACTCGATTGAAGAAAAGGAAAAAGAGGATTCAATAGCCTCTTTCAAAGAGTGCACTTTCAGGTTCGACGTGGGCCGGGAAGTTGAGAGAAGGACCAGGTTCATCCAGGATGCCGGGACCATGACCTTGGGTGAACTGCTGGATGTTCTGGGTGGTTCCGGGAAACTCGCTGTACAGGATCGGCAAAAACTCCTTCTTGCGGCTCACAGGAAATTGGCCCTTCCGGGCGCATGCTTGATATTTGTATTGCTTGGTATTGTTGTCGGCCCGAGGGTGCGTACAAGGGCGAGAGCCGGGCCTGCGATAGTCGCTGCGCTCATCGTGGCGTTGTATTACGTCTTTTTCAGGTTTTCGGATCATGTTGTTGCCCGTGGCCTTGTACCCGCATGGATTGCAGCCTGGATGCCGAACCTGGTGCTCCTGGCTTTTGCCGTGCTCATCGGATGGATTCGCGGCCTGGTGCGGCCATGACATTATTCAGGTATATTCTGGGTAGGGTTGCAGGCGCAATAGCAGCTTCAGTGATCGTGTTGGCCATTCTTGTGGCAATCATCAATTTCTTTGATACTGCGGGCATAGTCATGAAGGGCAGGGGTGACTTTTACCAGGCAATCATGTTCTATGTTTTGCAGATGCCGAAGCAGGTGCACGTTATATTGCCCATGGCCGTGATGTTTGGGGTGATACTGGGGCTTGGAACCATGGCCAAGTCGGGTGAATTGATTGCAGCAATGAGCTTGGGCGCGGGAAAGTTTCGACTCATGGCTCCTGTTCTCTTGTGCGGCGTGGCCGCAGCCATGATTGACGTGGTTTTGTCTGAAGCCTTGGTTCCTCCTGCCGACAAAGAAGCCGACAGGTTGAGGGTGGAAGTATTCAAAGCCTTTACCTGGAGTTGGACCAAGTACTATGGAGGAAGGAGATGGCTCAAGGGTCCTTTCTTGTTTGCCCACGTCGAGCAATCCTCGTCCTCGGGCAAGCGTTTGCTCAAGCCTGTAGTGTTCGAGTACGGCAAGGATTTCAGGTTGAAAAGGAGGATAAGGGCTGACAGGTTGGTATTTGAAAATAGTAAATGGGCGGGCAGGAATGTTGAGATGATTGATTTTGGGCCAGGACAGGAGATAAAACGCAAGTTCGAGAAGTCCATTGTCCTTGATTTAGGGGTTGGCCCCGGGGACCTGGAGACAATCAGGGGAAGGCCGTACCAACTGCACCTTGCAGAGCTTGAAAAATACATCGAGGATGCTAAAAAGCAGGGCCGGACCGCAAGAGAATACGTGATGGAGATCGAATCAAGGTTTTCCTTTCCCTTGATGATGATTGTCGGTGTTTTATTGGGATTCTGGGCTTCTTCCGGCAGCGGCAGACAAGGTGGGCTGGTGAATGCCGTGGCCCGGGGAGTTGCTGCGGCTTTCCTTGCTTGGATGATGTTGGCTTTTTCCAGTAAATTGGCTGTGACCGGTGCTGTTGGGCCGCTTGCAGGTGCTTGGATACCTGTTGTGTTACTTTTGGCCGCATCATTATACATGGCTATGAAAACGGATTTTTCAAGTAGCTGATCGGACTCTCCCGATCGGACTCGGACTCGGACTCTCCCCACCCAGGTTGATTTTCAAGGCACCAGAAACTTGTTGTCATTTCATGAAGTTTCGCACCAGCGAAAAATCCACCGGCATGCAAACAATGGTCACTCACACCATGCTCAACATATGCAATATAAAAATCTTTATATTGGATTCGCGTACCATGGAAGATTTTTCACCTGAAATTGCCTTTAAAAAAAGCGCCTGATGCGCCCGGCAATCATATCGTGCACGACCCCGGTTTTTACGCTCTTTGTATCCTATTGATATTACGGCTATATCCAGCCTTGGGGAAATCAACTATGGAAGGGACGAATTGGAAGGGACGAATGAAGGGACGAATCAAACCAGTCGAGTTCAGGAGTGTCTCTTTCTCCATGACCGAGCTGAACAGGGGATGTTCCAGTACAGTACGGTGAGACATGAATGAGCCGAGCCAGCTAGCCTATGTATCGAGAACCGGGGGGTTTCAATAAAACTGTATCCTGGCACGATTTATGCTTTGATTTTAAGAGGTTTTCTTGTAAGCCTTGTGCGAAAGGAAGCGACTAGGTTGCTGCACATCGAAAGACAAGTAGGAGGCGGATATGCAGAATTTCAAGTACGGGTTCGTAAAGAGCGTGACAGGCAAGTCTTTTAGCAAAGTCAAACAAGAGGTGGTAGATGCCTTGGCAAAGGAAGGCTTTGGTGTGCTGACCGAGATAGACGTGCAGGCCACTCTAAAGAAGAAGTTGGACGCTGACTTCAGGCCATACGCGATACTGGGGGCTTGCAATCCGCCCTTTGCATACCAGGCGCTTCAGGCCGAGGAGCACATCGGTCTGCTCCTTCCCTGCAATGTGGTGGTGCAACAGATGGACGACGGCCGTGTGGATGTATCGGCGTTGAGCCCTAAGGCTTTGTTCACATTGGTGGACTGCCCGGAGGTCGCGCCCATCGCCGACCAGGTGGAGGAGAGGATGCGCCGGGTGCTGAAGTCAATCGGCTAGAGGTCGGATATCGGCTGCAACATGTTACACCTCGGTGCTTGTGCACGAGTGTCCTCGGCTCACGAGCTTCGAGTCTCCCGGGCAACCCTGCCCCGAGCACGAGTCACCCCACCGCACCCTCGGTCTCCCGGTCGGTCTCCCCACCCAGGTTGATTTTCAACAAGGCATCAAAAACTTGTTGTTATTTCAAGAAGCTTGGCGCCAGGGAAAAATCCCCCGGCGTGCAAACCCGGTTACTCGTACCGAGCTCGCGCCATGCTCAATATATACAATACAAAAATCTTTATATTGGATTCGCGTACCATGGAAGATTTTTCACATGAAATTGCCTCTAAAAAAAACCGCCTGACACGCCCGGCAATCATATCGTGCATGGCCCCGTTTTTTTCCTCTCTGTATCCTATTGATATTACGGCTATATATGACCTCGGGAAAATCAACCACGGAGGGGGACGGATCTCGCAACCACGGAGGGGGACGGATGGAGGGGGACGGATCTCAATATTTGTGAGGAACGAACAATGCTGAAATAATGGCATTGTTCAAATTGCAATAGCTCGCCCATGAATTGGTT